>NZ_JAGEUF010000004.1:0-461505 GCF_018101215.1 Phaeobacter sp. HS011 | reverse complement strand
CGATTTTTTGGCGACTTTCGTATTAATCGTATATTTTCAATGACTTAAACGGGAATACTTTCACGCACTAATCCAGCACAGGGTCAAACCAAACAAGATTTCCCAGCAGGACCAAAGCTGCAACCGGTTCCAAACCCGAGTCAGCGTTGTTTGCGCTCACCCAAATTCGAGTCGGTAGGCGTCAAGGGCCCTCTGACGAGTCGGTGGAGGGCCTTATGATCTCTACATGAACCGCCAACAGAAGCTTCTGGCCCGGTCTCAGGCCAGCTTTGGCCACGCCACCGACGGCAGGCGGAGTGCCAACAGAAGGAGGATCGCTCCCATGTAGATCAGCGGTTCCAGCTGGAACCCCTTCGCGAGCATCACATAGTGCAGCGCTCCGAGGAAGGCTGCTGGATACGTCAGCCGATGCAGGAGGCGCCATCGCGCGCCCAACCAGCGAACTGAAATCCCGTTCGAGGTCAGCGCCAAGGGAAGCATCAACACGAAACCGGCCATGCCGATGGTGATATATGGCCGCTTCAGGATGTCCGCCAGGATCTGCCCCAGCAACTGCACATCAAGCAGCAGCCACACCAGCAGGTGGCAGCTCACATAGAAGAAGCACAATAGCCCGATGGCCCGGCGAAATCGCATCAGGTTCAACCCGAGCAGGCGGCGCAGCGGCGTAATCGCCAGAGTCGCCACCAGCAGCTGCAGAGCCAGTTCGCCATATTCATGTTCCAGCGCCTTGATTGGTTCCGCACCAAGCGCACCGGAGAACCCCTGATAGAACAGGACACCTGCCGGCAGCATCCCGCCCATATAGACCAGCCAGACCGGAACCATACGAAATAGGCTGTTGATCCGCTGCATTCAGAAGTTCTCTGCCAGATCCATATCCTGATACAGCGCGGCCACGTCTTTCTCATAGCCGTTGAACATCAAAGTCGGTTCGCGGCGGGCAAAAAGGCCGCCGCCGATACGCCGCTCGCTGGCTTGGCTCCATCGGGGATGATCCACAGTGGGGTTTACGTTGCTATAGAACCCATATTCGCGCGCATTCGCCATGTTCCAACTGGTTTGCGGCTGCTGATCCGTGAGCGTGATGCGGACAATCGACTTGATCGATTTGAAACCATATTTCCACGGGACCACCAGCCGCAGGGGCGCGCCGTTCTGATTGGGGAGCGGTTTGCCAAATATGCCAGTGGCCATGATTGTCAGCGGGTGCTGCGCCTCATCAAGGCGCAGACCCTCCCGGTAAGGCCAGTCCAGTACACTATAGGCGGTGCCAGGCATTTCCGATGGCCGAAAGAGGGTTTCAAACGCCACATATTTGGCGCCGTCCTGCACTCCGGCCAGATTAAGGAGGTCCGCCAGCTCAAATCCCTGCCAGGGCACGACCATTGACCAAGCCTCGACACAGCGGAAGCGATAGATCCGGTCCTCCAGCGTCATAGCATCCAAAATTTGCGCCATGGAATAGCTGCCCGGCCGCTCTACCAGACCGTCGATCTCGACACTCCAGGGCTCCGTCGTCATCCGACCCGCATAGGCGGCGGGATCCCCCTTACCCGTGCCAAATTCGTAGAAGTTGCAATAGGTGGTCACATCCTCCCAACTGTTGGGCTCTAGTGCCTCCTCCGTAGCGGCCCGCGCCGCCGTGCCACCCAGCCCTGCCAGACCCAGCCCCGCGGCACTGCCCAGACCAGCCATGATCTGACGGCGGTTCAGAAATGCAGCATAGGGCGTGACATCAGCGTCACTCAGGTCATTCTTCCAGCGGTGGGCCATGCGGGATCTCCTTTATGTTCGTTGCCAACGACCTAAGGCAGGTTGCGGCACAGTCCAAAACATATCCTCTCACGTCTCCGCGATGGCACTGTAACCTGGCATAAGCTCATGCATCGGTCGGCTGCGCCCATCCTCCTGCATAATCCGTACGTGACGGCGACGAAGCTGGCGGGGCTCACTCACCCCAACGGAATGAGCAATGGTTTCCACCTCATGGATGATCTCCTTGGCGTAACGGGCAACGCGGGTGGATTTTTCCTCTACAACCAATCCCTTTTGCAGGCGCTTATTATGTGTGGTGATCCCGGTGGGGCAGCTGTTGCGATTGCATTTCAGGGCCTGGATACAGCCAAGAGAGAACATGAATCCTCGCGCTGAGGTGACAAAGTCAGCCCCCGCCGCCAGCGCCCAGGCGATATCGCCCGGATTGACCAGCTTTCCCGAGGCGATCAGGCGGATGCGATCCTTGAGCCCATATTCATCGCGCAGATTACACATAAGAGGCAGTGCCTCGCGCACCGACATACCGACCAGATCAATCAGTGGCATCGGGGCCGCGCCGGTCCCGCCCTCGCCGCCATCAACCGTGATAAAATCCGGTGCGCCGTCATCCTTGCGCGCCGCAATGTGCAGAAACATCTCGCGCAGGGCGGCCTCGGCCCCGACGACCATCTTGATGCCCACCGGCTTGCCGGTCACCTCCCGGACATGTGCGATCATATCCAACAGCTCGTCGTAGTTGGCAATTTCAGGGTGCCTATTCGGCGATATACTGTCCTGACCTTCCGGGATCCCACGGATCTCGGCGATCTGTTGGGTGACCTTGGCCCCCGGCAGAATGCCCCCTTTGCCCGGTTTTGCCCCCTGCGCCAGCTTCAGCTCAAACATCCGCACGGCATCATATGAGGCCACCTTACGCAGGTGATCATCACTCAGCACGCCATTCTCATCGCGCACGCCGTATTTTGCAGTGCCGATCTGAAACACGACATCACAGCCCCCTTCCAGATGATAGGGGCTCAACCCGCCTTCGCCCGTGTTCATCCAGATACCCGCCTCTTTGGCCCCATGGCTGAGGGCACGTACCGCAGGTGCCGACAGTGCCCCATAACTCATACCGGAGATATTGAAGAAGGAAGGCGCCATATAGGGCTGGCGGGCCGTTGGCCCGATCAGGCGCGGCTCGCAGCAGGCCTTGTCATCATCCAGCGCCGGAAAGGCCGCATTCACGAAAATCGGCGTGCCGGGCACATTCAGGTTGCGGGTTGAACCGAAGGCAACCGTGTCGCCCTTACCCTCTGCGGCACGCCCGACCCATTCCCGTTGCGCACGGTTGAAGGGCATCTCCTCACGGTCCATGGCAAAGAAATACTGGCGAAAAAACTCACCCAAAGTGCTGAACAACCCGCGAAACCTGCCAATCACCGGATAGTTGCGCCGCACCGCGTCCTCTGTCTGGATCCGATCCACCACAAACAGCCCCGCTGCGATCAGTGCCAGCGCGCCCAGCGCAAAGACAAAGGCATACGCGAGGAATTCTATGGCATTTGCCGCGAAACCCATGCAAAAACTCCTATATGATAATGGAACGCGCTGCCCATCGGCCCGCCCCATACCAACTTGGCGTATTCCACAGGGCGGGCAAGTCACCTTTGATCACATTGGGAGAGGACCATGACAAAAATCACCGCAATTCGCACCACAGCTCGCCATATCGGCAGGTATATCTTCACCCTGTCAGGCGCAGCCGCTGCCATCACCGTGACAGGCCTGTCCGCCCTGGCAGAGCAATCAGCAGATACACATATGGTCAGCTACCAGACAAATTTGACCTTTGAGGATGTGACCTTCGGACTGGAGAGCGCCATCACTGACCGTGGTCTGGTGGTCGATCATGTCAGTCACGTCGGAGAGATGCTGGAACGCACCCGCGCAGATGTTGGCTCTGACGTGGTGCTGTTTGAACAAGCCGAGGTTTATTCTTTCTGCTCGGCCAGCCTGTCCCGCGAAGTGATGGAAGCCAATCCGATGAATATCACCTTCTGCCCCTATGACATATTCGTCGCGCAACGGCCGGACAGTAACTTCACAACAATCGGCTTTCGCGCCTTTCCCGAGGGCGAGATGCAACTGATCCAGACGTTGCTGAATGACATCGTTCTTGAGGCGATCGAGGAATAGAGCCGCCCAAGTCGGATTTCCCCGCTGTCTGACGTCATTGCCTTTGATAAGCTAGGGATACCGAAACACTGAGCGAGCAGCCCCTGCATGAAGTCCACCGTTGTTTCCCTGCTGCTGATTGCCACGGCGCTGGTTACAGGCTGCACGCCCCATGCCGGTGGCAGGCCAGATGAGGTCAGTCAGCTCCGTCACGCAATCGAAAACCTGAGCCCCGATGTAGATCCCGCCGAGGCTGCGCGCGCGGCGCAAATCGCCTATAGCCATGCGACGGCCTTGGCAAAAGAGTATCAGGTCACAACCTCACCCATCCTGCACAACACCCTCGTCAACAGCGGCGTCCGGCAACGGGGCCTATGCTACCACTACGCTGAGGACATGCAGGCCAGGCTGCAACGTGAAGACTTCCAGAGTCTGACAATCCTGCGGGCCATCGCGGAACCACGAAACAGCTTTCGTATTGAACACAGCAGCGCCGTCATCGCCCCCAAGGGCGCAGATATCTACGGTGGCATTGTGTTGGACCCCTGGCGCTATGGCGGCAATCTCTACTGGTCCGCCACATCCAAAGACCCCCGTTATGACTGGGAACCGCGTTTGACAGTTTTACGCCGCAGGGGCGCAACACGCGTGGTCGCCAGTAACTGAGAGCCATGCCTTAGCCAGACCGCAGACGAAAAGGCCCGCCAGATCTGGCGAGCCTTTCCTGTTCAATCGTGTCCGCACATGTTTAGTGGACAACGGCGTCGTCAGGGCGCGGGCGATCGCTGGTGCCAATACGATCCCCGATGATCAGGCCCTCAGCGCCGGCACTGACAGGCACCGTGTCCCCGTCGCGTATTTCTCCCGCCAGCAGCATCTCCGCCAATGGGTTCTGCAACACCCTCTGGATGACTCGCTTCAGCGGACGAGCACCGAACACCGGATCATACCCCTCATCTGCGAGCCATGTCTTCGCGCCATCATCCAACTCAAGCGTGATCTTGCGGCCCACAAGGCGTTTCTCCAGCCGCGCCAACTGCAACGTGACGATTCCATCCATATCCTTGCGACCCAGCCGATCAAAAATGATCGTCTCATCCAGCCGGTTCAGGAACTCTGGGCGGAAATGGGCACGCACGGCATCCATCACGTCACGCTTGGCGTCGGCAGCATCGGCCCCGTCCGGCAGCTGGCTCAGCGCCTGCGCGCCAAGGTTCGACGTCAGAATGATCAGCGTCTGCTTGAAATCGACGGTCCGCCCCTGCCCATCGGTGAGCACACCATCATCCAAGACCTGCAACAACACGTTGAAGACATCCGGATGGGCCTTTTCAACCTCATCAAAGAGAACCACCTGATAGGGTTTGCGCCGCACCGCTTCGGTCAGCACGCCTCCCTCATCATAGCCGACATAGCCCGGAGGCGCGCCGATCAGGCGAGCAACCGCGTGTTTTTCCATGAACTCCGACATATCAACACGCACCATGGCGCTGTCGTCATCAAACAGGAAATCAGCGACGGCTTTGGTCAGCTCAGTCTTACCAACGCCGGTTGGGCCTAGGAACAGGAACGATCCCAGGGGCCGATTTTCATCATTCAGGCCCGCACGGGCGCGGCGCACGGCGTTGGACACCGCGGTCACAGCCGCATCCTGACCAATCACCCGACCGTGCAGGTCAGCCTCCATCCGCAGCAGTTTCTCACGCTCCCCTTCCAACATCTTGGAGGTGGGGATACCGGTCCAGCGTTCGACCACGCCGGCGATTTGCTCGGGGCGAACGGCCTCTTCGACCATTAGTCCATTGCGTTCAGAGGCTTCCGCCTCACTCAGCTGTTTTTCCAGCCCGGGAATGACACCATAGGACAGCTCCCCCGCGCGGGCGAGGTTGCCCTCTCGTTTGGCCGCATCCAGATCGGCGCGGGCGCGGTCCAGCTGTTCCTTCAACCCACGGGCAGAGGCCAGTTTGTCCCGTTCGGACTGCCACTGCGCGGTCATTTCCGCCGATTTCTCCTGCAGCTCTGCCAGTTCTTTCTGCAGCGTCTCCAACCGGTCTTTTGATGCTGCATCATCCTCAAGCTTCAGCGCCTCTTCCTCAATCTGCATCTGCAGAATCTGCCGGTCGAGCGCATCCAGCTCTTCGGGCTTGCTGTCGACCTGCATCCGCAGGCGCGCCGCAGCCTCATCCATAAGGTCAATCGCCTTGTCCGGAAGGAACCGATCAGTGATATAGCGATGGGAGAGCGTCGCCGCAGACACCAGCGCCGCATCCGCAATACGAACACCGTGGTGCAATTCGTACTTCTCCTTGATGCCGCGGAGGATCGAAATGGTGTCCTCAACCGTCGGCTCGGTCACCATCACAGGCTGAAACCGGCGCGCCAAAGCAGCGTCTTTTTCGACATATTTTCGGTATTCGTCCAGCGTCGTGGCGCCAATACAATGCAACTCCCCCCGTGCAAGCGCAGGCTTAATCAGGTTCGCCGCATCCATCGCGCCATCCGATTTCCCCGCGCCAACTAGTGTGTGCATCTCATCGATGAACAGAATGATTTCGCCAGCGGCCTCCGTCACCTCGGTCAGAACCGCCTTAAGGCGTTCCTCGAATTCTCCGCGGTATTTGGCACCCGCGATCAACGCGCCCATATCGAGCGAAAGCAACTGCTTGTCGCGCAGAGATTCGGGAACATCGCCATTGACGATACGCAGGGCCATACCCTCGGCGATTGCAGTCTTACCAACCCCCGGCTCGCCAATCAGCACGGGATTGTTCTTGGTCCGGCGGCTCAGCACCTGCATCGCCCGGCGGATTTCCTCATCCCGGCCAATGATCGGATCAATCTTGCCGTCCCGTACCGCCTCCGTCAGATCGCGGGCGTATTTCTTCAGTGCGTCATAGCCATCTTCGGCGCTGGCACTGTCCGCCTTGCGACCCTTACGGATATCATTGACCGCCTCGTTCAACGCCTGCGCGGAGACATTGCCATCCGCCAGCGCATCCTTGGCCTTGGACTTGACCATACACAGCGCCATCAGCAGCCGCTCAACCGGCACGAAACTGTCACCGGCCTTCTCAGCAATCTTAGCCGCCTCGTCGAGCACCTTGGCGGTCTGGCCATCCAGATAGATATCAGCAGAATTGCCCTGCACCTTGGGCAGTTTGGACACCGCCAACTCCAGCGCCTGAACCACCTGTTCCGGCGTTCCACCAGCGCGAGTGATCAGATTGCTCGCCAGTCCTTGGTCGTCATCCATCAGCGCCTTCAGCAAATGCTCAGGCATCAGTCGCTGGTGATCCTCACGTCGTGCAATCGTCTGGGCCGCCTGCACAAAACCGCGCGCCCGTTCTGTGAACTTGTTCAAGTCCATCTTGCTCTCCTTATATAAGCGCCCCGTTTTGGTGGCGACGCCCGCTTTGCAGCACGTCCCGTTCAGGGCCTTCAGGTTCAATGTGGGAGATCTTACTGTCTCTTCAAGGTCAGTATGCGGCAAATATGTCACCAAATCCCTGACCCAGATCAAGAGTATGCCCCGCCTGCACTCCTAGCAGAACACTGAGGGAGCATGGCCGCCCCGTCGACCCCGCCGTTTTCCCCTTTCCCAACGGCAACACCACCACTAAAAGCAGCGCGATCCCTAAACTGCCTGCATCTCCACACTGCCCGCAAAGGCGCCCCTAAGCCGAGGAACCTCCATGTCCGCATCTTCCACCGCCAAACCCCGCCAAGAAACCACAGCTGACGACCGCCTGATCGTTGCGATGGACGTTCCCAATGCGATCGCCGGGCTGCAACTGGCCGATACGCTTGGCGATGCTGTGTCGTTCTACAAGATCGGCCTGGGCATGTTGACCGGCGGGGGGCTGGCCCTCGCCAATGAACTGAAACAGGAACGCGGCAAGCGCATCTTCCTTGACATGAAACTCTTCGACATCAGCGCCACAGTTGAGGCTGCGGTGCGCGGTCTGGCGCAGTTTGACCTCGATTTCCTCACCGTCCACGGTGATCCGCATGTTGTGCGCGCCGCCAAGGAAGGCGCCGCTGGCACCAACCTCAAAATCCTTGGCGTGACCATCCTCACCTCTCTGGACCGCGCCGATCTGGACGAGGCGCTGATCAAATCTGGGGAAATCTCTGATCTGGTACAGGAGCGCGCGGGCCTTGCGCTCACCGCTGGAGCCGATGGCGTGATCGCCAGCCCGCAGGAGGCCGCCCTGATCCGCGCCCTGCCCGAAGCATCAGGCAAGCTCATTGTCACCCCAGGCGTACGCCCCGCCGGAGCCGCCCTGGGAGATCAGAAACGCGTGGCCACCCCGGCCAGCGCGTTAGAGGCAGGTGCCGACCATATCGTAGTGGGCCGTCCGATCTGGGCCGCGGAAGCACCACGCAGCGCAGCCGAAGATATTCTGACCAGCCTGCCCCGCTGACACAGACGTTCAAGCAGGCGGCAGCCAAGCTCAGGTTTCACTTCTTCAACACTCCAAACCCGCCGACGCAGATCGCTTTGGCGGGTTTCCCTTCGCGACGGTCAGATTGACCGTTCCAGCACGGTCGATATCGAAAACTGCCTAAACATTAGGCAGAAATAAAACATTTGACTGCGCCCCATATAGGCAGGCTGCGACCCGGCCTTACGCAACGCTTACCTAGGGTCAAGTATGCGAATTGCAACAGATTTCTATATCGCCATGCTGCCAAATGCGCCTTTTTGTCCTGTGCCCACAAAAGCACACAGCCAGAGATGGAATTACATAATCCTGCGCAACAGACTATGCTGAGAGGTCAAAATGACCGACCCTGTTGAAGAGACACTCCCCTGACGGCCTTGCTCTTCCTGAGGTTCGTCACCTCCCCCGCTACAGCAGCGGGGGTTCTTTCTTTCAGGGCATCGATTTTGAACCGGGCGGCAAACGCGCACAAGCTCATGCGCCGATAGTGCCGCGATGCGATAGATAGGCCTGCAGATAATCGGCGAAATGGGGTACCGCCAGATCGTGCGCGATGTACCATTCGGGCCGGACCAGCGCCCAGCTCTGCCCCTCATCCCCCAGCCTGATGTCTCGCTCTCTCTTGGCAGGTAAATGTGCAGCAAAAAACCAGACCACACCGTTGGGCCGCGCATAGCTTCGCCGCCAGACCAGATCTGTCTCCTGTACGAGCAGCCCGACCTCCTCCTCGGTTTCGCGCAGGGCACAGGTTTCTGGTGTTTCCGCCCCTTCGCGACCGCCGCCTGGGAAATCCCAGTGGCCGGGATAGGGAATGTCCGGATAGGCGTCACGCTCAATGACCAACAGCCTGTCACCGATAAAAAGTGCCAGCTTGGCACCGTTGAATGTCATCCCTGCTCTCACCATGTCAGATCGTCTAAAGACAATTTCCGTTGCAGAGGCTACTCTATGCGCCCCTGCAGCACCATGAGATTCCCTCATTCAGCCCCTCCCGGTTTTTGCGCCCATGTCCGACCAGCATCCTATAACGTCTGATCTGACCAGACCTGAGGGTCCGGCAGGCGGCGGCCAGAACCTGCAGGTACTTTGTCGGGAATGCCTGTCCCATGGTGTGCTGAAACCGAAGAATGGCAGGACCCCGAACCCAAAGCGCTGCCCCAGCTGCCAAAGCCCGCGTATCAAAGCTCATCCTGAGCTGTTCTCGCTCTCAATCGCACATATGGATTGTGATGCATTCTACGCCAGTGTTGAAAAACGCGACAATCCAGATCTCGCCGACAAACCTGTGGTGATCGGTGGCGGGCAACGTGGCGTGGTCTCCACCGCCTGCTATGTCGCGCGCATTCGTGGTGTTCGTTCGGCCATGCCGATGTTTCAGGCGCTGAAGCTCTGCCCGGACGCGGTGGTGATCAAACCTCGCATGAACGTCTATGTCGACGTCAGCCGCCAGATCCGCGCCATGATGGATGAGCTGACCCCAGATGTTGAACCGCTATCCTTGGATGAGGCTTTCATGGATTTGTCCGGCACCCAGCGCCTGCATGGCGCGCCGCCTGCGGTGATGCTGGCGCGGCTGGTCAAACGCATGAAAGATGAACTGGGTGTGACCGGATCCATCGGGCTGTCGCACAATAAGTTCCTGGCCAAGGTCGCGTCAGATCTGGACAAACCCCGCGGATTTTCGGTGATTGGCGCGGCTGAAACCTCTGAGTTCCTGAAGGACAAACCGGTGCGCCTGATCTGGGGCATTGGCCCCGCCGCGCAGGCCTCGCTCGACAAGGCCGGGATTCGCAGCTTCTCCGATCTTCTCAGATGGGATCGGACTGATCTTAATGCTCGCTTCGGTTCGATGGGAGAGCGGCTCTGGCATCTCGCGCGTGGCCAGGACCGGCGCCGCGTATCCTCCAATGCGCCCATCAAATCCATCTCGAATGAGACCACCTTCTTTGAGGATACGGCCAGTCTTGAGGTGCTTGACGGACATCTGTGGCGGCTGGCCGAAAAGGTCTCCGACCGTGCCAAAGCGCGGCAGCTGGCCGGACGGGTGGTGACGCTGAAGCTGAAACGCGCAAATCACAGCAGCCTCACCCGGCGGCAATCCCTGCGCGACGCCACCCAAATCGCGGATACCGTCTATCGCACCGCCCGTGCCCTGTTGGATCAAGTTGGCGACGAAGGTCCCTACCGGCTGCTTGGCTGCGGCATTTCCGATTTGGTCCCGGAAACCCAAGCTGATATCACCGGTGATTTGCTCGACCCTCAGGCAGGTCAGCGCGCCAAGGCCGAACGTGCGACAGATGCTATCCGCGAACGCTTTGGTAAATCCGCCATCCAGAAAGGCCGCGCTCTTCGGTAACAGGGGCTGCGCTTACTCCGCTGCCAGAGGCACCGGATCACAATTCAGCTGCGACAGTTCAGCGATCACATCGGTCAGCACCATTTGCAGCGCGGCAAAATCGGCGGTTTTCTCAATGCGCGCCTCATTCATATAGAGGCTACGATCAATTTCGACCTGCACCGCATGTTGCGCACGCGACGGGCGGCCATAGGTCTGCGTGATATAGGCCCCTGCAAAGGGGGTATTACGCGCCACACGCAGCCCGGCGCCGACAAACGCCGCTTCGACCCGGTCCATGACCTCGGAGGAGGCGGCAGCACCGAACCGGTCCCCAAGCACAACATCAGGCAGCCCAGCCCCCCTCCGCCCGGCAGCAGATATCGCCTCATGCGGCATTGAATGGCAATCAATCAGCACCGCCTGTCCAAACCCGATCCGCGCCTGATCCAGAAGCTGCTGCAATGCGGCATGATATGGTCGCCAATAGGACTCGATTCGCCGCCTCGCTTCGCACTGGCTTAGCTTTCCATGGTAGATCGCCCGCCCATGGGCCACCACCCGTGGTACAACTCCCAGCCCCGAAGCCACCCTCGGGTTCTGCCCGCGTTTAATGACACCCTCGATCAGCGCCGGGTCCAGTTCTTCGGTTGATCTGTTGAGATCGACATAGGCGCGTGGCGCCCGCGCGGTCAGCAGGGGCATTCCGAATCGCGGCGCGGCTGCGAACAGCTCGTCAACAAAGGCGTCTTCCGAACTGCGCAGCTGCAAAGGATCAAGAATCGTCTGCGCCAGAAACGCTGCGCTGTAGTCCGATCCGCTGTGCGGTGAGGCAAAAACAACCCCGGACCGCAATTCCTGTGGCATTTCCACCAAATATACTGTGTCAGACATGCAGGCTCCGGCCGCTCAGATACAAGAAACAGCATAGACCGGAAATTTCTGCGGTCAAAAGCTCTTGCACCCCTCTCCGACTCATTTTATAGACCCCCTCACCGGCGCGGTCATCCGCGCCCCTTTCAATTTGGGGCCGGCCGAAAGCGTAGGTATTTATGGGCGATTAGCTCAGTGGTAGAGCACTTCGTTGACATCGAAGGGGTCACAAGTTCGAACCTTGTATCGCCCACCATGAATTCATTGCTCTGGTCTAAGGATCGGAGCCCCGCAACCCAGGCGCTGGTTCGCGCCGCAGAACAGGAGATAGGCCATGAAGGTCAAGAACTCGCTCCGCTCGCTCAAGAACCGGCACCGTGATTGCCGCGTTGTGCGTCGCAAGGGCCGTGTCTATGTGATCAACAAGACCCAGCGCCGCTTTAAAGCACGCCAGGGCTGATTGCCAGACGCAGCTTAGCTGATTTGAAAACCGCATCTTCGGATGCGGTTTTTTCATTTTATACCCTCCCACATCGCGCCCTACGGCCAAGTCGCCGAGGCAGGCGCCTTTTTCCGATTATTTTTGTCGGTTTTTCTTTGCATTTTTGCTGAAACTCTTTATCTGAGCAAATCAGTCGGGTTCGACGCCTCTGGCCAAGACCCCCGAGTGTTTTGAATAGATGGGATGTACCATGCTGAAATCGACCACCATTCTTGCAGGCGCCTTGGTCGCCGCCGTCGCAACATCTGCCGCTGCTGAGGGTGAGCTGAACCTCTACTCCTCGCGCCACTATGATACCGACGAGCGTCTCTACTCCGATTTTGAAGAGGCCACCGGCATCACCATCAACCGCATCGAAGGCAAAGCCGACGAGCTGATCGCCCGGATGAGCGCAGAGGGTGCAAACTCCCCTGCTGACATTCTGCTGACAGTCGACACCTCTCGCCTTGCCCGCGCCAAGAACGAAGGTCTGCTGCAAGCCATCGACAGCGACACGCTGGAAGCCCGCGTTCCGGGCTACCTGCAGGATGCAGACAACCAATGGTTCGGCTTCTCGCAGCGCGCACGTATCATATTCTTTGACAAGGCAGATGTCGCAACCCCGCCGAAGACATATCTCGACCTCGCCGATCCGGCTTACAAAGGTCAGGTCTGCATCCGGTCGTCGACCAACACCTACAACCAGACCCTGCTGGCCTCGATCGTCACGCACCACGGTGAAGAGGCCGCAACCGATTGGGCCAAAGGCGTTGTCGCCAATATGGCGCGCGCACCGCAGGGGGGTGATACCGACCAGCTGCGCGGCATTGTCTCTGGCGAATGCGAAATCGCGGTTGGCAACAGCTACTACTTTGCCCGCTCCATCCGTAAAGACGTAAAAGGTCTATCGGCAGACCGTGACATGATCGGTTGGGTTTTCCCTGCGCAGGACGCAGAAGGCGCGCATATGAACCTCTCCGGCGGTGGTGTGGCAGTGAACGCCCCCAACAAAGACAATGCCGTGAAGTTCCTAGAATACCTCGCCTCCGATCAGGCACAGCAGTATTTCTCGGCTGGCAATGACGAATACCCTGCGGTTCCCGGCGTTGCTCTGGCACCCAGCATCGCCGCACTCGGTCACTTCAAGCCGGATGATGTTCAGCTGTCCGACGTGGCAAAGAACATCCCCACCGCCCAGAAGATCTTCAATCAGGTGGGCTGGGAATAATCCCTACCGCGTGATGACCGGCGCAAATGCGCCACTGATCTAGAGGCAAAGGCGCAGGAGGATTTCCTGCGCCCTTGTTGTTCTGAACGCCGGACAGCAACCCAGCTACTCAGCAGGCGAAATCTGATCCTCAGATCCGAGCCGCCCCTTGGGTGCCAGACGGGACAGACCATACGCCACCACGTAAAGCCCCAAACCGAATGAGAAATGCGACATCAGGCTCTTTAGTCGCGCGGCATCCGGATTGGGTTTATTTGCCGCCATGATGCCCGCCCCCAGTGCTGGTTGCAGGATGAAGAACGGTGCAACCACCGTCACCAGGCCAAAAAGGATCGGTACAACCGGCCCCGGCTGCAGCAGCTGACGCTGCCCGCCAACCGCAACGAATAACGCGGCGAAGATCACGCCAACTATGTAATGTGCAGTCCAGCCAAGTGCGCCTTCATTCGCCACCGGTGCAGCTTTGCGGATACTGTCGTGGGTGAACACCCCCTCAGGCATATGGCCAAGCCATCGTCCAACCACGGCAAAATTGCTCTGCGGGACGCCAAACAATGTATCAGCGGCAATCGCCCATAGATCCATAAACGCCGTCGCCCCCAGCCCCAGTAGGACAATGCGGAGAATCAGTTCATTGCGGTTTAACACGGCTTTCATCCCTTTTTCACAATTCCAGTGTCCCTGGAGCCGAGCCCCCGGGTTGCCGTGATTTTAGGTCCTCCCTACCGCTTCCCGCCAATTGCATTGTCTGAGGTGCTCCCCCAGAAAAGCGGATACGCCATGAATTAAACGAGCATGTTGCCGCCAGTACCGGCTTGACCTGACGTCGCGCTGAGGGTGGACGGACCGGGAAAGACCACCTATAGCTGCAGCCCGTATTCAGCGATGCAGAGCGGGGACAAGCCATGCGTGACCACATCATCCCATCGGGACACACCCGATGAAGCGTATCCCGGTCACCATCATCAGCGGTTATCTCGGCGCCGGAAAAACCACCCTGATCAATCGACTTCTGAGCGAGGATCATGGATTGCGCCTAACGGTTCTGGTCAATGACTTTGGTCGCATCAACATCGACGAAAGTCTTCTTCAGGATGCCAACGCGCAGACCATCGCGCTCAGTAACGGCTGCGTCTGCTGCACATTAGGGGAGGATCTGACTGCCGCTCTGCACCGTATTCTCGCAGAGGAGAACCACCCGGATCACATCGTGATCGAAGCCAGCGGCCTCTCCGATCCGGTCGCCATCGCTAATACCGTGGTGAACGAAGCTCAGCTGTCCTACGGCGGTATCATCACCGTTACAGATGGCGAAAACCTCTCGGATCTCCTTGGCGATGATCTCTTGCGCGATCAGGTAAGCCAGCAGATCCGGGCCGCAGATCTGGTGCTGATAAGCAAATGTGACACCCTGTCGAACGCTGTCATGGAGCAACTGAACGCGCTTGGCGCCCGCACCCCAACGCTCCTGGAAAACGCTCCCCTAGCAGACCTGCTGTTTGACGTGCTGCCGTTGCCTGTCGGCAGAACCGGCGCGAAATCCGCCCATCATTCCTATGCCACCTGGCACCATCGTAGCAATGAACCCATGGACCGCTGCCGCTTGGGCGACAAACTGGCGAACCGGCCCGATGGCCTCTACCGGATGAAGGGCTTTGTGCTGACGAACGGCGGCGGTTATGAGCTGCATGTGGTTGGCCGACAGGTCTCCGCCAAACGCTGCGAGGCGGAAGAAACCATACTTGTTGCACTTGGCCCCGCGGCCCGGATCTCCCGCGAAGACATAGAGGATTGGTGGCACAGCTAAGCCGCCAAAGGGCGCATACTTAACTGCGCCGCCCCACCTGTCGACAGATCAGGATCACTGGCAACAGGCCAACCAGCATGATCACCAGCGAGGGCACCGCCGCGCCTTCCAGCCGCTCGTCCGATGCAAGGCGATAGGCATGAACCGCCAGCGTATCGTAATTGAAGGGGCGCATGATCAGCGTTGCAGGCAGCTCCTTCATCACATCGACAAAGACAATCAGCAAAGCGGTCATCAGGCTGGGCGTCAGGATCGGCAGATGCACCCGACGCAGCATGCCCAGCGGGCTTTGCCCCAGTGACCGCGCGGCGGCGTCCATATTGGCGTGCACCGTGGATTGCCCGCCCTCATAAGCCCCCAAGGCCGCTGCCAGAAAGCGCACCATATAGGCAGCCACCAGCAGCCAGATCGATCCGGTAATCAGCAGACCGGTCCGGATCTCGAAATTCGCCTGCATCCAAGCATCCAATGTGTTGTCAAAGGCTGCGAAGGGCACCATCAACCCAACCGCGATCACTCCGCCCGGCACCGCATAGCCCAGCCGCGAGACATGCCCCGCCAGCGCTGAGGGCCGACCCGGCCGCAGGCGCTGGTAAAACCCAAGGCAAACTGCCGCGACCACCGTCAGGAGCGCAGCCGTCATCGCCAGCGTGAGCGAGTTCTGCAAGAATCCCAGGTAGCGTTTGCTGAACAGGTTCTGCTCCGACTCCATCCCCATCTGTGCCAGAATCACAACCGGCAACAGAAACCCCAAGAGGACCGGCAAGACACAGAGACCAAACGCCAGAGCCGCCTTGAAACCGTGCAAATCCACCGGCGGCATCTTGGCCTGGTGCTTACCCGCGTGATGATAGCGTGCCCGTCCGCGTGTGGCCCGTTCCGCGACTGCCAAGGTCAGGGCAAACCCAAGCAGACATAGCGCCAGCTGCGCCGCGCCAGCCCTGTCCGCCAGAGAAAACCAGCTGGTATAGATCCCGGTGGCAAAGGTCTGCACACCGAAATAACTCACGGTCCCGAAGTCAGCGATGGTCTCCATGACAGCCAACAGAACACCGGACGCAATCGCGGGGCGCGCCATGGGCAGGCTGACCCGCCAGAATGCCTGCAGAGAGGTGTTGCCAAGCGCACGCGCCGCTAAAAAGGCTCCCGCGCTTTGCTGCAGGAACGCGGCCCGCGCCAGCAGGTAAACATAGGGGTAAAGCACCAGTACCAGCATCACCGCTGCCCCTCCGACGGAGCGGATCTCCGGGAACCAATAGTCGCGCGGCCCCCAGCCAGTCACCTGTCGCAATGTCGTCTGCACAACACCGGGATGATCCAGCACGAAGGTATAGGCATAGGCCAACACATAGGCTGGGAAGGCCAGCGGCAGGATCAGCACGACCTCCATCACCCGTACGCCTGGAAAACGGGTCATCGTCACCAGCCAGGCCGCACCCACACCGACCATTCCGGTACCTAGCGCCACCAGCAAGACCAGTACCAATGTGGTGCCGACATACCCCGGCAATACCGTGTCCATCAGGTGCCGGATCGTCTCTGTCCCACCTGTCAGCGCCGCAAGGGAGACCGCCAGCATTGGCAACAGACACGCCAGGGCCACCACCCAACCGACAGTGGCAAACAGCGCACCGCCGGGTTTTTTCCGCCGCCCCCGACGGCCGCTCGGACCTGTCATGGATGGCACCGCACCTGCGGAGGCCGTATCACTAACGGCCGATGCATCGGCGGCTCGTGCTGCCTCTGCTGCTACGGGTGAAATGGATGTGATCTTTGGCATGAACGCAGGACTACCTCAGTGCAGCCCTCTATTTCGATCATTTTCGTCGGAAATGCCAGCAACAATGCCAAAGCGCAGCCATTCGCCGCGCCCGCATACTTCAAAAAAGCGTGGCGAAACAAAAACTGGCGCAACCGGAGGGAGGAACCCGGTTGCGCCAGATATACCCTGATCGGGTGGTACCCCCAACAGGACAGGGGATCAGTCGTAGCTGCGCTGGTCCTCGATCACCAAACCATCCTTAGGCAGGACACCGGGTGCGACCACTTCCACGCGGCCTTTCAGCTTCAGCACCTCCACCACAGAACGGGAAAAAGCGATTTCATCGCCGTTCTGCGCTTCGATCTGAACGGTCATCGCATCCATTTCGCCGTCCCGGCTGGCAATAACGCGCGCCTTGATGATCTCATCGTGCTTGTCGACCAGTGCCGCAACCTGTTCAGGGCGCACAAACATGCCCTTGATCTTGGTGGTTTGATCCGCGCGCCCCATCCAGCCCTTGATCCGCATATTGGTGCGACCGCAGGGGGAGTCACCCGGCAACACGGCGCTGAGATCCCCGGTGGCAAACCGGACAAGCGGATAGTCCGGGTTCAGCGTGGTCACCACGACCTCGCCGACCTCACCTGCGGCCACCGGGGTGCCGGTCCCGGGGGTGACAATCTCGACGATGACCTGTTCATCGACGATCATCCCCTCCATAGCCGCACTCTCATAGGCAATATTGCCCAGATCCGCCGTCGCATAAGATTGAAGACAGGTGATACCACGATCCGCATATTCCTGACGCAAGGAGGGGAACAGCGCCCCGCCACCCACAGCCGCCTTGGTAAAGCCCAGCTGCACACCCATGGCATCGGCCTTGTCCAAGATCACCTTCAGGTAGTCAGGGGTGCCGGCGTAAGCAGTCGCGCCCACATCACGCGCCGCAGTGACCTGCAATTCGGTCTGACCGGTACCCGCGGGCAGCACAGCGGCACCAACCGCGCGCGCACCATTCTCAAAGATCATACCTGCGGGCGTCAGGTGATAGCCAAAGCAGTTTTGCACCACATCGCCGGGGCCAATACCCGCCGCATGAAGGAACCGCCCCATACGCCACCAGTCATGATCCACCCCGCCCGGTTCGTAGATCGGACCGGGTGACTGGAAGATATGAGCAAAACCGCTGGCAGGCTTCACCGTGAACCCACCAAACGGTGGATGTGCAGCCTGTGCCTTGCCCAAATCAGATTTGCGCAGAACCGGCAGAGCCGCCAGATCCGCAACGGAGGTAATAGACGCGGCATCAACATCCCGCAAGCTGTCGCCATAACCAGGCGCGGCCAAGGCACGGGCAATCTGCTGCGGCAGTTGTTCCGCCAAGTCAGAGGCACGGGCGTCTGCACTGCGAGTCTCAAGGCTGTCAAAATTTGTCATGTCAGCACCCCGCCTCAGCTCAACCACCGCTTCCGGCGGCGATAGGATCGCACATCCCGGAAACTCTTGCGCCCGTCGTCGGACATACCAAGGTAGAATTCTTTCACATCCGGATTCTCGCGCAGTTCAGCAGCCGGGCCATCCATCACCACACGACCGGATTCCAGAATGTAGCCGTAGTGGGAATAGCGCAGCGCCACATTGGTGTTTTGCTCAGCCAGAAGGAAGGTCACCCCTTCGTTTTCATTGATTGATTTCACGATCTCAAAGATCTGTTCCACCAGCTGGGGCGCCAGCCCCATTGATGGCTCGTCCAGCAGGATCGTCTCCGGGCGGCTCATCAAAGCGCGGCCCATGGCAACCATCTGCTGCTCACCACCCGAGGTATAGCCCGCCTGGCTTCGGCGGCGCTCCTTCAAACGTGGGAAGTAGCTATAGACCATCTCCAGATCGCGCTGGATGTTCGCATTGCCATCGCTGCGCGTATAGGCGCCGGTCAGCAGGTTTTCCTCAACGGTCAGATGTTCAAAACAGTGACGGCCTTCCATCACCTGAATAACACCTTTTTTGACCAGTTCGGCAGGGTCCCGGTCCTGAATGCGCTCACCGCGATAGCTGATCGACCCTTTGGTGACCTCGCCCCGCTCGGAGTGCAGCAGGTTTGAAACCGCCTTGAGTGTTGTCGTCTTGCCCGCGCCATTGCCGCCCAGCAGCGCGGTGATCCCACCCTTCGGGACCTTCAGGCTGACGCCCTTCAAAACGAGGATCACGTGGTTGTAGATCACTTCGATGTTGTTGACCTCAAGCAGGGTCTCTGCCTGAACATCGGTGGTTTTGGCTGTATCCAGCATCTGTTGTTGTCCTCACGCGGTCCTGACCCGATCGCCCTGTTCCGGGTCTGTCAGTGGGTGCGGCCCTCACGCGCCGCACCGGGTGATATGCGCGCCGGCAGCGACGCGGTTCGGCAGATCCGCCCCCGACCGAAAGCCGGGGACAGACCAAACTGCGTTACTTGCAGCCCGCCTCGATATTGTTTTCCTTGGCATAGGCCATGGAATCTTCCTCGATCAGCGGCTGGATCACATCACGATCGCTGGGTGCGAAATCGCTGATCAGGTTCCAGGTTTTGGCCGAGGCATCCCACTGGGTCATGCCAACCAGACCGGGGCCACCGTGGTTTTCACAGGAGACGTTGAAGGACGGACCGAAATACGGCATCCCCAGCGCAGACATGCGCGCTTCCGGCATCTCCAAGGCTTCCATACCATCGCGCATCATCGCAGGCGTGATGTCATTGGTGCCATGGATTTCCTGGGCGGTTTTTGCCGCTTCAACAGCCAGCATCGCTGCATACATGCCGCGGTTATAAAGCACATTGCCGATCTGATCGCCGGCACCAGCCGCCAGCCCTTTGTCCACAACATGTGTCTGAATATCCGCAAATACAGGGAAGTCACGCCCCACACCGTGGAAGGTCACAGCCTTGTATCCATTGGCCTTATCACCCGCAGCCATCACATCGTGCTCAGCACCGGACCACCACACGCCGATGAAATTCTCCATCGGATAGCGAGTATTGGCGGCTTCCTGAATGGCGACCTGATTCATCACGCCCCAGCCCCACATGATCACGAAATCCGGACGGTCGCGACGGATCTGCAACCACTGGGATTTCTGCTCCTGACCAGGGTGGTCGACGGGCAATGTCGACAGCGTGAAGCCGTGTTTCTTCGACAGCTCCTCCAGCGTCCGGATCGGCTCCTTGCCGTAGGCGGAGTTGTGGAACAGCAGCGAGATCTTCTTGCCGTTCAGATCACCGCCGTTTTCTTCCAGCAGATAGTTGATGATCCCAGACGCACCATCCCAGTAGTTGGCAGGGTAGTTGAAAACATTGCTGAACACTTCACCATTTGCCGCCGAGGTGCGGCCATAGCCCATTGTGTGCAGCGGAATGCCATCTGCGGTCACTTTCGGGATCAACTGATAGGTGATGCCGGTGGACAGCGGCTGATAGACCAGCGCGCCTTCGCCCTTGGTCGACTCATAGCATTCCACACCTTTCTCGGTGTTGTAGCCGGTCTCACACTCGATGACCTTTGCCTTCACGCCATTGATGCCGCCATCGCGTTCGTTGACCAGCGTGAAGTAATCCGCATAGCCATCCGCAAAAGGGATACCGCCAGCCGCATAGGGGCCGGTACGATAACTCAGCGACGGGAACACCAGGTCCGCCATGGCAGGGCCAGCGGCCATCACGGCGCCCAGCGCCAGAGTTGTCAGTTTCATTTTCATCGGGTCTCATCCTCCCTTGAATTGTCCGATGTGGGTCACAGCGGGGGTTGATCTTGTTATTGCCCCGCAGTCTTGCTTGGCCGGCCCCACTTAGTGCGGGAAAGGCCAGAGTCTCAGTTTTTCCTTGGCGACGCGCCACAGCTGCGCGATGCCATGCGGCTCCGCGATCAGGAAGATCACGATCAGCGCACCGACAATCACCAGCTGGATATGGGCCACGATATCAGTGGGCCAGCCCAGCACATCCACGCCTACGACCTTCAGTACGACCGGCAGCAGCACCAGGAACGCCGCCCCGGCAAAGGAGCCGAAGATCGACCCCAAGCCACCGATGATCACCATGAACAGCACCAGGAACGATTTATTGATACCAAAGGCTTCGCCAACTTCGACTGCGCCAAGATAGACGGAAAAGAACAGTGCGCCGGAAACCCCGATGAAGAAACCAGACACCCCAAAGGCCGAAAGCTTCGCCTTTAGCGGGTTCACCCCGATGATCTCCGCCGCAATGTCCATGTCACGGATCGCCATCCAGCTGCGGCCTACGGTCCCGCGGGTCAGGTTGCGGGCAACCAATGCGCAGAAGGCAAGGAAAATCAGGCTGAACATATATGTGGCCCAGGCCGGTGCATTGGGGCCGGTGATGATAATGCCGAACACATCCCGCTCCGGCGCGCTGATCTGACCCGAGGCGGAATAGTTGTAGAACCACGGCACCCGGTTGAAGAGCCAGACCAGAAAAAACTGCGCTGCCAGCGTTGCCACGGCAAGGTAGAACCCCTTGATCCTGAGCGATGGCAGACCAAACCCGATGCACACCAGCGCCGTGATACCACCGGCGAGCAACACGTGAATGAACATGCTCATTTCCGGGAACGCCGTCATCAGCTTGTAGCAGGCATAGGCTCCCACAGCCATGAAACCACCAGTCCCCAAGGACACCTGACCGCAGTACCCGACCAAAATATTCAGGCCAATTGCGGCAATCGAATAGATCAGAAACGGCAGCAGGATCGCATTGGCCCAGTAGTCATTTACGACGAAAGGCACCACCAGGAATGCCAGCGCCAGCACCACGTAGTAGCGGATCCGGTCAAACTTGATCGGGAAGGTCTGGCTGTCATCTTGGTAGGAGGTTTTGAAATCTCCGGCTTCACGATAGAACATGACTCAGATGCTCCCTTCTTGCTGCGCGCGGTTTCTCTGACCCGCGTCGAGTTGATTTGTCTTGCTTGCGTAACCACTTAGCTCGGCCACACGGGCCAGACGCAAATAGGCAAGGATGCCAGTGATCAGCCCCGCCGCCGCCAACAGCGATGCCGTGACCATCTGCGCCTCCGAAAACCCCTCGGCAGTCAGCGCCAGGTAGCCAAAGGCCCAGAACCCGGCCCATGCGATCACATTGACGATGGCAATCAGCTTGGTCATCTGACCCCTCCGACGTTAACCATTTCTTCGGATTTCCGGCTTTCGCCACATTTCGCCCAATTCTCTGTGCCATCTTTTGCGTGGGAAAAGTGAGTGGGAACGATGAGTGCAATATTGCAGGAAATCCGGCAGCTAGAGGCTGCCCGGGACAGGGGAGACATATCCCCTGAGGACTTTACAAAGGCGAAGAACCGGCTGCTAAGCACAGTCGAAGACGCGACTGTGTTACCGCAGGCCAATCGCCAGCCAGCCCCGCGCACCGCAGCGCGGCAATCGGGGACCGCGGCCTCTACGGCCTGGGGCATGCTGCTTCTGGCGCTATGCGCCGCTGCTGTCATGACGGTGCTTGTCGGCCAGTTGGTCGGGGACATCACTATCGCCTTCACACTGGTGGTCACCATCTTTGCCGCCATCGTCATCGCCGCCTTCCGACGCTTGGAAGGCTGAACAGAACGGCATGGCGCGGCCATATTCCGGTGGCGCCATGCAGACGTGATAACAGCCTCAGACCCGTTCAATGATCTTCTCCCCGAACAGACCTTGCGGGCGGAACACCAGGAACAGCAGCGCCAGCACATAGGCAAACCAGTTCTCCGTCGCGCCCCCAACCATCGGGCCAATCATGAATTCGAACAGTTTTTCGCCGACGCCAATGATCAGGCCGCCTACAATGGCTCCAGGGATCGAGGTGAAGCCGCCCAGCATCAAGACTGGCAGGGCCTTTAGCGCGATCAGCGACAGTGAAAACTGCACGCCGGATTTGGTGCCCCACATGATCCCGGCGACCAGTGCAACAAAGCCCGCAACCGACCAGACCAGCACCCAGATAAAGTTCAGCGAGATACCAACCGACAGTGCCGCCTGATGGTCATCGGCCACCGCCCGCATCGCACGGCCCTGTTTGGTATATTGCGCAAAGGCAACCAGCCCCATCACCAGCAGCGCGGCAATAACCGTCGCCACAATGTCGAGGTTGTCGATGAAGAACCCGTAGTCAAAGATCTGATAGGTGGTCTCATCGATCCACAGGTTGATCCCCTGCGGCAGGCCGACATCCAGCGCTTTGATCTCTGACCCCCACATCAGATCCGCCACCCCTTCAAGGAAATAGGCAAGTCCGATGGTGGCCATGAACAGAATGATCGGCTCCTGCCCGACCAGGTGACGCATCACGAAATGCTGCACCATCCAGGCCAGCAGCACCATCACGCCCACTGTCATGACAATTGCGACAAAGGACGGGACGGTCCAGCCAAAGTGGGTGATATGCCCACCGAAGATCGCATTGATCACATGGGAGAACGGCACCTGACCGTTCATGATCCCCACCAGCGTCATCGCGGCAAACAGGGCCATAACACCCTGCGCATAGTTAAAGATGCCCGAGGCCTTGTAGATCAGGACAAAGCCCAGCGCGACCAGCGCATAGAGCACCCCTGCCATCAGGCCGTTCAGCGTGACTTCCATCGCAAAGACGAGTTGTTCAGGCATCCCGCTCTCCTCCTGCAAGTTTCATCAAAGAAGCTTGCCAAAAATTTCCGAAATTCATTCCACAGCCCAGATGATCAGTCATGGCTGACCCCCAAGTAGGCATCAATCACGTCCTGATTGTTGCGCACTTCGTCCGGTGTGCCGTCGCCAATCTTCTTGCCGTAGTCCATAACGACAACACGATCAGACAGGTCCATCACAACGCCCATGTCATGTTCGATCAGCGCGATGGTGGTGCCGAATTCGTCATTCACATCAAGGATAAAGCGGGACATGTCCTCTTTTTCCTCAACGTTCATACCCGCCATCGGTTCATCCAGCAGCAACAACTTTGGCTCGGCGGCCAGGGCACGCGCCAGCTCAACCCGTTTTTTCAAACCGTAAGGCAGACGCGCAACCGGCGTCTTGCGGATTGCCTGAATCTCGAGAAAATCGATGATCCGTTCCACCGCTTCGCGGTTTTCGGTTTCTTCCGCCTCCGCCTTGCCGCGCCAGATCGCCTGCTGAAAGATATTGGTCTTCATGAAATTGAGGCGCCCGGTCATCACATTGTCGAGCACACTCATCCCGTCGAACAACGCGATATTCTGGAACGTGCGTGCGATGCCCTGACGGGCCACCTCATAGGGGCGCATCTGTGGGCGGGGCTTACCACGAAACAGCACCTCGCCTTCCTGCGGGACATAAAACCCTGAGATCACGTTCAGCATTGAGGATTTGCCCGCGCCGTTGGGGCCGATGATGGCCCGGATCTCGCCTTCGCGAATGTCAAAGGAGATATCCTTGATCGCAACCACGCCGCCAAAGCGCAGAGTGATGTTTTTCATCTCCATCACCACGCCGCCGATCTTGCGCCCGTCCTCGGTGATATAGCCGTCTTCCATATCCTTCACGACACCGCGCCTTTCGCATTGTTGTTTTGTTGTCTATGGCTAAGCGCCGCTGCCGATCGTGTTGATGCGGTTCTTGTCATCAAATGTCTCATTCCGCGGCCACCGCGTGTGTGGTAACCGGCACGACCTTGGCATCGATGATATCCAGCGTGGCGCTTATCTCGCCCTTGCGTCCATCCTCATACGTCACTTCCGTACGTGTCGAAATCTGCGAGGAGCCATCGTAAAGCGCTGTGATAATATCGGAATACTTATCCTCGACAATCACACGGCGCACTTTGCGGGTCCGGGTCATCTCGCCATCATCGGCGTCCAGCTCTTTGTGCAGCACAACGAAGCGGTGCACCTGACAACCCGAAAGCATGACATCCTGCGCCACCGACTCGTTGACGGTTTCGACATGTTCCCGAATGGATTGCAGCACCTTCGGATGACCCGCCAACTCCTGATAGGACGCATAGGCAATGTTGTTCCGCTCCGCCCAATTGCCCACCGCCGTCAGGTCAATATTGATAAAGGCAACACAGCGGTCCCGGCCATTACCGAACAGCACAACCTCCAGAATATCCGGATAGAACTTCAGCTTGTTCTCAACATATTTGGGCGCAAACATCGCCCCGTCCGCCATTTTGCCAACGTCCTTGGCTCGGTCGATGATCCGCAGATGGCCGCTGTCTTCTTCAAAGAAACCTGCGTCACCCGTTGCGACCCAACCTTCGGCATCCTTGGTCGAGGCCGTGGATTCCGGGTTGTTGTAATATTCGACGAAGGTTCCCGGCGAGCGGTAGAAAATCTCACCATTGTCGGCGATCTTGATCTCTACATCGGGGGCCGGAACACCCACGGTATCAGCGCGCACCTCACCATCGGGCTGCACGGTGATGAACACCGTCGCTTCGGTCTGGCCGTAGAGCTGTTTGAGGTTGATCCCAAGACTGCGATAGAAATCAAAAATCTCCGGCCCGATCGCCTCACCGGCGGTGTAGCCAACGCGAATGCGGCCATAGCCCAGCGTATCCTTCAGCGGACCGTAGACCAGCAGATCACCCAGTTTGTACTTCAACCGGTCCATCAATCCGACCGGGCGACCATCCAGGATGTCACCACCCACCTTTTTCGCATGTGCCAAGAAGTGGTGGAACATCTTGCGCTTCAGCGTGCTCGCGTCTTCCATACGGATCATAACGCTGGTCAGCTGACCTTCGAAAACACGCGGCGGTGCGAAGAAATAAGTTGGCCCGATTTCGCGCAGGTCCGTCATCATGGTGTCGGCGCTCTCTGGGCAGTTCACACAGAAGCCACACCAATAGGCCTGCCCAACCGAGAAGATGAAATCACCAACCCAGGCCATCGGCAGATAGGACAGGATATTTTCACCTGCCGTCAGCTTGTCAAACTCCGCAGAGTTCTTAGCGCTTTCGATCACATTGCGATTGGACAGAACAACGCCTTTGGGCTTGCCCGTGGTGCCAGACGTATAAAGCATCACGCAGGTGCTGTCGTAGGTCAGCTTGGCCTTGCGGGCTTCCAGATCAGGCGTCCATTCGTCGCGCGCCGCGCGGCCCTGATCCTGAACATGCGCATATTCATGCAGCGCATGGTGGTCATATTTGCGCATGCCGCGCGGATCCAGATAGATGATCTGCTCCAGATTGCTCAGCTCTTCCTGAACCTCAATGACCTTATCGACCTGTTCCTGGTCACCCGCGATCACAAACCGCGCACCGCAGTGGCCCAGCACATAGGCCATCTCTTCCGCCACCGCGTCCTGATAGAGCGGCACCGGCACCGCGCCCACCGATTGCGCCGCAACCATCGCCCAATAGAGCGATGGACGGTTGCGCCCGATGATAGCTATGAAATCTCCCTCGTTAACCCCGAGGTTGATCAACCCAAGCGCAAGCGCCTCGATTTCCTTCTGGGTTTCGGACCAGGTCCAGCATTGCCAAATGCCGAATTCCTTTTCCCGATAGGCTTGGCGGTCGCCAATCTGCGCCGCATTGCGTTCAAGCAGCGCCGGCAGGGACATCATCCCTGCGGCACCCGACTGCGTCTGAGCCACGTTCTTTCTCCTCCCCTTTCCGACCCATGCGGCCGGACTGATCGCTACCCGCGATTCTGATCCCGATTAGGGACGGCCTCATGCTAAGGCGTCAACTTTTTCCTGATGTTTTCCCAAATCTTACGAATTGTAACAGCAGTTCACCTGGCGTACGCAGACCCTCTTGAACGGTCCCCCTGTGACAGGCTAGCCCCTTTGCGCAGACCCATCGGGATGCTAGCCATACGCCGGGGAGACAGCATGAACCGATCCGAAAAACACCGCGCCACGATGACCACAGCCGGGCTCAATCTGATTGCCCAGGCAATGTCGATCTATGACAGCGATTTGTGTCTGGTGGTTTGCAACCAGCGCTTTCAGGAGATGTTCGACCTGCCCAATGCGCTGATCACTCCGGGCGCGCGGTTTGACGAAACCATCCGCCATATCGCCACCAGCGGCGAATACGGCCCCGTTGATGATATCGAGGGTTTCGTGCAGCAGCGCGTCGATCAAGCGCTCGATTTTGTGCCCCATTATCTGGAACGCGAACGCGCCAACGGTCAGGTGATTTCGATCGAAGGGGCGCCGCTGCCTCAGGGGGGCTGGGTCACAGTCTATACCGACATTACCCGCACCAAGCGAATCGAACAGCTGTTGCGCGCCCGGTCCGAGGAAATGTCCGATCAGCTGATCGTACATACCGAGGAACTCTCGGCCACCAACCGCAAACTGGCCGCCACGATCACCGCACTGGAAGAGGCAAAGCGTCAGCTCACCGAGATGGAAGCCCGCACCCGCCTGACGACCGAGATGATGCCCGCCCATATCGCCCATGTGGATGCAGAGGGTTACTATACCTATACCAACCGGCGCCTCAGCTCTGTCTTTCCCAGCCGTCCTTCTGAAATTCTCGGCATGCATATCGCGGAGGCGCTTGGTGCCGCTGCCTACGACAAGATCGCACCACATCTGATGGCCGCCTATCAGGGCGACAGCCCGGTATTCGAATTCACCGAAAACCACGACAGCCGCCGGATCCGGGTCGCCTTCACCCCTGATGCCACTGGCGGCGTGTTCATCCTGTCGATGGATGTGACTGAGGAAACCCAGACCCGTGTCGCCCTGCAACAGGCCCGCCGCCGCGAGATGGCCGCACAGATGACCAGCGGGCTGGCGCATGATTTCTCCAACCTGTTGACCATCATTCTGGGTATGCAGGGCAAGCTGGCCAAATCCGATCTGAACCCGGAGGCCGCCGATCTGGTCCAGGCCACGCTATCCGCTGCCCGCCGCGGTGGACGATTGCTGAACCGCATCGCCGAGATGACAGGCCATCGCAGCCTGCGGCCGCGCGCCACCGACCTCCACGCCCTGCTACAAGAGCTGAAGGTGCTGGCAACGCCATCGCTGCCTCAGGGTATGGGCCTCAGCATTGTAGATCATACGCCAGATGTGCGGCTGTTGTTGGACCCCGGGAAACTGCAGGATGCGCTGCTGAACCTTATCCTGAATGCGCGCGATGCCTGCGGCACGCAGGGTCAGATCACCGTCAGCGCCCATGTCGTTGGCCAGACATGGTTGGAAGTCAGCGTTACCGACACCGGACCCGGCTTTTCAAAAACCGCCTTAGACAAAGCGCTTAATCCGTTTTTCACCACCAAAGGCGGTGAAGGCTCCGGCCTTGGCTTGCCCATGGTTTATGACATGGCGAAATCTACCGGCGGGGACATGCGGATCGGCAATACCGTATCAGGTGCCAACGTTACCTTGCGCATTCCATACCGCCTTGCCCCTGATGCTGCTGGCGGGCTGGCACTGCTGGTTGAGGATAGCGAAGAGCTACGCGCCACTTTCCGTGACATGCTGATCGATCTTGGCTATGCCGTTGTGGAGGCCACAAGCGTGGATGAAGCCTGCGCGCTCACCGCCGATATCGATGGTATTTCGCTGGTGTTGTCAGATATCAAGTTGCAAGGCAGCGCCACCGGCATTGATCTGGCAGATCGCTTGCAGGGATCTCGTCTGCCCTGCATTCTGATGACCTCTCTGCCAACCAGCGACCCTCTGTTTCGCACCGCCCTGAAGCGCTGCCCGGTGTTGCAGAAACCCTTTACCACCCATCAGCTCTCAGCGCTGATCAAATCGGACCCCGTTGCATGAGCAGACCCCTTATCACCATCCTGGACGACGAACCTGAGATCCGGCGTATCCTGACCGACACGCTTGAGGAGGCTGGGTTTCGCACCCAGAGCTTTGCCCGCGCCCGCGAGTTCGAGGCCTCGCTCAACCGGGTCACCCCCGATGTCTGTCTCGTGGATCTGTCACTACCAGATACCGACGGGCTGGCGCTGGTCCACAGGCTGGCACTGGAACAGGGCGCCGCAGTAATCATCATTTCCGGGCGCGCACAAGTGCAGGACCGTGTCACTGGGCTTGAGCTAGGGGCTGATGACTACATCACCAAACCCTTTGATCCGGCAGAGGTCGTTGCCCGCATTCGCGCCCGCCTGCGTGGCGGCCCGCGCAGCGCCGCAACCACGGGAAACAGCGCAGAGTTCTCCGGCTGGACCGCGCATTTTGATCGCTACATCCTAGAAGATGACAGCGGCGCGGAGACACCATTCTCCCATGCGGAGGGCGAAGTGCTGCGACTGTTCCTCGAAAGCCCAAAACGCCTGATCTCCCGCGCGCAAATGCAGGAAAGCCTGGGCGGCGGTGCTGGAGAGAGTTTTGACAGGGCAATGGATGTCCGTATTTCCCGGCTGCGCACCAAACTGCGCGAAGACCCCAAAAATCCCCGTCTGATCAAAACGATCTACGGTGCCGGCTATATCTTTCTCGGCGATGTGACCTGGCTGTAATCCCGCTGCGGCTGGGCCGATAAGGTCTGGACCTGCAGCACAGACTGGACGCAGCGAATCGGAGACGATATGATTCGGATATGGCCACCTGTCTGCTCTATCGCCAAGCCCCTGCGCGGGTTCCGCGCTTTTATCGGATCGAACTTGCGATGAACCTGTTCGCCGAGGTCTCCGTTCTGCGGGAATGGGGGATTGCTGGTGGCAGCGGACAGAGCGCGATCAACATCTACGGCAACCTACGCGAGGCGTCGATCGCTGCGGACCAGCACCGTAAACGGATGCTGAAACGCGGCTACGACCGCGCCTGATCTCCGCTAAGGTCGCCGCTACGACAGCTCGTGGCCCCTCCAAGCACAGCGCAGACCTCTGGTTCTCATTGTCGAAACCTGCCGTTCGCCCACTGTGCAACAGCTGCAAAACCAGTGCGTTTTCGCGATCCAGCGTTAAGCCTTTGTTCGGTTGTTTCGCACGCGAAACATTTGGTCCGGATCGGACCTAAAATCCAATCCATGCACCTGCCTTGACCGATTGGATCCGAAACCGCCAACTGGCCCTTTCCACCGTTGCAAAGCTTGCATAAGACTTGCCCGGACGCAAAGGAACACGCCATGACCCATATCACGCTGATCCGCCACGGACAGGCCAACACCGGTGCCCGCGATGAGGCGAGCTATGATCGGTTGAGCGATCTGGGCCATCAGCAGGCACGCTGGCTGGGCGCACATCTGCGCGACACCCGCGCATATTACACCCGCGTCTATTGCGGCACCCTGACGCGCCATATCGAAACGGCTGCCGGGATGGAGCTCGAAAATGTGGTGCAGGATCCCCGCCTGAATGAGATGGAGTATTTCAACCTGGCCGAGGCGATGCAGGATCAGCACGGTCTGGAAATTCCCACCGAGCGTGAGGGGTTTGTCGATCACATGCCCAAGGTCTTTGCCGCCTGGGCCGCAGATGAAATCGCAAACCCGCCCGAAAGCTGGCGCGACTTTGAAACCCGCACAAGATCTGCCCTGACAGAGATCGCAGCAGGTGACGGCCCCGCACTGGTGGTCACATCGGGAGGGTTGATCGCCATGGCGATGGGGCAGGCGATGGGGCTTGATACAACCGGAACAGCACGGATCGCGCTGGCGATCATGAACAGTTCCCTGCATCGGTTGCACCCGATCGGCGGTCAACTGAGCCCGGTTTTGTTCAACGCGGTGCCGCATCTTGAACATCCGGAACGGCACTACGCGCAAACGCATCTCTAGGCTCAGCATGGAGCACTGAGAACGCATGATCTGAGGGAGGACAGAATGATGCAGCTATATTACGCACCCAAGACGATTTCGGTGGCCGTGGCCATTGCGCTGGAAGAGGCCGGATTGGACTATGAACCCATCCGCATCGACTTTGCTGCCAAAGAGCAACTTGGCGACGCCTACGCCCAGATCAACCCCAAGGGCCGCGTGCCCGCATTGGTCGTCGATGGCGGTATCCTGACCGAAACCGGCGCGCTGTTGGAATTTGTGGCCGACGTGGCCCCGGACGCGGGCCTGCGCCCCAAAGACCCCGTGCTGCTGGCGCGCATGCGGGAGGTGATGTTCTACCTCGCTTCAACCATGCATGTGAACCACGCCCACAAGCTGCGCGGCACCCGCTGGGCCACGGATCGTAGCAGCTGGAAAGACATGCAGAAGATGGTGCCCAAGACCATGGCGGCCTCCTGCGACTATATCTGCCAGTCTGGTCTGCGAGGCCCCTTGGTGCTGGGTGACACGCTGAGCCTCGCCGATTGCTACCTCTATGTGGTGTGCAGCTGGCTGGAAGGCGACGGTGTCAATGTCGCGGACTACCCAAAAATTCAGAAATTTATGGCGAGCATGGATCAGCGCGAGTCCATTCGTGCCGTGACCGCCAAGGGCATGCTGTAAAGGACAAGATATGACGCATCTATGGGTACGGGCCGAACAGCGCCCCAACGAAGAACGGGTCGGTCTGACCCCTGAAGGTGCCAAGGCGCTCTTGGCCGCAGGTATCAAGGTCACGGTTGAGGAAAGCTCGGTCCGGGCCATCCCCTTACAGGGGTATGTCGATGCAGGCTGCGATATCGCCGCCGAGAACACGTGGCCGGACGCCCCAACGGATGCCATCATTTTCGGCCTGAAAGAACTGCCGGAGGATGGTACCCCGCTGCCGCATCGCCACATTATGTTTGGCCATGCCTTCAAGGGCCAGCATTCCGGCAAGGCACTGCTGGAGCGGTTCAAGGCCGGTGGCGGCACGCTCTATGATCTGGAGTATCTGGTCGATGAAACCGGTCGTCGAGTCGCCGCGTTTGGGTATTGGGCTGGCTATGCCGGTGCAGCGGTCACGCTGAAGACCTGGGCCGCGCAGCAGCGTAGTGAGCTATGCGGGCCGGTCCGGGTCTACGAAAGCAAAGACGCCCTGCTGACAGATCTTGGTGCCGAACTTGATGCGCTGAAGGTGGAGCGTCCCACCGCTATGGTGATCGGGGCGCTTGGGCGCGTGGGCACCGGTGCTGCCGACCTCTGCGAGGCGATGGGCATTAAGGTCACCAAATGGGATATGGCCGAAACCGCCAGCGGCGGCCCCTTCCCCCAAATTCTGAACCATGATCTGTTCCTGAACTGCATCTTTGCCCGGCCCGGCACCCCGGTGTTTGTCCCGCGCGAAGCACTGGATCAGGACCGCCAGCTGTCCGCTATCGGAGATGTCGCCTGCGACCCGGACAGCGACTACAATCCGGTGCCGGTCTATGATCGCGCGACAACCTGGGCCTCCCCCGCGCTGCGTGTCGCCGAACATCCGGTGCTCGACGTTATGGCAATCGACAACCTGCCGTCAATGCTGCCCGTCGAAAGCTCGGAAGACTACGCAGCTCAGCTTTTGTCCTCTCTACTGACCCTCACCGATCTGCAAAGCGGCGTCTGGGGGCGAGCGGAAACCACCTTCAAGGATCACCTTCCGGGCTGACAGCCGACGGAACCAAAAACGGAGACTGAAAATGACAATCCATTGGTGCGGCACCGGCCTGTCCGCAATTCCCGGCCTGCGTCGCCTGCTTGAGGCCGGTCATGATGTCGCGGTCTGGAACCGCACACCCGACAAAGCACGCGAGGCGATTGGCGATCTGACCAGCAACATCCACAGCTTCAGTCTGGCCAACCTCGGCCAGATGCTGAGTCCCAAGGACGTGATCGTGTCGATGCTGCCCGGCGACTGGCATGTGCCTCTGGCAGAGTTGGCGATTGAGCATGGCGCTCATTTCGTGTCCTCCTCCTACATTGCGCCAGACATGCGCGCCCTGGACCAGAAGGCCAAGGATGCAGGCGTCTGTCTGATCAATGAGGTCGGTCTCGATCCCGGTATCGATCACCTGATGGCGCATGCGCTGGTCGCGGATTACAAGGCCTCTGATGCGTTCGACGTCGATAATGAGCTGAGCTTTATCTCCTACTGCGGCGGCATCCCCAAGACACCGAATCCGTTTCGCTACAAATTCAGCTGGTCGCCGCTCGGCGTGCTGAAGGCGCTGCGCTCGCCGTCCAAATCGATCCGCGATTTCAAAGAACTGGATGTCATGCGCCCTTGGGATGCAATTTCGTCCTACGCGGCACCGCTGCCCACGCCTGAGAGCTTTGAGGTTTACCCGAACCGCGACTCGCTGCCCTTCATGGCGCAGTATGAATTTGGGGAAGACTGGAAAGTGAAGGACTTCGTCCGTGGCACCCTGCGTCTCAATGGCTGGGCTGAAGCCTGGGCGGATGTGTTCAAAGAGGTCGAGACCCTAGAAGGCGCCGAAGGGGATGCCCGGCTCAAGGAAATGTCGGATCAATTCTGGACCGAAAACGCCTATGATGAAGGCGAGGCAGATCGCGTAGTACTTTGCGTCGGCCTTAAAGCTGAAAAAGACGGCTCTGAAGTCTGGCACAAAACCTACGTCATGGATGCCTGGGGGGATGAACGCGGCACCGCCATGGCGCGTCTGGTGTCTTATCCTGTGTCCTTTGCCATTGAAGCTGCCATGAACAGCAAAATCGCGCCCGGCGTCAGCGCCGCCCCCAGTGATCCGGCATTGGTGGATCAATGGATGGCCAAGATCGGTGAACTGGCTCAGCACCTTGAGGTTGTCGACAACAAGGCCTGAGAGATCCCGGGGTTGGGGCGGTCCACGGCAGATAAATCATGCGGGCGCCGGTTTCCGGCGCCCTTCTGCATCAGGCCCCACACATCAGCGCAAACCGACCAGATCGGCCGATTGGGCTAGCGCCCGATGACATCCTCTTCAACGCCCTGCACATCAATCCCCAGCGCATCCAGCCCGGCCTCCAGATTGTCCGCCAGATGCGGCGTGCCGATCAGGTAATCGGCGGTTGGAGTGGTGGCCTCCTGCCGGGCAGTGGCGATGGCCTCTTCCAGATCACCGGCCTCGAAACTGTCGCGACCGATCCACATGATCGCCACCAACTCCGCCTGTTCATCTTCCCCCATTCGGTCAATGAACGCCCTGAGTTCGCCTTCGGCGCGGGTCAGCTCGCGGGCCATCAGGGCCACCTGCGCCACCTTGCGGGTACTGATCTCAAGCATGGCGATTGTCCTCCGTTGTCCGCGCATGTGACAGGGATCTAAGCCAGGTTCACCACCACCGTCCTTGATCTGAGGCAAAGACCGCAACAAAGACCCTGATCAGCCCTCTCTGCCGTAGATCTCAATCACCTTGCTGCGCCCGCGCAGGGTTACCGGCGGCAGTGCCACCCAGCGTTGGCGGGAGGGCTCGATCCCTGCGACCGTCAAGGTCGCGGCGGACGCAATGATGATTTGCGGCACTGTTTTGCTGTGTTGCTCCAGCCTTGACGCTGTGTTCACGGCATCACCAAAGACTGAATATTCCAACCGCGCCGCATTGCCCACGACGCCAGAAAACACCTCTCCTGCATGGACGCCGATACCGATCTCCACCACAGGCTCCCCGGCTGCGACCCGCCGGTCCGACCAGCGGTGGATCGCCTCGCTGAGCGTCGCAGCACATGCCAGCGCCCGGGCCGCGCCATTCGGCTGCCCCATTGCAACCGGTGCATCATCAAACAGCAACATCGCAGCATCGCCCATGTATTTGTCAATCATCCCGTCGTGACGTGCCGCACTGTCTTCGACCTCGTTGCGGAAAGCGGTGATGAAATCTCCGACTTCCTGCGGGTCACGGGTTTCCGACCATTGGGTAAAGCCGCGAATGTCGACAAACATCACTGCCATCGGCTGCCGCTGCCCTTGCTGGAGCGCCAATAGCCCGCCATCTGCCAGCTGATCGGCCACCTGCGCCGGTAGGTAGCGGGTCAGATTGGCGCGCGCATCGGCCGCCTCCAACTCACGGTAGAACAGCCGTCGCATCCGCGCAGCCGCCAACACCATGACCAGACCTGCAAGGAGGATCATCGTCAGCTTCATCACATTAGCCGGAGTGTCCAACACGCTGTGCAAGATCCCAAGCTGTCCGACATCAAGCCGGTCATCCGGCCAGAATATCAACCCGCCCAACCCGGCGCTAAGCAGCACAGTTGTATAAAGCTGCAGGCGCGGGTCCATCCGCATCACACCATAAGCCAGCACCAGCGGCACCAGCCAGGCCGGCGGCAGCAGCAACGCCACCCCGCCGGGATAGCTGCTGTTTTCAAGGCTGAACCAGACATTGAAGAGGAGAAACCCACAATCCGCAGTCACGCTGAACCACGACATCCAGGGCCGGAACCATCCGAGCGTGGTCGCTGCGAAAGTCACCACCCCCAGCATCAAATAAGCAAACATCGTCAGAACGGCGAACAACAGCTGGCGATGCAGAAACGGGGCCAGCGTGCTGAAATCCAACCCGGCCACGGTGACCACGAACACGGTAAACAACCCCAATGTCACCGCGATCCTGAGGACCGAAACCAACCGCTCTGCTGCGATTGAGGCATTGTTCAGCAGGGGCGCAATTGTGGTCTGCTGCATCAGCTTTCGGGCCGCCCCAGCGGAACGACATTGGCCGGATCACCGGGCTGGCCAATCCCTACCGACGGTGCCGCGATTTCCTCAAAGTCGAAGTTGTCCAGCCGCTGCGCGCGACGACCAGCCTTGTCGGCACTGATCTTGATCTCGGCGATATCCTTGGCTGCCATGCCGAAATGCCGGTCCAGATTGCCGACCCGGTCCCCCAGGCGTTCCACATCCTTATGCAAATGCGCCAGTTCGCTGCGGATCGCCCCGGCCTGTTCCCGCATCCGGGCATCCTTGAGAATAGCACGCATCGTATTCAACGTTGCCATGCAGGTCGTTGGCGACACAATCCAGACCTTTGCGGAGAAGCCCTCCCGTACAATATCAGAGAAATTGGCATGCAGCTCGGCATAAACGGCCTCAGACGGCAGGAACATCAGCGCCCCATCTGCGGTCTCGCCGTCCAGAATATACTTCTCCGAAATAGCCCGGATATGAGCGCGCAGCGCGGCCTTCAGCTGCCGTGCCGCACTGGCGCGCTGCTCCTGTGTGTCTGCGTTGCGCAGCGCCTCATAAGGTTCCAGCGGGAATTTGCTGTCGATCACAATCGGGCCGGGCGGATTGGGTAAGTAGATCAGACAGTCGGCGCGTTTGCCATTGCTCAGCGTATGTTGGAACGCATAGCTGTCGGCTGGCAGCGCCTTGGAGACGATATCATTGAGCTGGATTTCACCAAACGCGCCACGCGTCTGCTTGTTTGCCAAAATATCCTGAAGCCCCAGAACATCTCCCGACAGTTTGGTGATATTGTCCTGTGCCTTGTCGATCACCGCCAGCCGCTCCTGTAGCTGCGTGAGCGAGGTTACTGTGCGTTTGGTGGATCCATGCAGGCTTTCCTGCAGCCGTTCCTGCATATCCGCGAGGGCGCGTGCCTGTCGCAGCGCGTTGTCCGATAGGCGGTCGTTAACCTGTTGCTGCACCGCGCTGAGTCGGGTTTCCACCGTCTGAATCATCTGCACCTGCGCATTGGCCTGCGCGTCCGAGACATGTTGCACCCCGCCGCGCAGCTGCTGAAAACTTTGCCCCAGATGCGCCATCTGCTGTGCAATCGGCGCAATGCTCTGCACTGCACGGGCGTTGGCACGCAGCATCATGAGGAGGATCAACAGCACGATACCACCCAGCCCCAGCATCACCAGAACCTGCGGCTCTGCAGTCTGGAGAAACAGCACGATGGGCTCCATCAGCTGCGTCCGAACAGGCGTTCGATGTCGGCCAGTTTCAGCTCGACATAGGTGGGGCGGCCATGATTGCACTGGCCCGAGTGCGGAGTGGCTTCCATTTCGCGCAGCAGGGCATTCATCTCCTCGCCCCGCATCCAGCGGCCCGAACGGATGGAGCCATGGCAGGCCACGCGGCTGAGGATGGCTTCGATCTTGGCCTGAACCAGCTGGCTTTCGCCCTGATCATCCAGCTCATCCAGAATATCGCGCACCATTGCTTCGGCGTTCACGGTCCCCAGAATGGCCGGTGTTTCTCGCACGGCAATGGCCCCACCACCAAAGGCCTCGATCCCGAGGCCAAAGCGGTTAAGGTCATCTGCAACCGCCAGAATACGGGCACAGTCGCCCTCGCTCAGCTCCACAATCTCAGGGATCAGCAAAGCCTGCGCGGCCACCCCGGTTTCCGCCATCTGGCGTTTCAGTTTTTCGTAGACCAGCCGCTCATGGGCAGCGTGCTGATCGACGATGACCATACCGTCGACGGTCTGGGCGATGATGTAGTTTTCATGCACCTGCCCGCGGGCGGCGCCAAGCGGCAGTTGCTCTGCCCCGGGTGCGGATGTTTCGGATCGTTCAAAAGGCTGACCCGGGGCCATTGCCGGGTTCTGGCTCTCGGGCGCCTCTGTCACCCGGCCACTATAGGCCTGAGCCAGTTCGGCAAAGCCCGATGGTGGCGGCATGTCGCCACCGGCTATGCGTGACTGGCCTGGGGCCTGCGCCGCATAAGAGAGGCTCCGCGCGCCCAGTGAGGGGCGGTCCATCTGATAGATCCGTGGTGCCCCGTCCGCGCCCGGCTGGCTGGCCATGGGTTCGGGACGCATCGCGCCCAGTGTCGCGCCAGCCACCGTGCTGGAGGCGCGGTGTCCGGCCTCAGCCAGCCCATGGCGCAGCGCAGAGACAATCAGACCTCGCGCCACACCAGGATCCCGGAACCGGACCTCGGATTTGGCGGGATGCACGTTCACGTCCACCAGCGTCGGATCGCAATCCAGAAACAACGCCGCCGCCGGATGGCGATCACGGCTGAGAAAATCGAAATAGGCCGCCCTGAGGGCGCCGGTCAGCATCTTGTCCTTGACCGGTCGCGTGTTCACAAACAGGAACTGCGCCACCGCCGCACCACGCGAATAGGTAGGCAAAGCCGCATAGCCAAAGAGCCGCACACCGTCGCGTGTGGCGTCAATCTTCAGTGCGTTCTCTGCAAATTCCCGCCCGAGCACCGTCGCCAAGCGCCCGTGCAGCGCATCAAATAGGTCACCGGTCAGGGGATCGGCGCGGAAGGTCACGCGCCCCTCGCCACCGCCGGACACATCGCGCAGGGTAAACCCGACCGAAGGTTCCGCCATGGCCAGACGTTTGATCACATCGCCGATGGCTTGTGTTTCGGCCCGGTCGCTGCGCATGAACTTCAGCCGTGCAGGGGTCGCGTAGAACAGATCCCGCAGCTCCACCACTGTTCCGACACGCAGGGCGGCGGGTTTGACAGGTTCCGTCCGTCCGCCCGCCACGCGGATCTGGGCGGCCTCCTGATCCTTGGCGCGACTGGTGATGCTCAGCCGTCCGACCGCGCCAAGGGAGGGCAGCGCCTCACCGCGGAAACCAAAGGTATGGATATTCAGCAGATCGGATCCGTCGATCTTGGAGGTTGCGTGCCGGGACAGCGCCAGCGGCAGATCCGCTGGCGACATGCCGCAGCCATCATCCGTCACCCGGATCAGCGTCTTGCCACCATCAGCGATTTCGATGGTGATCCGCGTGGCGCCCGCGTCGATGGCGTTCTCCACCAGCTCTTTCACCGCCGAGGCGGGGCGTTCCACCACCTCGCCTGCCGCGATGCGGTTGATGGCGCTGTCGTCGAGCTGCCGGATGACCGGTTGAGAGATGCCGCTGATTTGGGGGTCTGCTTGTGCCATGCCGCAATATTTAGCATGGCGCCGCGCGATTCTTCCAGCCGCAATCCTCGCGGCTAGAAGCTGCCAGTGCTGCGAAAGTCAGATGCCTGCAGGCGCTCCGGCCCGGTGTCTGCACGGCCCGAACCGCGCCGCAATGGCCAGTAACAGGCCCGAAACCGTCGCGATCATACCTGCTGCGCTGACCGCGTCAGTCGCCCCAAGCCAAAGCGGACCATAGCCCGCCAGCACGTAGCCAAGGATAGCGGACACAACAGCGAAGGCAACACTCCAACCCAGCTGTCCTTCCAGACGGTTCGACATCATCCGCGCCGCCGCAGGCGGACAGATGAACATCGCAATGACAATGATCGACCCCACCGCGTCAAAGGCGGCGACGGCTGCAATTGCGGCGGTGATCACCAGCCCCAGTCCCAAAAGGTTGGTGCGAATGCCAAGGGTCCGGGCGAACCCCTCGTCAAAGGTCGAGATCTTGAGCGACCGCCAAAACAGCGCGATGAACAGGGTGACGCCGATCAGGGTCAGCGCCATGCGTGGCAACTCGGCTGGCAGATAGCTGAGCGCGACCGGATCCAGCAGCGAGCCCCAGCCTGTGGCATCCAACCAGATCAGGCTTTCAAGATTGCCGTAGAGCGCATGTTCCACATCCAGATGCACCGTTGATGTGTCGGTCTGTTCCAGCAGCAAGACACCAGCTGCAAACATAGTGGTGAAAACAACGCCCATTGCCGCGCCCGGCTCAATCCGGCCAAGGCGCCGGATCAGCTCAATCAGAACCACCGCAGCAATAGCAGCCCCAGCCGCGCCCAGCATCATCGGTCCGGCGGCAATCATCCCGGTCAGAAGGAAGGCCACCACAATGCCAGGCAAGACCACATGGCTGATGGCATCGCCGATCAACGCCTGACGGCGCAGCAGAAGGAAGTTACCGGGCAACGCGCAGGCCACGGCAGCAAAGATACCGATCAGCAGTGGTGTCAGAGACAGGGGAACAAATTCAGCGCCGCTCATGCCGGAACCTCACGGGGGCCGCCGATACGGCGGTCAATTTCAGAAATCTGGTCCTCGGTCAGGACCGTCTCAATCTCGCGCAGCCCATCATAAAGCGCGGCTGCCGCCTCATGCGTCTGATCGCTGCGGACCAGCGCCCAGCGACGTTCATCCCGCAGCGCCTTGGCGGCGCGGGCGCGGCCTTCTTCCGTGGCCACACCATCCGCCCGCAACAACCCGCGTCGACGCAGCAATCGCAGGGTCAGTGGCTCATAGATCACCTGATCCTGCGCGAGCGCCAGCAAGCCCTGTCGCAGATGGACCCGACGCTGAAACCTCAAATGACGCAGCACAGCAGCAAGCACGCCGCGATTGGGGGCCAGCAGGAGTGACAGCGCAAAGAGGCCAAAACTCATCAAAACGATGATCGGACCGGTGGGGAGATTGGGCGCCGAAGCCGAGACCGCAGCCCCCAGATAGGCTGACAGCCCTCCGGCTACTCCCGCCAGTAAGACCACCAGATCGGATCGCTCGGTCCAGAAACGGGCAGTAACCGCAGGGATGATCAGCAATGCCACGATCAGGATCAGGCCGACAATCTTCAGGCCGACAACGGTGACGGCCATTACCAAACCCATCATCATCATATCGATCCGCGACACTGAAATGCCTCGCGCCGCGGCATATTCAGGGTCAAACGCAACCAGCGTCATCGGACGTCTGAGCAGCATGATCAGAAGCAATGTTGCAGCGCCACCGCCGGCGATCACCAGCGCATCATTCCACAGCATGCCCGCAGTGGAGCCGAGCAGGAACCCCTCCAACCCGGCCTGACGACCCACGCCAAGCGTCTGAATCACCGTCAGGATCACAATGCCGAACCCGAAGAACACCGACAATACTGCGCCAATCGCGGCATCCTCAGCCAAGCGGGTGCGCCGTGTGAGCCAATTGAGGCACCAGAGCCCCGCCATCGCCGACAGCGCAGATCCGGCCAGCAGACCGGCCAGATTGCGACCATCACCGCCAAGCGCGACCATGACGAGAAAGGCCAGACCAACACCGGGCAGTGTCGCGTGACTAATGGCGTCACTGACCAGTGCTCGTTTGCGCAGGAACAGAAAGGTACCGGTGATTCCAGATGAGATGCCAAGCAGCGTCGCGCCAATGGCCACCAACGTGGCGTTATACCCCATCTGCAACAGCAGAGCGTCCCAAAGCATCAGAGCGTCCCACCGGTCTGCGGGTGTCGCGACGTCGGTGCTGTGGCCAGTTGATCGACCTGCGCGGTGGCGAGTCGTCCGCCGTAAGCGCTTTGCAGAGTTTCTGCAGTAAAGGCCTGCGCAACCGGACCTTCCGCCACTTTACGGGTGTTGATCAGGAACACATTGTCAAAATATTCACCCACCGTGGCGAGGTCGTGATGGACTACAACCACGGTTTTACCATCTGCACGCAGCTGTTTCAGCACGGCGATGATGGCCTTCTCAGTCGCCGCATCCACTCCGGCAAAAGGTTCATCCAGCAGGTAGAGATCCGCACCCTGCGCCAAGGCCCTCGCCAGAAACACCCGCTGCTGCTGCCCCCCAGAGAGCTGGCCGATCTGGCGGGTGGCAAAATCACCCATCCCGACTCGGTCAAGACAGGCCTTTGCGGCAGCCCGATGGCGTCCGGTGATCCGTCCCAGCAGACCCAGCTCCCGGTAGAGGCCCATCATGACCACATCAATCACCCGAGTCGGGAAGTCCCAATCCACGCTGGCGCGTTGTGGCACATAGGCGATGCGACCACGCTGACTGTTCAACGGTTTGCCGAAGACCTGCACCCGCCCCGAAACCGGCGGCACGATACCAAGCGCCGCCTTCAGAAGCGTTGATTTGCCGGCCCCATTGGGGCCGATAATAGCGGTCATACGACCCGGTTCCACCGTCATGTCCACCGAGAAGACAGCGGGTTTCTCACCATAAGTAACCGTCAAACCGCGAATGGCCAGCGGCGATTGTTGCAGGTGTTGGCGGCTCTCGGTTGAACCAGCCGGTGCGCCATTTTCACGGGCCAATTCCACAGCCATCTCACTCGCTCCCATCAAAGCCCGGCACCGGAGAGGCGGCCCGACATGCCCTTGGGCGGCACCTCGGCCCCAAGCGCGGCAGCGATGGTGGTCATATTGTGATCCAGCATTCCAACATAAGTGCCCTCATAGCTGCCATCAGCGCCCATAGCATCGGAGAACAATTCTCCGCCGATGCGGACTTCATGACCCTGTGCGGCCGCACCTTCGATCAGCGCGCGAACGGAGCGATCCGAGACCGAGCTTTCGACAAAGACTGCGGAAACGCCGCGCTCAACCAGTAAGTCTACCAGTTCGCCAATGCGATTGAGGCCTGCCTCCGACTGGGTGGAAATGCCCTGAATACCCAGAACCTCAAACCCGAAGTCACGCCCGAAGTAACCAAAGGCATCATGTGCGGTGACCAATACACGGTTCTCTGCAGGGACCTGAGCCAGAATCTTGGTGCCGTAGGTGATCAGCTGATCCAATTCTGCCAAATGCGCCGTTGCGTTGGCCGCAAACAGGTCAGCCTGATCCGGGCGCGCCTCGGTCAGCGCCGCCTGTACCTCTGCCACCATGTCCTTCCACAGGGCTGGTGTCATCCAGACATGCGGATCGAATTTATCCGCATAGGTATCGTGACCCCGCAGTTTGTCCTTGTCCAAACCATCGGCAACCGCCACCACGGTCCGCTTGCGCGCCAGATCGTGGAAGAATTCCTCCATCTGCGCCTCAAGATACAAACCATGCCAGAGCACCAGATCAGCGCGGGTCATCGCAACAATGTCAGACCGCGTCTGACGATAGGCATGGGGATCAACACCCGGTCCCATCAACGCGCGGACCTCGACAGCATCACCGCCAACCTGACGGGCGGCATCCGCGATCATGCCGGTTGTTGCCACCACTTTCAGCGGTGCCTCTGCCCGCGCCGGGCCAGCACCGAGACCCACCATAGGCAGGGCTATAAACCCTGCAAGAGCCATAAGAGCCGCCACCATCATTCTACGGGTCATCATCGGTGAGTTCAGTCGCAAACGCATTTGGCAGGTCCTTTGGATACCATCTGGCACCAATAAGAGCACGGCGCCACGCGCTGTCAATGCTAATGCGAATTATTCGCAATAATAAATGAGAATCGTTCGCAAAATGAATGAATTTTTGTCCAAACAGTCAAAAATTTACACCCAAGATGGCCCCGCTTGCTTGCCAAGACTGGGTGGTCGTGCGATTTTCGCACCGAACTCGAACGAGGATTCCCGGCATGGAAAGCCAAATTGCAGAGCACACCGCGCAGCTGCCGCAGGTGGGCGAACCGCGTAACCCCGGCATGGAGCTGGATCTGGACTGGGCGCTAGGGGTTGAGGCAAACACCTCTGCCATCGAACGCCGCTGCGCCACCCTGCCCGGTCGGCGTAGCGTCAAGAAAAACCATCAGGCGGCCTGGCTGCTGAAGGCGATCACCCTGATTGATCTGACCACATTGTCCGGTGATGACACTGTTGGCCGGGTGCAACGTCTTTGTGCCAAGGCCCGTCAGCCGGTGCGTGCTGATCTGATGCAGGCGCTTAATATGGAGCCGATCACCACCGGGGCGGTCTGCGTTTATCACGATATGATCGAGACGGCCGTGGCCGCGTTGGATGGCACCGGTATTCCGGTTGCTGCGGTATCCACCGGCTTTCCCGGTGGTCTGTCGCCGTTTCACCTGCGACTGGCAGAGATCGAAGAAAGCGTGAAAGCCGGTGCGAAGGAGATCGATATCGTGATCTCCCGTCGTCATGTTCTGTCGGGCAACTGGCAGGCCCTATATGATGAGATGAAAGCTTTCCGCGAGACTTGCGGCGACGCCCACGTCAAGGCGATCCTCGCAACGGGAGAACTAGGCACATTGCGCAATGTCGCACGTGCATCGCTGATCTGCATGATGGCCGGGGCCGATTTCATCAAGACCTCGACCGGCAAGGAAAGCGTCAACGCCACGCTACCAGTCAGCTTGGTGATGATCCGCACGATCCGCGATTATCACGAACGCACAGGCTACCGGGTTGGCTACAAACCCGCTGGTGGGATTTCCAAGGCCAAAGACTCGTTGGTCTACCTATCTCTGATCAAGGAAGAGCTGGGGGATCGCTGGTTGCAGCCAGATCTGTTCCGCTTTGGTGCCTCGTCGCTGTTGGGCGATATCGAACGCCAGCTCGAACATCACGTGACTGGCGCCTATTCCGCCGGCTACCGCCACGCGCTGGCGTAAGACCCAGACGCCACCCTCGGGCGCCCTATGTGCGTCCGTCCGGGCCGTTTCCCAGATTCAGGGCAAACGGCGACAGACCACAAGGCTCGACACATGACCCTAACTGTAAAAGAGATCTTTGAAACGATGGACTATGGCCCCGCCCCCGAAAGTGCCGCTGACGCTCTGGCGTGGCTGGTAGATCAGGGCGCCCGGTTCGGCCACTTCATCAACGGTGAGTTCACGGCCCCCGGCGATGGATTTGACAGTAAGAACCCAGCCACCGGCGAGGTTCTAGCGACCCTGAGCCAAGCCACCCAATCCGACGTGGACAGCGCCGTGGATGCCGCACGCAAGGCGCAGGCCAAATGGTCAGGTGCTGGCGGCGCCGCGCGGGCTCGGTATCTTTATGCCATAGCGCGCCTGATGCAGAAACACGCGCGCCTGTTTGCGGTTCTGGAAACGCTTGATAACGGCAAACCAATCCGCGAAAGCCGCGATATCGATGTGCCACTGGCGCAGCGCCACTTCTACTATCACGCAGGCATGGCCCAGCTGATGGAGAGCGAACTGCCCGACCGCGAGGCATTGGGCGTTTGCGGTCAGATTATCCCGTGGAATTTCCCGCTGCTGATGCTGGCGTGGAAGGTCGCACCAGCCATTGCCATGGGCAACACCGTGGTGCTGAAGCCCGCCGAATACACTTCGCTCACCGCATTGCTATTTGCAGATATCTGTCGTCAGGCGGGCCTGCCCAAAGGTGTTGTGAACATTGTGACCGGCGACGGTGCAGTGGGTGAAATGATCGTGGGCGCAGACGTCGATAAGATCGCCTTCACCGGCTCTACCGCTGTTGGTCGCCGCATACGTGAGGCCACCGCAGGCAGCGGCAAGGCGCTGACGTTGGAACTGGGTGGCAAATCCCCCTACATCGTCTTTGACGACGCCGATATCGACAGCGCCATCGAAGGGCTGGTGGATGCCATCTGGTTCAACCAAGGCCAAGTCTGCTGCGCCGGCTCGCGTCTGCTGGTTCAGGAAGGCATTGCGGAGCGTTTTCACACCAAGCTGCGTGCGCGGATGGACAAACTGCGCATCGGCAATCCTTTGGACAAGAGCATTGATGTCGGAGCCATCGTGGACCCGGTTCAGCTGACCACCATCAGCGAGATGGTCGCGGCCAATACTGCGGGCCGCATGCATCAGGCGCAGGTCGCTGTGCCGGAACGCGGCTGTTTCTACCCGCCGACGCTGATTGAAGGGCTGGCCCCCTCTGATGCACTGATGCAGGAAGAGATTTTTGGCCCGGTTCTGGTCTCCACCACTTTCCGTACGCCCTCTGAGGCGGTCGAACTGGCGAACAACACCCGCTACGGGCTGGCGGCAACACTATGGACCGAGAATGTAAACCTAGCGCTGGATATCGCCCCCAAGCTGGTGGCCGGGGTGGTTTGGGTCAATGCGACCAACCTCTTTGACGCAGCAGCCGGTTTTGGTGGCACCCGCGAGAGCGGCTTTGGCCGCGAAGGTGGTTGGGAAGGACTCAGCGCCTACACCAAGCCAAAGGGCAAGACCAAAGCGCTGGAAAAAGTCACAGGATTCAGCGGCGACGGTGCCCCCGTCGATGCCGTGGACCGCACCGCAAAATTCTATGTTGGCGGCAAGCAGACCCGCCCGGATGGAGGGTATTCCAAAGCGATCCACAGCAAATCCGGCGGGCTTTTGGGCCATGTCGGACTGGGCAACCGCAAGGATGTACGCAACGCTGTTGAGGCGGCTGCCGGGGCCAAAGCCTGGTCCAAGACCACCGGACACCTGCGGGCACAGATCCTCTACTATATCGGCGAAAACCTGTCAGCGCGGGCGGGCGAATTTGCGGATCGTATCGACCGGATGACGGGCAAATCGCAGGGCGCGCAGGAGGTCGAGGCCTCGATCCAGCGCCTGTTCACGGCTGCCGCCTGGGCCGACAAATATGACGGTCAGGCGCATGGCGTTCCGATCCGGGGTGTCGCACTGGCGATGAAGGAGCCAGTCGGCGTGATCGGCGCGCTCTGCGCGGATGAGGCTCCCCTGCTGGGTCTGGTGTCTGTGATGGCACCGGCGATTGCCATGGGCAACCGCGTGGTTCTGGCCGCCTCCGAAGCCTACCCCCTGTCAGCAACAGATTTCTATCAGGTGCTTGAGACATCCGACCTACCAGGTGGTGTCGTCAATATTCTGACTGGCCGGCACGCGGAAATGGCTTCCCCCCTTGCGTCACATCTGAATGTCGATGCGGTGTGGAGCTTTTCGTCATCTGACCTGTCTGCGATGATTGAAGAGGCCTCTGCCGGGAACCTAAAGCGCACTTGGGTGAACAACGGTTTGGCGATGGACTGGTCTGCCGATCACAGCCGCCGCTTCCTCGAAGCCGCAACGGAAGTGAAAAACATCTGGATTCCCTACGGCGAATAAACCGATTGGAGCAGCTACGGCTGCATAAATCATATCCAGAAAAAAGGGCGCGGCCATTTCTGGCCGCGCCCTTTTTTCCGTTTGATCTGCTCTGCGCCGATCTCAATTGGTGGATTGCAAACCTTCCGGGCGGCCGACTACGATGAAATGCAGCTGGTCCGGCAGCAGGATCTCCGCTGCCACTTTGTTGATTTCTTCCAGCGTGACAGCGTTCACCTTGTCATTGCGGGTGGCCACGTAATCAATGGGCAGATCATCCATCTGCATCCCCGCCAGGATCGAAGCGATGCGGCTGTTACCATCAAAGCGCAGCGGATAAGCGCCGGTCAGATAGGTCTTGGCGTCCTGCAACTCTTTTTCCGTCACGCCTTCAACTGCCAGTTTTGCCCATTCCGCCTGAATGACCTCAACCGTTTCGGCAATCTTACCGTTGGCCGACGCGACCGACCCCATGTAGACGGCCCCCAGATCACGTGGCACCAGATAGCTATAGACGCCATAGGTCAGGCCGCGTTTTTCGCGCACTTCCGACATCAAACGACTGTCAAAAGACCCGCCACCGAGGATCTGGTTCAACAAATAGGCCGCGAAATATCGCGGGTCGTCGCGCTCGATCCCGGCATGTCCAAACAGGGCCACGGATTGCGGCGTGTCATAATCAACCACGGTCACGCCGCCGTCGATGGTGACCTCAGCTGGTCCCGGTATCGGCGCTCCCGCATCCGGCAAATCGCCCAGCAAAGTATCCAGCAACGCTCCAAGTTCAGCCTCGGTAATATCCCCAACCGCCCCGACATACAGCCGATCACGGGCAAACACCGAATCATGGGCATCAAACATATCCTGACGGGTCAGTGCGGTGACGCTTTCAATGGTGCCGTTGCCTTCTGTGCCATATGGGTGATCTCCAAAGGCCATCTGAGAGAACACCCGTCCCGCGATGTCATTCGGATCTTTGGCATCGGCACGCAGACCAGCCAGAACCTGGGCGCGCACCCGGTCCAGCGCATCCTGATCAAAGCGCGGCTCATGGATTGTCTGGCGCAGCAGATCAACGGCCTGATCGCGGTTCTCGCTCAGAAACTGCGCTGAAATCGACACCGTGTCCTTATCCGCATCATAGGAAAACCCGGCTGCCAGGCTTTCAACTGTGCGGGCGTAGTCCTGCGCTGCCAGTGGCCCGGCGCCCTCCTCCAGCAGCCCCGCCATCAGATAGGTCGCGCCACGTTTGCCAGGTTTGTCGAGCGACGTGCCGCCACGAAAGCGCAGTTCCAGAGCGGTGAAAGGAATGCTGTGATCCTCGACCAGCCATGCTGTGACCCCTCCGGGTGATGTCACCTCTTTTATCTTGATCTCTGCCCAAGCCGGCAGGGCGAGCAAACAGACGGTCAGGGCCGCCGCAATAGATTTCAGCACCTTCATTGGCTTACCTCTTCGTCACGCATCATCCAACCCGTCACTGAAACCTCGGGTTGCAGCACCTCGCGAGCGACGGCAATGATCTCGTCTGCGGTGATGGATTGCAGGATACGCGGCCAGGCCTGCACATCCTCAACCGTCAGACCCGACGCCAGTGCTCGCCCATAGCGGTTGGCGATCCCGTCGACATTGTCGCGGGCGTAGATTTCTGCGGCACGCAATTGCAGTTTGATCCGCTCCAGCTGCGCCTCATCGACGCCTTCTTCGAGAAACCGGGCAAAGGTGGCATCCAACGCGGCCTCGGCCTCCTCAAGGCTGACATCGGCCCCTGGAACGACCAGAAAGTCAAAGGTGGTGTCATCCAGTGATACGTCGGAATAGAACACCCCGGTGTAGACCGCCACCTGTTGATCAAACTGCAGCGCGTTGGTCAGGTAAGAGGTGCTACCACCGCCCAAGAGTTCGGCCAGAAGATAGAGCGCCGCTGCACGTTCCTGGGCACCGTTGTCGCGTTCCGGCGCCAGATAGGAGCGCTGGACAAAAGGCTGCGCCACACGCGGGTCTTTGAAAATAATGCGCCGGGCGGCGGTCTGCGGCGGCTCCTTGCTACGGACACGGTCCGGCAGATCCGGATTGGCCGGGATCTGCCCATAGGTCTCCTGTGCTAGGCGGCGCACCTCCTCGGGGTCAACGTCTCCGGAGACAACCAAAATGGCATTATTCGGCGCATAATAGGTTCCGTAGAACGAGAGCGCATCCGCCATGTCCAGCTCTTCCATCTCATGACGCCAGCCAATAATGGGCTGCCCATACCGATGGTTGAGATATTGCGCTGCGTTCAACTGCTCACGAAACAGCGCCCGTGGTTCGCTGTCGGTACGCTGGTTACGCTCTTCCAGAATAACTTCACGCTCGGTCTGAATATCCTGCTCGGTGAGCCGGATGTTTACCATCCGGTCGCTCTCCATCTGCATCATCAGCCCCAGGCGGTCAGCCGCGACTCGCTGAAAATACGCCGTATAGTCATAGCTGGTGAAGGCGTTGTCCCGGCCGCCGTTCGCAGCAACCGTGGCCGAAAGCTCACCGGCCGCCAGCTTATCGGTGGCCTTGAACAGCAAATGTTCCAGAAAATGTGCAACGCCGGACTGGCCTACCGGCTCATCGGCGGAGCCTGCACGGTACCAGACCATATGCTGCACGACAGGCGCGCGGTGATCTTCGATCACAACGACCTGCATCCCGTTATCGAGAACAAAGCTGGTGACCATATCGCTTGCATCAGATTGAGTAGCGGCGTCCTGCGCCTGCGCGCTCTGAACCAGACCGGTAGCCGTCAAATCGGCGCTGTCCAGAGCGACAAGGGCCGCGACAACTGCGGCGGCCCGGGTGATCCGCCGGATCAAAGGTTTCATAGGGGGGATCATTCGGTGATCTCCTTTTGCGGTGCGCCACCAGCAACACAAGCACCGGTAACGTCAAAATAGACAAATGCAGCCGGTCAGGATCCTGCGGCCTGCCCTGAAGGGCGATGCAGCGCCCGGCCCTGTCCGTGTGGCCTGCGGTGCAACAGAAACAAGTCCGATCGAGCAACATATCAATGGCGATCAGCCCGAAAAGCGGACCAACATCGCTAAGGTCAAACTACGCTCTGGAGGCGCATGTGCAAGGGAAATGGCGTTTTTGTGATCGCCCGAAGCCACCGATACGACCTGTTCGGCGTTACTCTGCCGGTGGGGCCGATGGCGTCTCAAAACCGGCGCGGCGGAAACGTTCGCTGACCTGATCCGGGGCGATGGCCTCGCGCTTGTAGGCCTCTTGGTAGCGATCGACCGGGAACAGCTTGAACCGCGCAGTGCGGTTTTCGCGCTTGCGTTTCTTTGCATCGCGCGCAGCGAGATCAGCGCGAACGTCGGGATCAACGCCATAGCGGCTCACGGCGGTGACCAATGCGCCGTCGCTGGCAGGAATGCCTTCTCCTGGGACCAGCGCAGCAGGGTTGCCGCCAAGCACTGCAACCGCTTCACCCTTCGGGTTGCGGTCGGTGAGATTGGCCGCGCCGGGTGTCGGCTGCGGCAGCGTCTGATAGCTGGTCGGTTCGGCCAGTGGTTTGGCAGGCAAGACCATGAACTCATCCGGGCCGGTTCCAGCAGGGCGCAGATCGCGCAGCCCTTTTTGCCCGCAGGCAGATACGGCCAGCGCGCCCATCAGAACAATCACACCAAAAGGGATCCGCATGACCCGTTACTCCTGCCTGTTTGTGCCGCTTTTATCGCATTTCCCCAGCAAGGTCACGCAGGGTTTTTCTGCCGCCCGTCAAATAGGATCAAGCCGGCTGCACCAGCAAAGATGAAGATGTCCGCAACGTTGAAGACAAAGGGGTTATTGATACCGCAGCAGGACATATTGAGGAAATCCAGCACGTACCCGTAGAGCAGCCTGTCCACCACATTGCCAAGCGCACCACCGATCACGAGACCGGCTGAAAGCTGCATCATGCGGGCATTGGCAGGCAGGCGGGCGATCCAGATCACCAGCACCACGCAAATCACCAATGACAGACCGATAAGAACCCACCGCGTCGTATCGGTGCCACCGCCAAACAGACCGAAATTGATGCCCGTGTTCTCGCCATAGCGAAACCGCAGCAGCGGCGGTAGCACATCAATGCCACCGCGATTGGCCACATCCATGACCCGCACCACCAGATATTTGCTGATCTGATCGGCAAGCAGCGCCAATATCGCGGCCCAGATCATCACTTTGGCTCGCATCGTGCGGCCCCCTTTGCCCGAAATTTGAGGCGTGATCGGGCCCAAACAGGCCCGATCAGTCTCAACTGCATTTAGTGGCGGAAATGGCGCATGCCGGTGAAGACCATCGCCAGTCCTGCGTCATTGGCGGCTTTGATGACCTCATCGTCGCGCATGGAGCCACCTGGCTGGATCACGCAGGTTGCGCCGTTTGCCGCAGCCTCAAGCAGACCATCGGCAAAGGGAAAGAACGCATCAGACGCCACGGCAGAGCCTTTGGCCAAGCTTTCGGGCAATTCTAGCGCGTCCGCCATGCGCTGCGCCTTGATGCCAGCGATAGTGGCGCTGTCCAGGCGACTCATCTGACCTGCACCGACCCCAACAGTCTGGCCGGATTTGACATAGACAATCGCGTTCGATTTCACGTGCTTGGCAACCTTCCAGGCGAACAGCAAATCCTGCATCTGCTCATCCGTCGGGGCCTTTTCAGTGACCACCTTCAGGTCGTCCATGGCGCGGTGACCGACATCCTTGTCCTGTACCAGCATACCGCCGGACACCTGACGGGTGGTCAAGCCTGTATCCTGCGGGTTGGGCAGACCATCGGTCAGCAACAGGCGCAGGTTCTTCTTGGCAGCAAAGATCGCCTTTGCCTCATCCGAGGCACCGGGGGCGATGACGACTTCCGTAAAGATCTGGACGATCTCTTGCGCGGTTTCTCCGTCCAGCGGCTGATTCAACGCGACGATACCGCCAAAAGCAGAGGTCCGGTCGCAGTCAAAAGCCTTCTGATACGCATCCTTCAACGTCTCGCCGCGGGCCACACCACAGGGGTTGGCGTGTTTGATGATCGCCACGGCCGGGCCATCAGCGGGTGCAAACTCGCTGACTAGCTCAAAGGCGGCATCAGTGTCGTTGATGTTGTTATAGGACAGTTCCTTGCCCTGCACCTGCTGCGCCGTGGCGACGCCTGCGCGGGCGGAGCCATCCAGATAAAAAGCCGCCTGCTGATGCGGGTTCTCACCATAGCGCAGCGTCTGCGCCAGTTGCCCTGCTACAGCGCGGCGGCGCGGCGCCTCAAGATGCAGTGCGCCGGCCATCCAGTTTGAAACTGCAGCATCATATGCGGCTGTGCGAGCATAGGCGTTCTGCGCCAACCACTGACGGAAGCCATAGGAGGTCTGGCCGTCGTTTTTGTCCAACTCTGCCAGCAGCGGTTCGTAGTCCTCGACATCCACCACAACGTTCACGAACAGGTGGTTCTTGGACGCAGCACGGATCATCGCCGGGCCGCCGATGTCGATGTTCTCGATGCAGCTGTCGTAGTCGCCGCCCTTGGCCACGGTTTCCTCAAACGGATAGAGGTTCACCACCAGAAGGTCGATGGCGCCGATGCCATGCTCATCCATCGCAGCGACATGGGTGTCGTTGTCCCGCAATGCCAGCAAACCACCATGCACCATCGGGTGCAGCGTCTTGACCCGGCCATCCATCATTTCCGGAAAACCGGTGATCTCTGACACGTCTTTCACGGTCAGCCCTGCGTCGCGCAGCGTCTTGGCCGTCCCGCCGGTTGAGAGCAGCTCAACGCCACGTGCCGCCAAGGCCTTACCCAGGTCAATCAACCCGGTCTTGTCGGATACGGAAAGCAACGCACGGCGTACGGGGTGAAGGTCGGTCATGGCAGGGCAGGTCCTTTTCAGGCTCAGTCAGTTAACGCGGGGTCGTCCCGGTTCAGGTCTCGCACGGCAACGGCAGTCTCCTGCGCCTTACTGAGCGTCCACCGGATGCGCGTGGCATAGTTCATTGCCCGCCCGGAGAGAACGATCTGTTTTGCCGCACGCGGCTTCAAGCGGGTTTTTTCCAGGTACACGCTGGGTTCCAGCTTCAATTCGCAGGTTCCATCATGACGGAACACCCAGATCTCCCCGCTCTTGAGCGCCATGGATACTGCCGCGCCCCCCAAGTCAAGGGCTGCATCCACATCCGGGTGCAAATGCAGGCGGATCTCAAAGCCAATACCACCCAAAGAATGCGCATCCATTGCCTTGTCAAAGCGGCGTTTATTGCGGGTATCCAGCGCCAAAAGCATGTCCTCACCGGCCAGACCACGGCCATCCACCGCCAGCTCCAGCGTGCGTGCATGGGTCAGGCCGAAATGGTTCTCGTAGCCATTGTGCCCGCCCTGGAAGCGATAGCCATCTTCCAGATCAGACAGATCCAGCGGCACGTTATCTGGCGCCTCTGTCATAATCTCATGGCCACTGCCGCGTTCCGGCGGGGCCAGTCGGGCGCTGGAGTGCCCTTCGATACAGAGCGTGGAATGGGACGGGGTTGCCCGCCCGGCACGCCGCCATTCAACACCGAAGGTTTCGCCCGAGCCGCAGTTGACGATCAGCGGTCGGCGACCGGATGTCAGCTCAAATGCTAGGGTCGAGGCATGACCATTCCAAGAGGCGCGCCCCTTGGGCGGGACCGATGCGTCGATGATCACCGAGGTGCGCCGCCCGGACAAACGCGCATAGCCCATTGCCAACCCATCGGCGTGACGCGTGGTGACGTGGCTGGCAGCCAGTGCGTGATCCAGCCGTCCCTCCAGCCCGCGACCACCGCCATGAAACCGTGCCAAACCACCATCGGCGTGACGTAATGTGCGCAGAGTCGGTGCGATACGCTCAATTGCGGCCAGTTGCGCAGGCGGGACGCCGCGTCCGGCATCCTGTAGCGCCGCCGCAGCCCAGGTCAGTAGGGTAAAAACCTCTAGCAACTCCTCCGGGTTGCGTGTCGGCAGGCCTCCCTGTTCATCAATCTGACTGGCGCATTCTTCGGCCAGGGCCTTCAGGGCCGGGTCAACCTGATCCTCATGCCCCTTGAGGGCGAGGCCAGCATAGATCAACCCGGTGAGCGCCTCAAAGCGTGGCAAGCCGGGGGAGGCCCCCTGCCAGCGGCGGGACAGGAACCATGTCTGCCGGGACAAGGCGCCGAAAAATGCTTCAGATTGATCGGCGGTACGGGCCGCCAGCAGGAACAGCGCATGGTTGATCCAGCGGATGACCCGACGGCCCGTCAGATCAGGCGACCAGCCCGGCCCACTGCCATTGCCGTGGGTGTCGATCCACCCCCAGACCCAGAGTTGCGCCTTTTCCCGGGCGCGAAAATCCCCGACGGCTGCCAGATCGTCCAACCAGGCAAACCCGTGGCGTTCAGCATCAAAAGCAAGATCAGGTGCCACAACATCCCAGAGCGCAGTCGTAGGAGATTCGACCAAATATCCCGCAAACAGAAGATTACCTGCAACCAGCTGACGCCCGCGGGCGAAGCTGCCAATGGTGCGTGGCTCGGGTTGCGAGACAAAAGCGGTTGCGCCCGGCTGCCGCCGAGAGCGCCGTGCATAATATCGGTTCAACAGGCGGGTGCCGCGCCGCGCCATTCTATCGTATCGGGACATGCTCTCTTGCCTCACGCCAGAGAATTTTTCCGGGGCGTTTTCGGCTGAGCATAGCGACGCTTACGGGCCAAGTCACCGATAATGAGGCGGGCGCCTGCGCGGCGGACCGGCAAAGGCTCGCCAAGACCTGAGGTCAGGCCGCAGATTTGCGCAATTCGGCCATGTAGAAACCATCCATGCCGCCCAAATCGGACCAGTAGTCAGGCCGTAGGCGCACCCCGCCTTCTTCGGTTATCCAGTCGGGGTCAATGCCGTCAATGTCGCGGATCCGATCACCGACGGACATATCCGGAAACATCTCAAGCGCATCTTCAACCTGACACTCGCCCTCATCTGGCAGCAGCGAACACGTGCAATAGATTAGCCGACCGCCCGGCTTCACGAGGCTCCAGGCGTGGGCAAGCATCTGCGCCTGCAATTCAATCAGCGCGCCAAAGCCGCTGCCGTCTTTGGCGTGGGGCAGATCAGGGTGACGGCGAATCGTACCCGTAGCGGAACACGGAGCATCCAGCAGGACTGCATCATATTGACCAGTCTGTTCCAGCGCATCACCGACAACCACCCTGACCTCAAGGCCCGTACGCTCAAGATTCTCTGAAAGCCGCGCCATCCGCCCGGCAGACTGATCCACGGCCGTCACATTCGCCCCGGAGGCCGCCATCTGCATCGTTTTGCCCCCAGGAGCAGCGCAGAGATCCAGCACCGATTCGCCAGGTTTCGCCGCCAAAATTTGCGCAGGCAGAGCTGCTGCCGCGTCCTGAACCCACCAATCCCCTGTCGCAAACCCGGGCAGGCCCGAGACCTGAACGGAATTGTGGATCCGATAGGATCCCGTCGGCAGCAAAACCGCCTCAAGCGCTGACAGATCCGCGCCGGGCTTGGGGCTAAGATCCAGCGGTGCGCCTGCTAGATGGGCAGCCTCGATCTGCAGCATGGCCGGTGCGCCCCAGGCCTGCGACAGCGGGCTGCGCAGCCATTTCGGCAGGCGTGGCACCCGCAGTTTCGCCCATTCGGTCGGCCCCTGCTCCGCGACCTTACGCAGAACCGCGTTGACCAGACCCTTCAATTTACCGTGACGGCGATGGCGCGCGATGATGTCCACCATCTCGTTCACAACCCCGTGCGCCGCACCGCCCTGACACAGCTCAACCGTACCGATCCGCAGGGCATTATGCACCGTCAGGGGCGTCGCTTTCTTCAAGTGCTTTTGCAGGATCCGGTCGGCACGTTCCAGGTTGCGAAGCGTGTCGGTTGCCAACCGCTGAGTGCGGGCGCGTTCCTCTGCTGGCAGTTTGTCCAAGGCCCCCGCTGCGTAACATTCGGACAGCAGCTTGCCCTCTCCCAGCACCTGATCCAGCAGGTGAATGGCACGGCGGCGGGCTTGGGTTGCGTTGGACATACGAGGCTCCTGATGCACGGGCGGCAGCGCCATGGGTTGTCGCCGCCGGACGCGGGCGTATATCATAGAACGATAATAAGGAAACCCGGCATGAGTGACTCTGAAAAAACCGAAACCGAAAATCTGCCCCCTGCCGCACTGCGTGCGCTGGCAGAGGCTGCAGAACGGCGCAAGGCCGCTGAGGTCGAAGCGGCCAATCGCCCGGTTGAGCTGGGCGGTCGCGATGGCCCCGATCCGGCGCGCTATGGCGACTGGGAGAAAAAAGGCATCGCCATCGATTTCTGATGATGTCGCCGCAGGAGGCCCGCTTGATCATCGAGATCCGCCGCTACAGACTGTACCCCGGCAAACGCGAAACCTTTATTCAGTTCTTTGAACAGGTGAACAGGCCAGAATTGCGCGACGCGGGTATGCTGGTTTTTGGCCCGTTGCGCGATCTTGAGGATCCGGATGTCGTCCACTGGATGCGCGCTTTTGCAACGCTATCGGACCGCGAACGCATCAAGGACGGATTTTATGATGGGCCGGTCTGGCTGAAAGAGGTGGAACCCCACGTCATGCCGCTGATCGCCCATTTTGAGGCTTCGGTGGTTGAGACCACCGAAGGGTTCGAGACTTTCAGTGGCTCTGCGTCCCTGCTCTGAGGATCACAGGCCCAGCACATCCAGCATGTCGTACTGGCCGGGTTCCTTCCCCTGCCCCCAAAGTGCGGCCTTGATTGCACCACGTGCAAAAATCGCCCGGTCGGTGGCCATATGGCGCAGCACGATACGCTCTCCCTGACCAGCAAACAGCACATCATGTTCCCCGACGATATCTCCACCTCGAATCGCGCTGAAACCGATATCACCGCGTTTGCGCGCGCCGGTGATGCCGTCGCGCCCGCTGTCGCTGACATCTGAGAGTGTCACGCCGCGCCCCTCCGCAGCCGCTTCGCCTAGCATCAATGCGGTGCCGGAGGGCGCATCGACTTTGTGATGGTGGTGGGCCTCAATCACTTCGATATCGAAATCCTCATCAAGGGCGGCGGCGACTTTTTTGGTGAGCTGGACAAGGAGGTTCACGCCCAGGCTCATGTTCCCGGCCCGCATCTGCACCGACTGACGCGAGGCCGGTTCAAGCTGGGCAATCTGCGCATCGCTCATCCCGGTGGTGCCGATGACATGGACGACACCGGCCTCAGCGGCCATCCCGGCAAAGGCGATGGTCGCCTCAGGGCTGGTGAAATCGATCACCGCCTGCGCCTTGGCGAAGGCCGCAGGCGCGTCGTCGGTCACTGTGATGCCGATTTCAGACCCGCCCAGGGCCAGCCCCACATCCTGACCGACCCAATCGTGACCTTCCCGCTCCACTGCACCGACCAGATGCGCGCGGGGATGATCCGCAATGGTCTTGATCAGCATCTGCCCCATGCGCCCAGAGGCGCCGGTGATCACGATGCCGGGTATGTCTGTGCGGGAAGCTGCCATGTCAGGGGTCCTTCGTGTTGCGCTGGATCGCGAGTGGTCTGTTTCGGGCTGGTTTTGTCCTAACCGCTTGTGCTGCGCTTGGCAAAGCCCCGCTTTCGGCATAAATCGGATATATGGCTAAGAACAAACTCCACGAGGGCTCAGGGCCCTCACAACGTCAGCTCCGCGTCGGCGAATTGATTCGCCGCGCCTTGTCCGAAATCTTTGCACGCGGTGACCTGCATGATCCCGACCTGAACCGGCTGTCGATCACTGTCGGCGAGGTTCGCACTTCGCCCGATCTACGCATTGCCACGGCTTATGTGCTGCCGCTTGGTGGCAAAGGGCAGGAAGACACGCTCAAGCTGATGGCCCGCAACAAGGGCGAACTGCGCCGTATGATCGGCAAAAAGCTGGCGTTGAAATTCACGCCAGAGCTGCGATTCCAGCTGGATGATACCTTTGACCGGATGGATGACACCCGGCGGATGCTGTCGCAGGACGCGGTGCGCCGCGATATCGGCGAGTGATTCGCTGGGCGGTGGCTATGGCGCTGGCCCTCTGGGCCGCGCCTGCTGTGGCGGTGGACTGCCGCAGCATCGCCTATGACGACAACCGCTACACGATCTGCGAGGTTGACGTGACCAAGGACGAGCTGCGCCTGTTCCTGAAGGATGGCGCCGGAGACGTCTACGGTCATTTCTCGGCGATCGAAACCGATCTGGCTGACAAAGGACAGACACTGCCCTTTGCCACAAATGCCGGTATGTATCATCGCGACCGCTCCCCCGTCGGATTGTACCGGGACGGCGACAAGGAAGAGATGCGTCTGATCACAACCCCCGGTCCGGGAAATTTCGGACTGCTGCCCAACGGGGTGCTGTGTATCGGTGCTGCCCGCACGGATGTGATCGAAACGCTGACCTTTGCCGAAACCAACCCACCATGCCGCTATGCCACGCAATCCGGCCCGATGCTGGTAATTGATGGCGCGTTGCACCCGCGATTTCTGCCGAACTCGACCTCGTATTTTATTCGCAACGGCGTCGGGACCAGCGCCGACGGGCAGCGCGTGGTCTTTGCCATCTCGCAGAACGCTGTGACGTTTCACCAGTTTGGCAGCCTGTTCCGGGATCACCTGAAACTGCCAAACGCGCTGTATTTTGATGGCAATATTTCGCGGCTACACGCCCCGCAGATCAACCGCAGTGATGCCGGATTCATGATGGGGCCGGTGGTGGGCGTGGTGGCGGATGGCACGGAGAGCGACGCGGCGACCAACTGAACCCAAAACACGCGCCGAACCCATCGCGGTCGCAGTCGGTCCGCAGTTTCGCGACCTCCCGCGATTGACAGCCCGGAATGGCTGGGCTACCTCGCGCGCCTCTCTCACCGACGATGACATTGGGGAACGATATGGGACGCAAACGCAAAGGGCGTGATATTTCCGGCTGGCTGGTGGTCGACAAGCCTGCGGGGCTGACGTCCACTGCGGTTGTCAACAAGGTCCGCTGGGCCTTTGATGCAAAGAAGGCGGGTCACGCCGGTACATTGGATCCCGAGGCAACCGGCGTTCTGGCGGTCGCCCTCGGCGAAGCCACCAAGACTGTGCCCTATATCACCGATGCGCTGAAGGCCTACACCTTCACTGTGCGCCTCGGTCAGGCAACCAACACGGATGACGCCGAAGGGGAAGTGATCGCCCGCAGCGAAACACGGCCAAGTGACGATGAAATCATAGCGGCGCTGCCGCAGTTCCTTGGTGATATCATGCAGGTCCCACCAAAATTCTCAGCTGTAAAAATCGATGGTCAGCGCGCCTATAAACTGGCTCGCGACGGTGAAGAGATCGAACTGGCCGCCCGCCCCTTGTGGGTTGAGGAGCTGATTCTGGTGGACCGCCCCAATGACGACCATGTCGTACTGGAAATGACCTGCGGCAAAGGCGGCTACGTGCGCTCCGTTGCACGGGATCTGGGTGCAACACTTGGATGTCACGGCCATGTGAAATGCCTGCGTCGAACCTGGTCGGGGCCGTTTGATGCTGAGGATGGCATAAGCCTTGAGACGCTGGACGAGATGGCCAAATCGCCGGATCTTGATGGCTATCTGCGCCCGCTTGAGGAAGGGCTTGCCGATCTGCCCCAGCTGACCTGCACACCTGAAGGCGCCGCCAAGCTGCGCAATGGCAATCCCGGAATGGTGCTCGCCTCCGATGTTGAATACGGCGAGGAAGCCTGGGCCTCGTTGGATGGTTTGGCTATTGCGGTCGGACACTACAAATCCGGCGAACTGCACCCCAGCCGGGTATTCGTTCGCTAGCCTGCGGTTGACAGCGGCGCGAGGTCTGGGCACCACGGGCGCCATGATCCATCGCAGCCACACCAAGGGCGACGCGCCCTCAACCGCGGTCTATTCCGACTGCGAGCAGTACCGATATAGCCTCAGCCGGGTCTGGGATCCGGCGGGGACACGGGTGATGTTTGTGATGCTCAACCCGTCTACCGCCACGGAGGTCCAGAACGATCCAACCATTGAGCGCTGCGAGAGGCGCGCGCGCACCTTGGGGTATGGAGGATTTCGGGCGACCAATATCTTTGCCTTTCGGGCCACTGATCCGCGCGATATGAAACGCGCGGCGGACCCGGTCGGACCAGATAATCTGGGAATAATTCTGGACGGTGCGGCCTGGGCGGATCAGGTGATCTGTGCCTGGGGAACCCATGGCGCGTTTCGTCAGCAAGGCGACCATGTTGCGACAGCGCTCGTCGAAACCGGTAAGCCGTTGTTTCATCTCGGACTGAGTAAGGCCGGTCATCCCAAACACCCGCTCTACATCCGCTACGACCAGAAACCTGAACCCTGGCTGCCCAAGCTGGCATAAGATCTTGCTAACCATCGCTTCTGATTTGGTTTGATATACAACCAATACGTGCATCATATTGATCATGCGGGTATTCCGCGTGTTTCATGAGGGGTCGCCGGAATGTTGATGCTGGCTGCAATGTTGGGGATCGCCGCTGTTGGTGGCATCTTGTTGATTGACGAGGGCGACGATGACCCGGATACCTCTGACGTCAATGACGGCAGCGATGATGATGCCGCAAAGAGCAGCGGCAGCGAAACTGTCTCCCTTGACGCATTCGTCTCTACTGGTACCGCTGCAAGCGATCAGCTAGGCGGTGGTGATGCGGACGATCTTCTGCAAGGCCTTGCTGGCCATGATCAGCTGAACGGCTACGCCGGTGATGACAGCGTGCAAGGCGGCGATGGCAATGACTCGCTGCATGGCGGTGAGGGGAGCGACACGCTACAGGGCGACGACGGAGATGACCTGCTGCATGGAGAGTATGGCGACGACCTGCTGGCTGGGAACAACAATGACGACAGTCTGTTTGGCCACTTCGGTGAAGACACGCTTGATGGCGGTGCAGGCGATGATCACGCCCACGGCGGCCAGGGCAATGATACGCTTGTCGGGGCTGACGGGCATGATGCGCTGCATGGGAACGACGACGATGACCACCTGACAGGTGGTCAGGGGCAGGACACGCTGTTCGGCGGTACCGGCAATGATCGTCTGGTCGGCAACGATGATGGCGACACCGCAGATTATCTGAACGGCGGTGAGGGCAACGACACGATACTTGCCGGAGCCGGTGATATCGTGACCACCGGCGCAGGCGCCGATAGTATCCTCGTTGGTGCAGGTGATTTTTATGTCAGCGAAGACGCAGACGGGGCCAATACGGATCCGACTGCGCCTATTGATTTGTCCGATTTCAACAGCAATGAGGATCAGCTGGTTGTTATCTGGGATAAATTTGGATCCGACACGCCTATCGTTGACGTGAGCAGCAATCCAAATACCCCCGGTGAGCATATCGTGACCATAGATGGCGAGGAGGCGCTGCGCGTGACCGGCCCGGCAGAACTGGCAGCATCCGACATACTGGTCGTAGACCAAGAGGCCGCAGCCCGCTTTGGCGTGATGGCCAAAGAAGCCGGGAGCGGCGGGTTAACGCTCGGCTAATCCGGGACTGCCCGGTGCCGCATCTGATGCGCAGTCAGAGGTCAGGTCGCCAAAACCTTTTGCTATTTCCAAAGAATCTGCGTATATGCGCGGCCTGTTCAACGGCGCTGCGACCTTCTGCGGAAAACTGCATCGCCCGAGACGCCTCCATGGGCCTGTGCTGGACGACATCCCGGCCTGCGCCATTCACACAAACCTTCAAAGGAGACCCCGATGTCGATCACTGCTGAAGACAAAGCCCGCCTGATGAAAGAATTCGCAACCAAAGACGGCGACACCGGTTCCCCGGAAGTCCAGGTTGCAATCCTGACCTCGCGCATCAACACCCTGACCGAGCACTTCAAAACCCACAAGAAGGACAACCACGGTCGTCGTGGCCTTCTGAAAATGGTTGCTCAGCGCCGTAAGCTGCTGGACTACACCAAAGGCAAAGACGTGGCCCGCTATCAGGACCTGATCAAACGTCTCGGCATCCGTCGCTAATCGCGACGACCGGACGATTGAAGATCAACGCCCGCACCTTTTGGCTGCGGGCGTTTTTCGTTGCAGTGGCGGATCAATGAACTGCTAGGCGACGGCGCCGCGCTTTGACGAGGCTTCCGCCGCAGGATGGGCCATCTCGATTTGCGATGGCGATTCGTCGACCAAGCTCACGCCAAGACCTGTAAGAATTTTCAGGCGCCGCGCCGCAAAAGCATGGGCGCGGGCGCGCAAGACGGCAAGATTTTCCTCAGCCAGTTCCAGCACCCGGCCGTCCTGTTCCAACCGCTGTCCCTGGGGCTCAAGGATCCGCCAGACGAAGGCCGCCCAATCATGTGGCGTCTGCTGCCCCTCGCTTTGAGCCAGCAGGAACAGCTGCTCCATTCGGTCAACCGCAACACCGCCGCCTGTCGCCGGGGATGCAAGGAACCCCAAACGCTCGCTATCTTCAGCATTCTTGCAGACCGCCATATTGAAGTCGCGACACCGCGCAATCCGATCCGCGTATCCTGTCTGCGGCAAACAGGGCACGATATACCCCGCACCAGTCAGGATCGTCAGCATCCGCGTGATGTCGCCCCAGGTCATATCCGAGAATACCCCCTGCTCCAGCAAGGCGCGAACGGTGTGTTGCCCATCGGCTAAGGCATGCAATACAGGCTCGTACTGACTCGCTTCCAGTGCGACATCACCCCTGCGCCAGCTGATTTTCAACGGGCCAGTCCCGTAATGGCGCGCCAGCGCGAAGGGGGTCTGGAACCACCCTCCTACGCCGCCACGTTGCGTCTGTGGCAGCCATCCCCGTACAAAAACATCCGCACGGAACTGCTCGTTCAACAAAATATCGCGCAATCCCTCGCGCCTGATCGAATTGCTTTCTTCTGCCAGCAGCGCCCGCTGTGGCGCGCTAAGACAAATATCGTCGATGTGGTCCAGAGGATTCGCCGCGCCCATGAACTCCAGCTTTGCTTGCGCCAGATCTTCTGCAACATCGGCAAAATGGAACGGGGTCCAATCCTTGTTGAAAAACTCATGCGCCAGATAGTTCCGCGGCATAGATTTCATCTCGCTCAGCCGGGTCAACTGACCCGGATTGGAGGCAAAGAAGCCCGCGCCGGCCTGCTTCAATTGCTCTGCAAACCCCAAGGCCTCATCAATACGCTGCTCCAGCGGTCCGGTGCTCTGCGCCGCACGATCCGTCAGCAAACGACGCAATGGCATCGACGGTGCCCAGCCAGGTTGCGTGTTGTAACTGATATAGACCAGCCCACCCGGTTTCAGGCGGCGAGCGATGAAGCCAGAGATGCGCTCCTGATTTTCACGCGACACCCAGCTGTAGACGCCATGGAGCGCAATCACGTCGAAGCTGTTTGGCAAGTTTGCCTCCTCCTCGAAATCCTCAAAGGACCTTTCGTAGAAGGTGACATTGGGCACTGCGGCCTCCTGCGCCAGTCGCTGTGCACCAGCGATGTGCGCAGGGTTGAAATCCATCGCATGCACATCAACATGCGGGTTTGCAGCTGCCAGAAGATTGGCGGTGAAACCCTGCCCACACCCCAACTCACAATAGGTCAGGCCGCTGTCGTCCAACCCGTGCCGATGCCCCCGCGACAGCGCAGCAAACGCCAGGCGCGATGGCGTCATCTCATGAAAGAAATCATGCGTGTAGTTGAGCTCGGCAACATAGCCGGAGGTCCAATCGTTCATTCAGCACCTATTTATTCGTGATGGGGTCGACGGTGTCTTGCCCTTCTGGGGTGCGCAAAGTTTTCATAAAAACGCTGAGGATCCGGTTAACGCATCGGTATTTTACAAACCGCCATCGGCGCAGATGCACCCTGTGGTAGCGGGCGGAACGTCAAAGCTCTGTGAAGGGGCAGCACCAGCGCTTGCCCTTTCAATCTGTGCAAAAATCCTGTAATGGCGGCCTATCTGAGACGTGCTGCCAAGACCCCGGCAGTCGAAAGAAAGATAGAGAGGGGTCGGCGGCAATGGGGCCGCCACATCAAACGGGAGACCCGGGATACGCCCGGGAGTGCTCCCAGCTAGGATAAGCTGAATGTTTAACGTTACAAAGAAATCGATGCAGTGGGGCGAAGAGACGCTCACACTGGAGACCGGCAAGGTCGCCCGTCAGGCAGATGGCACCGTGATTGCCACCCTGGGCGAGACCTCGGTTATGGCAAACGTCACTTTTGCCCGCCAGCAAAAACCGGGTCAGGACTTCTTCCCCCTGACCGTGCACTATCAGGAAAAATACTACGCTGCGGGCAAGGTCCCCGGTGGTTTTTTCAAGCGTGAAGCACGCCCAACCGAAAAAGAAACACTGACTGCGCGCCTGATCGACCGTCCGATCCGCCCGCTGTTCGTTCCCGGTTTCAAGAACGAAGTTCTGGTGATGTGCACCGTGCTAAGCCACGATCTGGTCAACGATCCCGACATGGTTGCCATGATCGCAGCCTCCGCGGCGCTGACCCTGTCCGGCGCGCCCTTCATGGGTCCAATCGCTGCTGCGCGCGTTGGCTTTGAGGGCGGCGAGTACGTTCTGAACCCGACTGTTGATGACATGCAGGACCTGCGCCTGAACCCTGATCAGCGTCTGGATCTGGTTGTCGCCGGCACCAAAGATGCCGTGATGATGGTTGAATCCGAAGCCTATGAGCTGACCGAAGCAGAAATGCTGGGTGCGGTGAAATTCGCACACGAGCAGATCCAGCCGGTGATCGACCTGATCATCTCTTTGGCGGAAGAAGCGGCGAAAGAGCCGTTTGACTTCCAGCCCGCCGACTATTCCGAGCTGTTCGCCGCCGTGAAAGCCGCTGGTGAAGAGCAGATGCGTGCCGCATTCGCGATCACCGACAAGCAGGAGCGCACCGCCGCTGTTGCCGCTGCCCGCGAAGCGATCAAAACCTCGCTGAGTGAAGAACAGCTGGAAGATGCCAACCTCGGCTCCGCCCTGAAAAAGCTGGAAGCTGGCATTCTGCGTGGCGACGTCGTCAAGACCGGCAAGCGGATCGACGGGCGTTCGACCACTGACGTCCGCGCCATCGAGTCGGAAACCGGCATGCTGCCGCGGACCCACGGTTCGGCGCTGTTCACCCGTGGCGAAACCCAGGCGTTGGCCGTGACCACGCTGGGCACCGGTGACGACGAGCAGTTCATCGACGCGCTGCACGGCAATTTCAAATCCAACTTCCTGCTGCACTACAACTTCCCTCCCTACTCGGTTGGTGAAGTGGGTCGTGTCGGCTCCCCGGGCCGTCGTGAAATCGGTCATGGTAAGCTGGCATGGCGCGCCCTGCAGGCGGTTCTGCCTGCGCCGACCGACTTTCCCTACACCATTCGCGTGGTGTCTGAGATCACCGAATCCAATGGCTCTTCGTCGATGGCATCGGTCTGTGGTGGTTCACTGTCCATGATGGACGCAGGCGTCCCGCTGAAGGCACCGGTTGCCGGTGTTGCGATGGGTCTGATCCTGGAAGATGACGGCTCTTACGCGATCCTGTCGGACATTTTGGGCGACGAAGACCACCTCGGCGACATGGACTTCAAAGTGGCGGGTACCGACAAGGGTATCACCTCGCTGCAGATGGACATCAAGGTTGCAGGCATCACGCCTGAGATCATGGAAAAAGCACTGGATCAGGCCAAAGACGGGCGTCTGCACATCCTCGGCGAAATGGCCAAGGCTCTGTCGGAAACCAATGCGTTCTCCGTTCATGCGCCCCGCATTGAGACCATGCAGATCCCGACCGACAAGATCCGTGAAGTGATCGGCTCCGGTGGTAAGGTCATCCGCGAGATTGTGGAAACCTCCGGCGCGAAAGTCGACATCAACGATGACGGCGTGATCAAGATTGCATCGGCCGACGGCACCGCGATCCAGAAGGCCTATGACATGATCCACTCGATCGTGGCAGAGCCTGAAGAAGGCGCCGTTTACACCGGTAAGGTCGTGAAGATCGTCGACTTCGGCGCCTTCGTGAACTTCTTCGGCAAGCGCGACGGTCTGGTGCATGTGTCCCAGATCGAAAACCGCCGCCTGAATCACCCTTCGGACGTTCTGAAGGAAGGCCAGGAAGTGAAAGTGAAGCTGCTGGGCTTTGATGATCGCGGCAAGGTCCGCCTGTCCATGAAAATCGTGGATCAGGAAACCGGTGAAGAAATCAAAGCCGAGAAGAAAGAAGACGCAGAATAATCTGTTCTTCTCTCTTTGAGCATAGAAACCCCGCCAGAAATGGCGGGGTTTTTCTGTTTCATCAGCTGGAGGTTGCGCGCCCCCCTTTTCACCCTTCGCCAAGATCGCTACCTCTGGACGCATGCGATCCTATATCATTCATATGGCAGGCGATCAGAAACGCGCCCCCAACGTGGCGCGCCTATTGGCTGATTTGCCACATGCTCAGGTGGTTGAGGCGGTAGACGGCCGCGCCGTGATGGCCGCAAGCGATGTTGCAATACGTACCGGTGATCTTCATGCGCCGCATTACCCATTCCCGCTGAGCGGCGGGGAGGTCGGCTGTTTTCTGTCGCATCGCAAGTGTTGGCAGCTGATCGCCAATGGCATCGACGACTACGGCTTGATCGTTGAGGATGACATGGCAACTGATCCCGGGATCTGGCGGGATGTACTTGCCTTGATTGACAGCCATGCAGGCCCGGACAGCATGATCCGCCTGCCCGCCAAACAGCGCGAAACAGCCAGCACGGTGATTGCCGCGCATGGAGCGGCGCAGTTGTTCCTGCCTCGGCGCATAGGTCTGCAGACCGTCGCGCAGGTGGTTGGCAAGACCGCTGCCGCCCGGCTGCTAACCGCAACTAAGGTTCTGGACAGGCCGGTTGATACCTTCCTGCAAATGCACTGGGTTCACGACCAAACAATCCACACGGTATCGCCAAACGGCGTGTCGGAGGAAACAGCCGCTTTGGGGGGATCAACCATCCAATCCCGCCCTGTCGGGGGCAAGCTTGCGCGTGAGCTGAAACGTTTGCTTTATCGCGCCCAGGTCGCCTTGCGCCCGCAACGCAGCTGAACCATCAGTCCAGCCCACGAAAAAAGGGGCCGCCTGACCCCTTCCTTCACTTTGGTTCAATTCCTGGGCTGCCTGTGCAGCCGCAGATTCAGTCCGGCGCTTTGGTCTTGCGCAGGTAGGGGAAGATGGTTTCAAACTCACCAAATTTGGCCTTCGCATCCTCATTCGATACGCTCGGTGGAATGATTACATCCTCGCCCGGCACCCAATTTGCGGGCGTTGCAACGCCTTTGCCAGACATCTGCAGACCGTCCAACGCGCGCAGGATCTCGGCAAAATTGCGGCCCACAGTCATTGGGTAAGTCATCGACAGTTTCAGTTGCTTGTCCGGGCCGATTATAAAGACCGAGCGCACAGTGGCGCTGTCTGCGGGCGTCCGGCCATCGGGCAAATAGGCCTCGGCGGGCAACATGTCGAAAGCCTTGGATACCGCGAGACCTTCGTCGGCGATGATCGGGAAACCTGCCGCAGCTTTGCCGTAGCTTTCGATGTCCGTTTTCCATTTTTTGTGGTCTTCGACACCATCAACCGACACGCCGATTACTTTGGTGTTGCGGGCAGCCCATTCATCGGACAACTGCGCCACGGCCGAAAATTCCGTGGTGCAGACCGGAGTGAAATCCTTGGGGTGGGAGAACAGAATCGCCCAGCTGTCACCAATCCAATCGTGAAACGAAATGGTGCCCTGATCGGTTTCTGCGGTGAAATTCGGAACCACATCATTGATACGCAAACCCATGGGTCTCTCCTCTGCTGTCAAATGACTACTCTCTGATCGATAACCTAACCACTCGACGCGCAGGTTAAACCCTTGTTAGGCGGCAAGCAGTCGAAAAGATCAACTCACGCGTCAATCTGACCCGTTCGGGACGTGCGTGTGCGGCAATCGATGATATCGCGCAGCTGTCCCAGAACAGCGCAAAATAGTGGATTTTCGTCCACCTCAGTAATTTGATCAAATTATTCATTCACCCCTTGCCCATCCGAAACACCGGTGACAGAGTGGCGGCCAATTGCGGGGTTTTGCCCCGTCACACCCTGATATCCGGGAGATCGACAGATGATCGAGAAACGTGATTTTTACATCAACGGCCAATGGGTCGCCCCTGCTGCACCTAACGATTTTGAAGTGATCGACCCCTCGACTGAGGCGCCCTGTGCCGTCATTTCCCTCGGCGATGCAGCGGATACAAATGCCGCTGTCGCCGCAGCCAAGACCGCCCTGCCGGGTTGGATGGCTACGCCGGTTGAAGAGCGTATCGCGCTGGTCGAAAAACTGATCGAAGTATACGAGAGCCGCACCGAAGATCTGGCGCAGGCAATGAGCGTCGAGATGGGTGCGCCAATCGACATGGCCCGCACCCAGCAGGCAGGCGCAGGCAGTTGGCACCTGCGCAACTTTATCAAGGCGGCGAAGGCGTTTTCCTTCGATGCCCCTCTGGGCGACCATGCCCCCAATGATCGCATCATCCACGAGGCTGTAGGCGTGGCGGCGCTGATCACACCATGGAACTGGCCGATGAATCAGGTCACCCTGAAAGTAGGCGCCGCAGCCATCGCCGGCTGCACCATGGTTCTGAAACCGTCCGAGCAAAGCCCTCTGAACGCGATGATCTTTGCCGAGATGATGGACAAGGCCGGTTTCCCTGCCGGTGTCTTCAATCTGGTGAACGGTGACGGCACCGGCGTGGGGACCCAGCTGTCTAGCCATCCCGATGTGGACATGGTGTCCTTCACTGGCTCGACCCGCGCAGGCACTGCGATTTCCAAGGCTGCGGCGGATACGCTGAAGAAGGTTCATCTGGAACTCGGTGGCAAGGGTGCCAACGTGATCTTTGACGATGCCGATGAGAAAGCGGTCAAGCGCGGCGTGCTGCATATGATGAACAACACCGGTCAAAGCTGCAACGCGCCAAGCCGCATGCTGGTACAGAAAGGCATCTACGACAAAGCCGTCGAAGAAGCTGCCGCTGTTGCCAACAAGGTCGAGGTTGGCCCCGCCTTCAGCGAAGGTCGCCACATCGGTCCCGTGGTCAACGAACTGCAGTGGGGCAAGATCCAGGACCTGATCCAGAAGGGCATCGACGAAGGCGCCCGACTGGTTGCTGGCGGCACTGGTCGTCCGGATGGGCTAAACCAAGGTTTCTATGTCAAACCAACCGTCTTTGCCGATGTGAATAACCAGATGACCATCGCTCGTGAAGAGATTTTTGGCCCGGTGCTGTCAATCATCCCCTTCGAGAGCGAAGAGGACGCCATCGAGATTGCCAATGACACGCCCTATGGTCTGACCAACTATGTTCAGACACAAGATCCCGCTCGTGCCAACCGTATGGCCCGCAAGCTGCGTGCTGGCATGATCGAGATGAACGGCAAGTCGCGTTCCGCCGGGTCGCCGTTTGGTGGGATGAAACAATCCGGCAATGGCCGCGAGGGCGGCAGCTGGGGGATTGAGGATTTCCTGGAGGTGAAAGCCGTCGGTGGCTGGGCCGACGAATAACGCCCATACCAAACCGCAAACCTTAACGATAAGAGCCGCCCACAAGGGCGGCTCTTTGGTATTTTCGGGCTGGTTTCAGGTGAAACGGCTCCAGTCAGGCAATTCCAGCACCAGCTGGGGCACACCATCTGAGGTCCGCTCAGCCGAGCGACCGTCCCATCCGATGGTGCCGCTAATCCGCTGACGCATTGCGGAGAAACTGTCGAATTTCACGACATCCACCGGTTCTTCCAGATGCAGGGTCACACGTCGGCGTGCTCCCTCACCAAACACCTGCAGCCCGCGCAGCTCAGCAGTGAAGGCCTGACCAAGATAACTGCCCCGCAGCGTCTGCCCGACACGTAGTGTCTGTTGCGGGATATTGGGGCGCGGTCTGTCCGCCTTGGCGCTGATCGTATTCCAGTCTTTGTAGCCGTATTGCCGAGCCACCATCTCAAGCGCGGCGCTATGTGTCAGGGTGAGATTACGGGCCTGCAACTGTTGCCGCAGATTGCGGGCCTGTTGCTTCAGGCTCCCGATGGTCGGAAGATCTTCTGGGTTGGTCGTCATTCTTGCCTCTTGTCCAATCAACAAGATGCGCCGAAAACATGGAGCCCGCATTGCCATTGGCGCATCATATCGATGGGCGAAAGACAGGAAATCTACAGACGGAGGTTCACCATGGTCTTGTCAACCGCGAGCGGCAGGGCTCCGACCCTGTTTCAGCCTTAGGCGGTTCCACCCGTCGTGGTCAAGACCCTAGCAACCCGCGACTGCGATTGAATGGCTCTCTATCAGCCCCGCTGAGTAGAGAGAGGCCACGTCCAAGCGGCATCAAAAAAGCACCGACGGAGATCACATACTTCTTGATCTAAACCTGACTTGAGCTTGCAGGGTAGGGAAAATGACCATTCACAGGAGACGCAGAATGATCCATGAGACGCCTGTCCCCGTCGTCAAAACCGGTATCAGCACCACCTTGACCGGTATTTACGAAACCCACCTGCCCGTGAAAAACCTAGACGCTGCTATGGCGTTTTATGGTGAAACTATCGGGTTGGAGCTTGCGCGTTGCCTGCCCGAACGGCAGGTCGCATTTTACTGGGTCGGCGGGCAGTCACAGGGGATGCTGGGGCTGTGGTCGGGTGGCTCAGCCCCGATGGGTATGCGACTGCACATGGCGTTTCGAACCACGATACCGGCACTTGATGGCATTTGCGACCGGCTGTCTGATGCCGGGATCACACCACTTGATTTTCACGGAGCCCCGACGGAGGAACCGGTGGTGCTGGGCTGGATGCCTGCGCTGTCGATCTACTTCAAGGATCCGGACGGGCACTCGATCGAGTTTCTGGCGCCGATGACTGACGACCCGGATATGGATTTTGGCGTTGCAGCCTACAGCGACTGGCAGGCGCGATCCGGCGGATGAGACCGACCGGGTCTGGTCATGACAGCCCATGGCGCCTATCAACGCTGCATATCGCTCCGAGGGACCAACCATGATCATCACCCGCCTGCATGGCCGACTGGGCAATCAGATGTTCCAATACGCTGCCGGGCGTGCGCTGGCAGATCGGCTTGGCGTGTCACTTGCGCTTGACAGTCGCGGCGCCGAGCTGCGCGGTGAGGGTGTGCTGACGCGCGTCTTCGATCTTGACCTGGCCACACCGGACATCTGGCCACCGTTGCGCCAACGCGCTCCGCTGGGTTACGCGCTATGGCGTGGTTTGGGCCAGCACCTAGGCACCGGGCCGAAGTTACGCCGAGAGGTTGGCCTGGGCTACAATCCGGATTTCGTAGACTGGAGCGACAACAGCTACCTGCATGGCTACTGGCAAAGCGAGCGCTATTTCGCACAAAGTGCCGAGCGCATCCGGCGGGATTTCACCTTCCCTGAATATTCAAATCAGCAAAACGCGGAGATGGCGGCACGGATCGGCGAGACCAACGCGATTTCACTGCACGTGCGCCGGGGCGATTATCTGACCCTTGCGGCGCATGTGCTATGCGATCAAGCCTATTACGAGGCCGCACTGGCGCAGGTTCTGGACGGGCTGGAGGGACAGCCAACGGTTTATGTCTTCTCGGATGATCCACAGTGGGCAAAGGAAAACCTGCCCCTGCCCTGTGACAAGGTTGTGGTGGATTTCAACGGCGCTGATACCGACTATGAGGACATGCGCCTGATGAGCCTGTGCAAACACAACATCATCGGCAACAGCTCGTTTTCCTGGTGGGCAGCCTGGTTGAACCAGACACCGGACCGCCGCGTCGCCGGTCCGGCAAAATGGTTTGGCGATCCGAAACTGAACAATCCCGATATCCTGCCACCGGGCTGGCTGCGTATCAGCGTCTAAGTACGGTCGGCCTCAGAACGGGGCCTTGACGCGAAACTTCATCGATTCGCCACTGTCAGGATGTTTGATCCGTAGCTCCTCGGCATGCAGCATCATACGCGGGTGATCCAATGCGTGCCCCTCTGCATAAAGCGGATCGCCCAAAATGGCGTGGCCCAGAGACAGCATATGCACCCGCAGCTGATGCGACCGCCCGGTCTTGGGCGTCAGACGCACACGTGTTGCCGTGTCTTCGTATTTCATCACCCGCCAGTCAGTCACGGCCTCCTTGCCGGTGTCGTGGCAGACCATCTGGCGCGGGCGATTGGGCCAGTCCACGATGAGCGGCAGATCTACGGTTCCGCTGCGCGGTTCAAGCCGACCGTCAACCCGCGCCACATAGGCTTTCTTCGCACTCCGCTTTTCGAACTGCATGGACAGATGCCGCTGGGCATGTGGAGTGACGCCGAACACCATCACACCGGAGGTATCACGATCCAGCCGATGCACCAGAAGCGCCTCCGGAAAGACAGCCTGCAGCCTACTCAGAAGACAATCCGCAAGATGCTCCCCCCGGCCCGGTACGCTGAGCAGACCATGGGGCTTGTTCACCACCAGAAGCTGGGCGTCATGATGCAGGATGTCCAGGGGATCTGTCGGCGGAGTATAATCGCTAGAAACTGTCATGCTCGCGTCCCTAGCGGCCCGTTGCCCGCAGGGCAAGGTATCGCAACGTCGCGCTTGCCGGTGCTTGGGTGGATCGGCAGGGTGGTGACATCTTCACATTCGCATTCTTCGCGGGTTCCCTGGTCTGAAAGGTGACGCATGACTCATCCAACCATCAGCAGGCTGCATGAAGTCGTTGCCAAAGGTGATGACAGTCAGATTGCTAGCCTGCTGGCCGAAGATGTGCAGTTTCTGCCACCGACCTATTGGAAAATCTGGACCGGTCGCGCTCCGGTCGCAGCCATTCTGGGGCACGTCGGTCAAATTTTCGGCGATTTTCGTTACCGTCGCATCATGGGAAGTGGCGATGACTGGGCCTTGGAATTCCAGTGCAAGATCGGAGAGTTCGATGCGGTCGGCGTTGATCTGATCACCCTGAATTCAGACGGGCTGATTGCCCAGTTCGAAGTGGTGATGCGCCCTTACAAAAGCATTGGGGTCTTGCGGGAAGCAATCATGGCGCGGGTCACCTCGGATCCTCGGTTTCTGCACTATCAATCGGCGCTCAGCTGATCGGCCTGGACCATATCGCTCGGATCGTACTGCTGCCATTGCTGGTCGTGCAGGCAATCAACGTGCGGCGCAGGGCGCTACGTCTGCCTGAACCCTGGGGGCCACGGTTTGGGCAGTTGGGGCGTGGCGCACCTCTGCGTCTGCTGATTGTCGGCGATAGCTCTGCCGCAGGGGTTGGTGTCGGCCGACAGGATGACGCGCTCTGCGGCCAATTGACCAAGAAACTGACGACTGGGCGGCATCTGACCTGGCGACTGGAGGCGACAACCGGACATCGCAGCGCCGATGCACTGGCGCGGGTGCGCGCGCTTCCACCACAGACATTCGACGTCGCGATCTTGGCACTTGGCGTGAACGATGTGACGCGACTTGCACGACGGCGACGGTTTCACATGGAACAGTCAGCCCTGATCAGACTTCTGCGTGACCGTTTTGGGGTAACACTGGTGATCCTGTCCGGTGTGCCGCCCATGGCGGATTTTCCCGCCCTTCCCAACCCGCTGGCCTGGGTTCTAGGACGGCATGCAACGCGGCTGGACCGGGTGCTGGCCAAACTGGCCGCACAGGATCCAAATGTCGTACACCTGCCCTTCACAATACCGCCCGATCCAACGCTGGCCGCACCAGACGGGTATCACCCTTCAGCCATGGCATATACGCTTTGGGCTGACACTCTGGCACAGACAATCAACGCCGAACTCTCGGCGCCTTGCGATCCGTCAGGCGCGACGCATCTGGCGCAGCAGCGAAACGGAATAGATCACCAGCGCGAGCCAGATCATCGGGAAAGCGATCATCCGCGCGCGACCGAACTCCTCGCCAAAGACAAAGACCGCAGCCAGAAAGATCATGGTGGGCGCGATATATTGCAGAATGCCGATCGTAGATAGGCGCAGCAGCTTGGCACCATTGGCATAGGTAATCAGCGGCACCGCCGTCACCACACCACACCCCAACAACAACGCCGTGTCACTGAAGTCGCCGCCAAAATGGGCACCGCCAGTGACCGTCAGATATGCCAAATACGCCAGTGCCGGGGGTGTTAGGATCAGCACCTCCAGCATGAATCCCTGGTTGGGACCAACCGGTAGAGATTTCTTGAAAAACGCGTAAAAGCCCCAGCTGAGCGTCAGCCCGATTGCCGCCCAGGGCAGCCGACCCGCATCTAGCGCGAGCACCAATACCGCCAGTGCTGCCAAACCGATCGCAACCAATTGGGCAGGCGACAGGCGCTCGCCCAGCAGCACAGCACCAAGCATGACGCTGAACAGCGGATTGATATAATAACCAAGAGCCGCATCCAACGCATGGCCGGTCGCGATAGACCAGACATAGATGCCCCAATTCACGGAAATCAGTGCTGCTGTTACCGCGCCCATCATCAACACTCTCGGGGAGGTAAGTGCCGCACGTAGGTCGCGGGTCCGGCGCAGGATAATGAGCAGAGCACCCGCAACGGGCACCGACCAGATCACCCGATGGGCGACCACTTCTGCTGCGGGCATATGTGCCAGCGCCTTCATATAGAGTGGCAGAAAGCCCCACATCAGATAGGCGGAAACGGCAAAGGCGAGGCCCTGTGGCGTGTCTTTGTTCTCAGGCTGCGGCATCTTCGTAAAATCTCCCTGAGCCGCGTTTATGACAGGTCGGTTGGCAATGAACAGGGGTGATACTGCCAAAGGTGTTGATGTCGTCTTTGTCCGCCAGCTTTACTTCGGGCTGTTGGGAGGGTGCGCGAATATCGCACGCACCCTCCCCTAGTAACACGTCATATCGGTCAAAAGATCGGGCGTTTCTATTGCTTAACCCGTTCTGATTTCGGGTCATACATGGGCTTAAGGGAGGCCTCGGCCTTCACCTTCACGCCGCAAACGTCAATCTCATAGCTGGAGTTCAGTACATCTGCTGCACTTTCACCGTCGCAGGGCACGTAACCCATGCCGATGGCAGCACCAAGGGTATGACCGTAGTTGCCGGAGCTAAGGTAGCCCACATACTCACCGTCTCGAATGATCGGCTCGTTGTGGAACAGCAGCGGCTCGGCATCCGTCAGTTTGAACTGAACCATGCGGTTTCTGGGGCCGGTTTCTTTACGCTCCAGCACTGCTGCCTTGCCGATGAAGTCGTCCTTGTCGGTCTTCACCGCAAAGCCGAGGCCGGCGTCGATCACATTGTCCTCGCAGGTGATGTCGTGGCCGAAGTGGCGGAAGCCCTTCTCGATCCGGCAGCTGTCCATCATGTGCATGCCGCAGAGCCTAAGCCCCATGTCCTGACCCGCCTCGTGCAGCGTTTCGAACGCGTGGCCCGCCATGTCGGCGCCGACATAGATTTCCCAGCCGAGTTCACCCACATAGGTCACGCGGTGGACGCGGGCGAGGCCCATGCCTAGTTCGATCTCCTGCGCGGTGCCAAAGGGGTTCACCTCGTTCGAGAAATCATTGGGCGAGACTTTCTGCAGCAGCTTGCGGGCGTTCGGGCCCATCACTGCCAGCACGCCTTCGCCTGCGGTCACATCGGTGATCACCACCCGGTGGTCGCCCACGTGGCGCATCATCCAGGTCTGGTCGGCCAGACGGGTCACTGCCGGGGTCACCACCAGATAGGCAGTCTCCGACAGGCGGGTGACGGTCACATCGGCCTCAATCCCGCCGCGGGTGTTCAGGAACTGGGTGTAGACGATCTTGCCCGCCGGAACCGACAGGTTGGCGCCGCAGATGTAGTTCAGAAATTTCTCCGCATCCGGGCCTTCGACCCGGATTTTGCCAAAGGAGGACATATCGTACATGCCAACGTTTTCACGGACTGCCTTGTGTTCAGCTGCAGAGTTCTCAAACCAGTTCTGGCGTTTCCAGCTGTACTGGTATTCGCGTTCCTGGCCCTCATTGGCAAACCAGTTGGCGCGTTCCCAGCCGCCGATTTCACCCATCACCGCGCCCTGCTCCAGCAGGTGGTGGTGGAACGGGGTGCGGCGCACGCCGCGAGCGGTGGCCTTTTGACGGTAGGGGAAGTGATCAGCATACAAGAGGCCCAGCGTCTCCTTGGAGCGCTCGAACAGGTAGTGCTTGTTACCCTGAAACGGCTGCATGCGGGAGATGTCCACGTCGCCAAGGTCGAACGGTTTCTGGCCATCTTCCATCCACTGCGCCAGCGCCATGCCAGCACCGCCCGCCGACTGAATACCGATTGAGTTGAAACCTGCAGCGACCCAGAAATTGTCCATCTCGGGCGCCAAGCCAAGGTGGTAGGCGTCATCCGGAGTGAAGCTCTCGGGACCGTTAAAGAAGGTGTGGATGCCTGCCTCAGCCAGCATCGGCATCCGATTGCAGGCGGCTTCCAGGATCGGCTCGAAGTGATCGAAGTCCTCAGGCAGCTGGTCGAATTCGAACGTGTCGGGGATGCCGTTCATCGCCCAGGGTTTGGCGTTCGGCTCAAACGCACCGAGCAGGATTTTCCCCGCATCTTCCTTGTAGTAGGCGCATTCGTCCGGAACGCGCAGCACCGGCATCTGGGTCAGGCCGGTAATGGCTTCGGTCACGATATAGAAGTGTTCACAGGCATGCAGCGGCACGTTGACGCCCGCCATGCGGCCAACCTCGTGGCCCCACATGCCGGCGCAGTTCACCACCATGTCCGCCTTGATGTGGCCCTGGGACTGGCCATCATCGCTGGCCCAATCGACGCCGGTAACTCGGCGGCCGTCCTTGGAGATGCCAGTAACCTTGATCCGTTCCTTGACCAGCGCGCCGCGCTGGCGGGCGCCTTTGGCCAAGGCTAGTGCAATATTAGCCGGATCGCCTTGCCCGTCCTTGGGCAGCCACACGCCGGCAGTCACGTCGCCGACGTTCAGGTGCTCATAGCGGGTTTTAACTTCCTCAGGCGAGATTTCTTCGACCTCAACGCCGAATGCCCGCGCCATCGCGGCCTGGCGGAAGATTTCTTCCTTGCGTTCTTCGGTCAGGGCAACGGTGATCGAACCGCACCGTTTGAAGCCGGTGGCAACGCCGGTTTCTTCTTCCAGCGCACCATAAAGCTCCTGGCTGTATTTGGCGAGCTTGGTCATGTTGGCAGTGGCGCGCAGCTGGGCGATCAGGCCCGCGGCGTGCCAGGTGGTGCCGGAGGTCAGCTGTTTGCGCTCCAGCAGCACCACATCCTTCCAACCCAGCTTGGTCAGGTGATAGGCGACCGAACAGCCGATCACGCCGCCGCCGATAATGACCACGCGGGCCTTGTTGGGAAGATCGCTCATCATGTGCCTCCTGAGCTTGACTGGACGAACTGCATGGTCGAATTCTGCCACATCAAGGCGACAATAAATGCATCAAAAACGCCAGCCTGCACGCTCTATTCTCCACCGCTATCGTACGGATTTCCCACGCTGCTGCCGTGACTGGGATACGCGCCGTGATTTGCGCAGAGCGAAAGGCGTAATGCCAAAAAATGCCTTATACAGGGTCGAAAACCCATTGGAAAACCCGCAAGCCAAACCGATCTCGCGCACGCTCATCGTGGTGTTCAGCAAGAGGTTATTGGCTTTGTTCAAACGCATCTCCCGATAGAAACCATTGGGTGTCGTGCCGAGAAAGGTCTTGAACTTGCGTTCTAGCGACCGGGTAGAAATCCCGAGATGGTCAACAATCTCATTGATCGGCAGCGGATCCTCTATGTGCTCCTGCATAACGTGAATGGCCTGATCAAGGTCCGCATCGCCGGTGATCGTTGGCTTCACACCCGAAAACGGCTGCAACGACGCAAAGTCCCGCACCTTGTCGTGCAAGAGGATATTCGCAACCGTCACCTGCGCAGCTGCCGTTGTCAGCTGTCCGATCAGGGCCAGAACGATATCCACCGTCGCCCCCATTCCGGCACAGGTCACAACCTGCCCATCTTCACTCGCCAGCGCGAAATTGGTGTCGAACAACCCGATACGTTCACGCATCAAGTTGGCGTTTTCCCAATGCGTCGTGTGCTGGGCACCTTCCTTGCCACTGTCACGGATGTACCGGCTGGCGGCCTCTGCCAGCAGATAGACCTTCGCACCACGCGTGCGGTAGGTGCTGATCAGCGATCCCATCGACAGCGCCGGGCAGTCCGGGTCCGTATTGCCCAAAACAAACACGCAATCGGCATCTGCTTTCGCTGCGAAAGGCTCCGTCTCGACAAAGGCGCCGGCACGGGATCCGACCCGACCGCCCCCAGCAGAGCGCATTGTCCAGGAGAATGGTGGTTGTGCCAGCACCCGGTTGGCCAGTCGCAAAGGCTCCACCACGGCGGAGAATTCAGTGAGCACGAAGCCTTCCGTCAGGATGATATCAACCTGCCACTGACGTCCCCCCGGGGGTGTCCCCCCGGAGGTCATAACTGTCTCAGGCGCGGAGCCGGTCATTGCCTGGATCCCACAGCGGTTTGTCTTCCTGAACTACGGCGCGACATTTCTCGCCATAGATCTCAACCTCCAGCTCGGTGCCCGGCACCGCTGCATCACTGCGAACCATGCCCAGCGCGATTGAGGCGTTCACGCGATACCCCCAATCGCCGGAAGTGGTCTCTCCGACGATCTCGCCATCCTTCCAGATGCAGGACATATAAGGCGCATCCGCATCGCCAGCCTCAACAATCAGAGTGACAAAGGACTTCTTCACGCCCTGCTGCTTTTCGCTCTGGATCGCGGCCTTGCCCGGGAAGTCCTGTGGCTTGTCCAGCTTGACGAACCGCTCCAGCCCGCCTTCCAGCAGCGAGTAGTCGGTGCTGAGGTCGCCCTTCCAGGTGCGGTAGCCTTTTTCGATGCGCAGGGAGTTCAGCGCATACATGCCAAATGGCGTGCCCCCCCCTTCGATCAGAGCTGCGTAAATCTCGGCCTGATGTGCGTTGGCGCAGTGGACTTCCCAGCCCAGCTCACCCGCATAGGACACCCGCGCCACGAAAGCTGGCTTGCTCGCGACCGTGGCTTCCTGATGGGTGAGCCAACCCAGCGACAGATCGGCGTCGGAAATATCCGCCAGCAGCTCCCGCGATTGCGGGCCCGTCACGATCATGGTCGCAAATTCCGTGGTATGATCCGTCAAGCGCAGGCCTGCAGGCAGGGCCTTCTTCAAAATCTCAAAATCATGCCACTGGGCCGAGCCTGCGGTGATCATAGTGAAGTGATCCTCACCGTGACGTATACAGGACATCTCTGTCAGGATCCGGCCGCGGTCGTCCGAGACATAGACCAGGTTCATCCGACCCACTTTCGGCAGGCCGCCGGTGACCAGTCCGCGCAGGAATTCGGCGGCACCTTCGCCGCTCAGGTTGAAGCGAGAGAAGCCCGGCAGATCCAGCACGCCAACACCATCGCGGACCGCTTCGCATTCTTCCTTGATACGCTGCTGCCACGGGCCGGAGCGGCCCCAGGTATGGGTGGCTTCCTCTGACGTATCATCTCCTAGCTTGGCGAACCAATTGGCGCGTTCCCAACCGTTATAGGCGCCCATCACACCGCCTAACGCCTTGATCGTGGCGTGAACCTGGCTCACCTTCTTATCACGTGCAGCGGGCCATTCGTGGTGCGGGAAATGCATGGCATATTCGTTGCCGTAGACTTCCATACCTTTCTGGTCGCAGTAATCCTGATCGGTATAGTCGGTGTAGCGGCGCGGATCGACCGCCCACATGTCCCACTCGGTTTGACCATCAACGATCCATTCCGCCAGCACCTTGCCAGCACCACCGCCCTGGGCGATGCCGAAAGTAAAGACGCAGGCCTCAAACGCGTTGTCCACCCCCGGCATCGGGCCGATCAGAGGCAGGCCATCGGGCGCGTAGGGGATCGGACCGTTGATCACGCTGGACACACCGGAGGTGGCCATCAGCGGCACACGTTCCATGGCGTCGGTCACGATATCCTCGATCCGGTCCAGATCGTCCGACCACAGCTGGAACGAGAAGTCGTCCGGCATCTGGTCGTCTTCGGTCATCCAGTGGCCTCTGCAGTTCGGCTCATAGGGGCCAAGATTATAGCCGTTCTTCTCCTGCCGCAGGTAATAAGAAACATCCACGTCGCGGATCAGCGGCAATTTCTTTCCATGCGCCTTGGTCCAGGCTTCCACCTCCGGGATCTGTTCGGTTAGCAGGTACTGGTGGCTCATTACCATCATCGGCACAGTACGGCCGCCATAATCCTTGAACCATTCGCCGACACGCTGGGCATAATAACCTGCGGCGTTCACCACATAGTCACATTCGATATCGCCCTTCTCGGTCTGCACGATCCAGGTCTTATCTTCCTTCTGCATTACACCCGTTGCCGGGCAGAAGCGGATGATCTTGGCTCCCATGTCGCGCGCACCTTTAGCCAGCGCCTGCGTCACCTGTGCCGGGTCGATGTCTCCATCCGTGGGATCGTAAAGCACACCTTCCAGATCGTGCGTTTCCAGAAACGGGTAATGTTCCTTGGCTTGGTCAGGTGTCCACATCTCCATCTCGATGCCCTGATAACGGCCCATGGAACAGGCACGTTCGAACTCCTGCATCCGCTCCTTGGTGTGGGCCAGACGGATTGAGCCGGACTGGTGATAGTTCATCGGATAATCGACTTCTTCACCGAGCCGCGCATATAGCTCGGTCGAGTAGCGCTGCATGTTCATGATCGCCCAAGACGTCGAAAAGGTCGGGACGTTGCCCGCCGCGTGCCATGTGGAGCCTGCAGTCAGCTCATTCTTCTCGAGCAGTACGCAATCAGACCAGCCTTTCTTGGCCAGGTGATAGAGCGCTGAACAGCCGACGACACCGCCGCCGATGATGACCACACGGGCCTTTGTTGGAAAATCAGACATGATGCCTCCCTCGTCGTCAGTCCTCTTGCGGCACATTGTCCGCAATTTCGTAGTAGTCGCCCTTGGAGGCGGTGAAGATGTGCTTTTCGACGCTGAGACCAGTGTTCCCGTCGACAGCGCCGAGTGCAAAGCTGATGGTGTCTTCGGCCGTGCCTTTCCAAAACAGGAAAGAGCCGCATCGCGGGCAGACGCCGCGTTTGGCCAGCGATGTCGCTTCAAACCAGCGGACCGAACCGGTGATAACAAGGTCGACGTCACGCACCTGTGCAGAGGCCCAGATGCCACCCGATTGCTTGCGACATTGGGAGCAATGACACATCGACGCGCCGCTCGGTTCTGCGACGGTTTCAAAACAAACGTCACCGCAGAGGCAAGACCCCTTGATCATCGCATACCCTCCAGATCGGGAACGCTGGTCGACCCAAGGAGCACCCCATAAACAATGAAACAAACGGCCAGAAGGCGCCGGATCCACAGATTGAAGACCGCCTTCATCGCCGCCTGACCCATCGCAACACCAAGGAACGTGAACCCGGTATAGCTCAGTGTTGTCAGGATCAGCGCAGTGGGCATGATCACCAGCATCTGATCCCAGATGGGCACATTCGGCTCAACAAATTGCGAAAACGCTGCGAGATATCCGGCGACGCTCTTGGGGTTGATCACCGCCACAGCCAGTGCATGCAGATAGACATGGCGGGCAGGTCGCTCAACTGCCGGAGCTGGTCGTGTCGCATTGTGCCATCCGCGCAGACCCAGATAGATCAGGAATGCGGCCCCGATCAGCTTTGCCACCAGAAACACACTCGGCGATGCTGCAATCAGAGCCGTTACGCCGATGGCCGACAGCAACAGAAACAAGGTCGCCTGTGTCAGAATGGCCAGGACGCCGACTATCGCCCGCCAGAACCCCAAGCTCATTCCATTGGAAATGCAATTCACTGCATTTGGTCCGGGTGTGGTCACGAAGACCACCCAAAACAAAGCAAAGAGGGTCCAGGCCTCAAAGCTCATCAATACACCGGCGGCGCGATGACCCAGACAGCCACCGCTGGCACGTCATAGGGATTGGCCCATTGGTAGGCTTCTTCCTTGATCCGGAAGCTGTCACCCGGCCCAACGGTGAAACTGCGCCCCCCGATCACCAGATCCAACTGCCCGGCAATCATATAGCCGACCTCTTGGGTGGGACGGTCAGCCGGGACCTGCATTCGGGAATGGGGGCGAAAAGTCGAATGTACCATCTCGAAATCATCGGTCAGATCCGGTGACAGCAATTCCTCGATCAGGCCTTCCTCCCCAGACCCCATCGGACGACGCGCACCCGCACGGACGATATACCCCTGCTCTGCGGCCGGCGCCGCCGAATGAGCAAACAGCATCGACATTGGGACATTCAAAGCCTTTGCAATCTCGCGGAGGTCCGAAATCGACGGTTCCGACATATCCCGCTCGACCTGGCTCAGCCACCCGACCGATCGACCTAGACGCGCTGCGAGATCCGCGAGCGTTGCCCCTCGCGCCTTGCGCAAGGCGCGCAAATCGGCCCCTAGGCTTGCCGGTTGTGGAGATTGATCCGTCACATAGCACCTGTGAAAATTGCTGCTCTTTTTTCACGATGCATTGTATTCATGAAATTTCCAAGGATTTTTTCACGATCATCAATCTGCATACAAAAAGCCCAGCACACTATGGGCGCCAGGCTCTGTCATCTTTCCATAAATACTCTGGGGTGAGGCCCCTCATCCTGCGAATTAACTTGGAGCGAAAACCTGCTTCAGGATTGCAGCGATCTGCTCTGCATCATCCCTGGTAAATGCCTCGGGCTGGTCGCTGTCGATGTCAAAGACCCCGATCAACGCCCCGTCACCGTTCCGAATCGGCAACACCAGCTCAGATCGCGTCGAGGAGGCGCAAGCAATGTGGCCGGGGAACGCCTCCACATCAGCAACCAGCTGTACTTCGCCGGTACGGGCCGCTGCGCCGCAGACCCCGCGGGAGAACGGGATCTGCAGGCATCCATGACCGCCCTGATACGGGCCGATTTTAAGCAATTCCGGCGCGACGACCCGATAGAACCCGGTCCAGTCAAAACGCTCATCACTGTGGTGCACTTCGCAGGCCATCGTGGCCATCAGTGCAACCTCGTCGGTCTCCCCCTCTGTCAAAGCGGCGATGGTCTTGGCAAGTGTTTCGTAATCGACCTGCATGGGCAGCCCTCCTTCAACGTCGTTGAGGGGGCTGTCTGCCCCCTCTTGACCTGTCGGTCAATTCACCCCCGAGAGTATTTTTTGAAAGGTGACAATCACATGCGCTCAATAGCGATGGCCGTGCCCTCGCCGCCGCCGATGCAAATGGCTGCAATGCCGCGCTTCAGGCTGCGCTTTTCCAATGCGTTCAGCAATGTCACCATGATACGCGCGCCGGAGGCACCGATAGGATGGCCCAAAGCACAGGCGCCACCGTTGACGTTCACTTTGTCACGCGGCAGCCCCATTTCATGCATAAAGGCCATTGGCACAACGGCAAAGGCTTCGTTCACCTCCCAAAGGTCCACATCGCTGACCGTCCAGCCGAGCTGCGCCATCAGCTTTTTGGCTGCCGGAACCGGAGCCGTTGTGAATAACCCCGGCGCCTGGGCGTGACTGGCATGACCCATGATGCGGGCGCGTACAGTCAGACCCTGGGCTTCTGCGGCATCTTCAGAGGCCAGCACCAATGCGGCGGCGCCATCCGAGATCGACGAGGCATTGGCTGCGGTGACGGTACCATCCTTACGGAAGGCCGGTTTCAGTGTCGGAATCTTGTCAGGGCGTGCTGATTTGGGCTGCTCATCCGCGTCAGTGACTGTCTCGCCCTTGCGGGTTTTGACGGTGACGGGCGCGATCTCGGCATCAAAGGCACCGCTTTCCTGCGCTGCCAGCGCATTTGACAGCGATGTCAGCGCGTATTCATCCTGTGCTTCCCGCGTGAACTGATAGGTCTCCGCACAGTCCTCGGCAAAGGTGCCCATCAGGCGACCTTTGTCATAAGCATCCTCAAGCCCGTCCAAAAACATATGATCGACCACCTGCCCGTGACCGAGCCGTGCCCCATTGCGCATCTTTGGCAGCAGATATGGTGCATTTGTCATGCTCTCCATCCCGCCCGCGATCATGGTGTCCGCCTGACCCAACGCGATCTGATCATAGGCCATCATCGCCGCCTTCATGCCCGAGCCGCACATCTTGTTCAGCGTGGTTGCCGGCACCTCTTCGCCCAGGCCAGCTGCGAACCCTGCCTGCCGCGCTGGCGCCTGACCCTGACCAGCGGGTAGCACACAGCCCATCAGAACTTCATCGACAGTGGTGGCCCCTGCCCCCGCAAGCGCCGCGCGAATTGCAGAGCCGCCCAGCTCGGCGGCTGCGACGCCGTCGTACATGCCCTGAAATCCGCCCATTGGGGTGCGGGCCGCGCCTGCGATCACAACAGTTTTCATCTAATATTCCTCCTAATGTCGAAATAGTGCATACAAAATCGTAAGGATTGGCGTCTAGGCTGATCGTCAACACATATTGACGCGGGGACACTCATGAGCCTGACCAGCACAACAGCCGATGGCACCCAGATCGTGACCGTCAATGCCGAGCGCATTGATGCAGCCATGGCTATCCAATTCAAAGAAGATATGCGCGCGACCACCGAAAATGGCCCTGATCGTGTCATTCTTGACCTGTCAGAGGTGAAATTCATCGATTCCAGCGGTCTTGGCGCTATTGTAGCTGCCATGAAACAACTCGGCCAAGGACGAAAACTGGACCTCGCCGGGTTGACGCCGATGGTCGACAAAGTGTTTCGACTGACGCGAATGGATACTGTTTTTGATTTATATGCGTCGCTGGGCGATGCAACGACCGCAACCCGTATCGATTCTTGACCCCACGCGTGTTTGTAACGCGGAGCGAAAAGACCATGGTAGAAACCTTTTCCTGCACTTTCACGGCTACGGAACTGGATGCCAGATCTGGCGTACAGGACGTCGTCGCGCGGCTGCGCACCATGGGGATTCCGGATCCCCGCGTGGACGAGGTTCAGATCGCTCTTACCGAGGCGGTGAACAATGTCGTCGAACATGCCTACGCCGGTATGGATATCGGTGACGTGCGTATTCGCTGCAACCTGCACCCTGACCAACTGTGGATTTCCATTGGCGACGGTGGTGCCCCGTTTGAGAATGGCGAACTGCCTATGGGCACACCACATGATCTGACAGTTGATGCAGATCAGTTGCCCGAGGGGGGCTTCGGCTGGCTGCTCATCCGGGAGCTTACCTCCGACGTGCAATACAAGCGCGACGACACTGGCAACAATCTCTCGCTCTGCTTCGAAATCCAGATGCGCAACGCCAACAGCGCCTGAGCAGCCCATGCGGACAAAACGTGTCGGCCAAACGGGCAGACGACACGCGACTGGACATTCGCGTGATTAAATACTCGCGGCTCACAGATACGGGATTTTGCGAAGACTGCTAGCTTGCGACACGCCCTCGTGATGTCCCGACCGTCCCACCGACTTTGGCAGACGCTTTGTCGTTGCCTTTGCCTCCGCGCGATCTAATCTGCCTTACAATAACAGGAGGCACCATGCGCGATTTTCATTTCCCGGGGCGATCAGCCGTATTCGCTGAAAATGGTCTCTGCGCCACATCTCATCCGCTGGCAGCGGGCGTGGCGATTGACATCCTGAAGCGGGGCGGCAACGCCATGGATGCCGCAATTGCGGGCGCCGTCTTGCTTGGGATATGCGAACCACAGATGACCGGAATCGGCGGCGATTGCTTTGTCCTCTACTCACGCCCCGGTGCAGGGATCCAGGCGATGAACGGTTCAGGCCGCGCGGCGGCAGCCGCAGATGCGGCAGGGCTTCGGGCAAACGGGCTGGCGACGGTCCCCCTGACCAGCGCACATGCGGTTACAATCCCCGGTGCGGTTGATGCCTTCTGCACGCTATCTGATGCCGAAGGGCGGCTAGGGCTGGATACGATCCTCGCACCAGCCATCCATTATGCCGAGGTCGGTGTTCCGGTTGCCCCACGTGTTGCCTTTGACTGGCAGAGTGATGCCGAGACCCTGCAAGGCCGTGCGCGTGATCACTACCTCTTTAATGGCACGCCACCGAAAATCGGTCAGATGTTTCGCGCACCAGGGCAGGCCGAAGTGCTGCGTCGGATCGCCAAGGACGGCCGCGATGCCTTCTACACCGGTGAAATTGCTGAAGACCTAGTAACCACATTGCAAGCGCTCGGCGGCGTTCACAGCGCGGAGGACTTTGCCAAGACTCAAGCCGAGCTCACCCTTCCCGTTTCCGGAAGTTACCAAGATATCGATCTGGTCGAACATCCGCCAAACGGCCAGGGCGCCACTGCCATTTTGATGCTGAATATTCTCAAACATTTTGACATGGCGGGGATGAATCCTGTTGGTGCTGAGCGGATTCACATCGAGGCGGAAGCCGCGAAGCTGGCCTATGATGCCCGCAACCGGTTTATCGCCGATGCCGATCACACCAACCGGTTGGATCATATGCTGGCCCCGGATACGGCAGCCCGGCTAGCAGAGTTGATCAATCCGAAACGGGCAATGGCGGCCGCCGCGCAAGTGAGTGAGGCGGTGCACAAGGACACGATCTATATCACCGTGGTCGACAAGGACCGCATGGCCGTCTCACTGATCTATTCGATCTTCCACGGCTTCGGGTCGGGAATTGCCTCTGATAAATTCGGCATCCTTCTACAGAACCGGGGCGCCGGTTTCACCTTGGAGGAGGGCCATCCCAACATGTTGGCGGGAGGCAAACGCCCGATGCACACCATCATTCCCGGAATGCTGCGCAAAGAGGGCGACGTTACCATGCCCTTCGGCGTGATGGGCGGGGCGTATCAGCCCAATGGGCACGCGCGCTTTGTTTCTAACCTGACGGATTTCCGGATGGATCCACAAGCGGCAATCGATATGCCGCGTGCCTTTGCTGATGGTGGCCAGCTGAAAGTCGAACGGGGCTATAGCGATGCGGTGCGTCAAGAGCTCGCCGATATGGGCCATAACGTCACGATCCCGGAGACTGCCATTGGCGGCGCTCAGGCGGTCCAGATCCACAGTTCGGGTATTCTGGAAGGCGCCAGTGATGCACGCAAGGATGGTTGCGCCCTAGGGTATTGACCCGCCCTCGGCAGCCGATCATCAGAAATGGTAGTGGTCTTCGCAGCATGCACGTGCTGTTGCGGAGATCCAATCCGCCAACGGTGCCGACCCTAGTTCAGCTGATAGTGCAACGCGTAGCTGCCGTCGTCAAAACTGCCGAACATCTCGGGGATATCAGGGTGGCCCACCGGCTCGCCGGAATAATCCGCAATCAGGTTCTGTTCAGACACATAAGCCACGTAATATGTCTGATCGTTCTCTGCCAGCAGATGGTAATAAGGCTGATCCTTCACCGGACGGCTGTCCTCGGGGATCGCCTCATACCATTCTTCGGTATTGGCAAACTCAGGATCGACATCGAACACGACACCGCGAAAAGGGTGTTTGCGATGACGGACGACCTGCCCCAGATTATATTTCGCGCGCGTTCTAAGCATGAATGCTGTTCCTATCGCCTCATGATACTCTGCCACAAGGGAAAATGTCGAATCCGCGACAGGGTTTCGGCAGAAACACACTGTCCTTCACGATAGGATAATACCACCGTCCTCATTGCTCAGCTTTCAGCCCCCCGTGAAACGGCCATGATTGCGAAAAGGCGACAAGCTTTGCACAGATCGACCCTTGGTTTCTGGGCGGCCAGCTTTCATATAGGGGGCAAGTTCGAAATGGAGAGCAAGCGCATGATCGATATTCTTGGCGGCGCGGGAGATATGGCCCCCGCAGGTGATCTGGTCAAAGACGTGACCGAGGCGACATTCATGCAGGACGTCGTCGATGCGTCGATGCAGGCGCCGGTGATCGTGGATTTCTGGGCGCCCTGGTGCGGGCCGTGCAAGACCCTTGGCCCCGCATTGGAAGCTGCGGTGACCAAGGCCAAAGGCGCCGTCACAATGGCAAAGATCGACGTGGATCAGAACCAGCGTCTGGTGCAGGCGCTGTCGCAGCAGGGTCTGCCGCTGCAATCCATCCCCACGGTTGTCGCCTTCGTTCAGGGCCGTCCAATTGATATGTTCCAGGGCGCTGTGGCCCCATCCGAAATCGATTCATTCATCAAGCGTGCCATCGAAGCAGGCGGCGGCAGTGCAGATGGCGGTCTGGGCGATGCAATCGAAGCCGCAGAGCAGATGCTGACCGACGGCGATGTGGCAGATGCCGCACAGACCTTCGCCGCTGTTCTCGGCGAAGACGACAAAAACGCAGCTGCCTATGGCGGTCTGGCCCGTGCCCATGTTGCCATGGGCGACTTGGACCAGGCAGAGGCCGTGCTGAATGGCGCCCCGGCCGAGATTTCCGACGCTGCAGAGATAGAGGCAGCACATGCGCAAATCGCCTTGGCACGGCAGGCCGAGAATGCCGGTCCAGTAGCCGAACTGCGCGCAACCGTGGAGGCCTATCCCGAAGACCACCAGGCGCGGTTTGATCTGGCGCAGGCCTTGCATGCCGCCGGCGAGGCTGAGGCAGCTGTGGATGAGCTTCTGACGCTGTTCCGCAAGGATCAGGAATGGAATGACGGCGCCGCGAAGGCCCAGTTGTTCACGATCTTTGATGCGCTGAAGCCAAATGATCCAATTGTTCTGAATGGTCGACGCAAACTCAGCTCAATCATATTTGCCTAGGCCGATGTCAGCGCTACAGTCCCTAGAATGATACAGGCCGTTGATCTGCCCGATACCCTACCGGTGTTTCCTCTGCCCGGGGCGCTGTTGCTGCCCCGTGCCCGTTTACCGTTGCACATATTTGAGCCGCGCTACCTGCAAATGCTGGAAGATACGTTCAAGACATCGCACCGGTTGATCGGGATGGTACAGCCGTTCCCTTCGAAAACGGAAGACAGCACCCTTCACAGCATAGGCTGTGCGGGGCGCGTGACCCAGTTTTCAGAGACCGAGGATGGGCGTTACCTGATCACATTGTCCGGGGTATCTCGCTTCCGGATCAGGACCGAGGTCAACGGGTTCACCCCTTATCGCCGGTGCGAAGTCGACTGGGGCGATTTCACCCGCGATTTGGGTAAGGTGGAGGCCGACAAAAGCTTCAACCGGCCAGGATTTTTGGACTTGCTCGAGCGCTTTTTTGAATCGCGCAGCCTATCGACAGATTGGGAAGCACTGAAGGACGCTGAAGACGAGCTGTTGATCAACTCCCTGTCCATGATGCTCGACTTCGATCCCGAGGACAAACAGGCCTTGCTCGAAGCGCCCTGCCTTGCCACAAGGCGCGAAACCCTGGTCACATTGATCGAGTTTGCCCTGCGCGGCGGCTCGCATGAGGAAATTCTGCAATGAGCACTGAACCGTCTTCCACCGATAGCGTGGCGGTCTCCTTTGATCGCCGGATGCTGGAGGCATTGGTCTGCCCCCGCACCCAGACGGTTCTTGAGTATGACGCATCTGCACAGGAACTGATTTCGCGCGCAGGCAATCTGGCCTTCCCAATCCGCAACGGCATCCCGGTGATGCTGGAGGATGAAGCCCGCGTACTGGACTAACGCCAGCGCTCCTTATTGAAAAATCACGCAATGTGACGGAGGCCGGGCATGGTTTGCCCGGCCTCCGTCCGCAGGATCGTATGATATGCTGGGGGTTAGATCGCCCGCCCCTGCAGTAGGCGCGGCAAATCCCCGGTCAGCCCCGCGGCCTCTCGGATGAAGTTCTGCCGCAGACCTGGGATCGCGCCAACCACGCCCATACCGATGTCTCGCCCAAGACGAAGCAGCGGATTATCGCTGGAAAACAGCCTGTTGAACATATCAGTGGCTGCTGCGAGGCTGGCGGTATCAAAACGACGCCACTGCTGGTACCGCGCCAGCACCAAGGGTGAGGCGATATCCTCACCACGGCGTTTGGCCTCGGTCAATACCTCCGCCAGAGCGCCAACATCGCGAAGACCCGCATTGAGCCCCTGCCCTGCAATCGGATGAACCCCATGTGCCGCGTCGCCAACCAGCGCCAAACGGTCCGACACAAATGCATTCGCCAGTGTCAGGTTCAGCGGATAGGTAAACCGGTCCCCCGCCAGGCTGATCTCGCCCAGAAAATCACCAAACCGCGGACGCAGGGCGGTCAGGTAATCCGCCTCCCCAAGCGCCTGAATGGACTGGGCCGTGCTGCTGCGTTCGCTCCAGACGATTGAAGACCGGTTACCCGGCAGCGGCAGGATGGCCAGAGGGCCAGGTGGCATGAAGAATTGATGTGCGACCCCGTGGTGGGGCTTTTCATGTTGAATCGCACAGACCAAGGCGGTCTGCCCGTAGTCCCATCCTGTCCGTTTGATACCCGCCCGTGCGGCGGTCCCGCTACGCCGACCATCCGCGCCAACAATCATGCCAGCACGCAATGTGTCGCCAGACGCAAGCGTCACGGTCACGCCGCTGGTGTCGACCTGCTGTGCGACCACCGTCTGCTCATCCACCAACGTGATCGCGGCGTTATCTTCCATGGCGCTGCGCAAGGCACGGCGTAGATAGCGATCTTCTATCATGTAGCCCATCGGGCCATCTTCGATCTCAGCGTGGTCGAAATGCATGAAGAATGGCGACGGCCCCTGCCCAACCCTGCCATCGGTGACTTTGATATCCAGCATCGGCTGCGCTTTGTCAGCGACCTGCGACCAGACGCCGATCTGATCCACCAGCCGCTGCGAGGCCAGCGCCAGCGCATAGCTACGCCCATCAAAGGCGTCATCGTCGCGCAGATCTCGGGGAAGCGCATCGATCAGGGTCACGCTATGCCCAGTCTGTGCCAGCGCCAACGCAAGAGCCGGACCATTCAGGCCACCGCCCACAATCAGGATGTCAGATGTGTTTTTCATGCCCCGCAATATGCGCCTGCGATTGGGATTGTCCATGGGGCGCGGTGCCGCTACCGTCGCCCCATCCCGTGCAATTTGGAGAGGCGCATATGCAAGAGTGGCTGACGCAGACCGCGGCGAATTTGGGCCGTGGCATTGACGCGGGCGATATCTGCCCGGTTGCCCTGACCAAAACCTATCTCAACGCGATTGACGCCCATCCGCATCGTGATCGGATCTACACCGTTGTAACACATGATCGCGCCCTCGCCGAAGCTGAGGCCGCCAGACAACGCGCGGCAGATGGGCAGAGGTTGTCGCTGTTGGACGGTGTTCCCATCAGCTGGAAGGACCTGTTTGACAGCGCCAGCATAGCAACCGAATCCGGGTCTGATCTGCTGGCCAATCGCATACCTGATCGCGATGCGCTGGTGCTGCAATCAGCAACCGCGATGGGCGCTGTCTGCCTTGGCAAGACGCATATGAGCGAGCTGGCGTTCTCCGGGCTTGGCCTCAACCCGGTGAAGGCGACACCGCCTTGCATTCACGACGACGCGGCCGCTCCTGGCGGATCATCTTCCGGTGCGGCAACCTCTGTCGCCTTTGGGCTTGCGGCCTGTGGAATCGGCTCTGATACAGGGGGGTCAGTGCGTATTCCGGCGGCATGGAACGATCTTGTGGGGCTAAAGACCACCTCCGGCCGGATCAGTCTGGAAGGAGTCGTGCCGCTCTGCCTCAGATTTGATACGGTCGGCCCGCTGGCCCGCTCGGTTGAGGATGCCGCGCTCTATCTCGGCGTGTTGGAAGGCAACCATGGCCCCGACCTGAGGGGGGCATCCCTGGCAGGGAAGCGATTTGCCGATCTGTGGACTGTCGCGCAGCAGGATCTCGCGCCTGAGGTTGCAAGTGCCCACAGCAAGGCCCTCGATCGATTGCGCGCAGCCGGGGCGGAGATCATCCCGCTTGAGGTGCCCGTTCTGGAAGAAGCCATGGCCCTGAGCGCGGTCCTGTTCACATCTGAGGCTTACGGTCTGTGGAAGGATGTGATCGAGGCGGCCCCGGATCTGATGTTCCCAGAGATCCTAGAACGCTTCCGCTCCGGTGCGGGATTCAGCGGCCCGGACTATGTCGCAGCTTGGGCCAAGCTGGAACAGTTTAGAATGGACTGGGATCTGGCCACCGCAGGCTTTGACGGGATCCTCTGCCCGACCTCCCCCATTCTGCCGCCGAATGTCGCACGGCTCCAAAGCGATCACGACTATTACATCCATTCGAACCTTATGGCGTTGCGAAATACCCGGATTGGGAACCTGATGGGCCTCTGCGCCCTGACGCTGCCAACAGGGGTACCATCCTGTGGGTTGCAGATCATCGGCCAGCCCGACTGCGAAGAGGCGCTTTTGCGGATTGGTGTTGCGGTGGAGCGAGCGTTGGCGTGAAAGCCACATTTCGCCAAGCCCGGTTTTGCGCGGCTGGACGCAGCGGGATCGGCTCTGTAGTTTGTTCGCAAACGGGGCATTAACGATCCCGGACCTGAGGCCAGATATATGAATTTTCCAGAGCGGTTTTCAAACCTGCCGCCATATGCGTTTCCGCGCCTGCGGGCGTTGCTTGACCATCACACGCCGGGCGGCGACGTGGTGCATATGACCATTGGTGAACCCAAACATGATTTCCCCGCCTGGGTTACCGATGTCATCGTCGAAAATGCCGCGGGCTTTCAAAGCTACCCCCCGAATGAGGGCAGCGCAGAGCTTCGCGGCGCCATCAGCGACTGGATCAAGCGTCGCTATGACGTGAGCGTTGATCCGATGACACAAGTGATGGCGCTGAACGGCACCCGTGAGGGTCTTTACAATGCCGCAATGGCATTGTGCCCGGAGCAGAAAAACGGTGCGAAACCCGTGGTTCTGATCCCTAACCCGTTTTACCAAGTCTATATGGTGGCGTCGATCTCCGTCGCGGCTGAGCCTGTCTTTGTGCCTGCCACTGCAGATACGGCCCACCTGCCGGACTATGCCGGCCTGCCACCGGAAGTGTTGAACCGCACCGCTGTAGCCTACATCTGCTCTCCCGCGAACCCACAGGGCGCTGTTGCGAGCCGGGCATATTGGACCCAGCTGATCCAGCTGGCAGAACAGTATGATTTCCGCATCTTTGCTGACGAATGCTATTCTGAGATCTACCGCGATTCCGCACCTGTCGGCGCGTTGAGCGTAGCCCAGGAGCTGGGTGCAGATCCCGAACGCGTTGTTCTGTTCAACTCGCTCTCGAAACGCTCCAATCTTGCAGGTCTGCGTTCAGGTCTGATTGCAGGTGGCCCAGATACCATGAAGCGCGTGCATCAGCTGCGTGCCTATTCCGGCGCCCCCTTGCCCGCACCGTTACAGGCGGCCGCAGCCAGGGTCTGGGCTGATGAAGCGCATGTCACGGAGAACCGCGCGCTTTATCAGGAAAAATACCGGATTGCGGATCAGGTCTTTGACGGGCTGGACGGCTACATGGCGCCCGAGGCAGGTTTCTTCCTCTGGCTGCCGGTCGAGGACGGCGAGGCCGCGGCACTGAAACTGTGGCAGGACGCCGGTGTGCGGGTCCTACCCGGTGCCTATCTGGCCCAAGGTGACGGCACCGCAAATCCCGGCAAAGGCTATATTCGTGTGGCGCTGGTTGCGCCCGCAGAACAGACAGAGGTCGCCCTGCGCACGCTGCGCAGCTGCCTGTACTGACGACCCATTGCATGCGCCCCGTTCAGAGGGGGCGCCAAAATAAGAAAAGTCATGGGGATCAAACCCGCGCCAAAAGCGGGACACCCCGACGGACAAGATGAAACGAGGTAGGCATGGCATTTCAGACGCGCAGCCGTGATCCATTGCTGGACAGCACGATGCAGGCGGCCATTGAGAAACGCGGAAAGGAACTGATCGGCGTGTTGCTGATCGGGTTGGGCCTGATGGTTGCCCTGATGATCGGCAGCTATTCCGCAGATGATCCCAACTGGATGGTGTCAACTGATGCACCGGTCCAGAATTTGCTGGGCCGCACTGGCGCCTCTGTGGCTTTCATTCTGATCACCCTCTTTGGCAAGGCCAGTTGGGCAATTGCGCTGTTTCTGACTGTTTGGGGCGGACGCTGCGTGCTGCACCGGGGGGAGGATCGTTTTCTCTGGCCACTGCTGCTGTCGTTGCCCTGGCTCCTGCTGGTCTCACTGCACCTTGAAACACTGGTTCCATCAGAAGCGTGGAAATCGGCTCATACCTTTGGCCTTGGTGGTATGATCGGATACACCTTCCTTGGCATGCTCCTGGCCCTACTGCCGGTCGGGCTGATCTTTCTGGTCAAATTCCTGTCACTGCTGACTGCGCTTGGTATGGTCAGCCTCGGCGCGACTGTGCTCGGCTTCACCCGGCCCGAGGTGACGCGCGGCCTGCGATTTATCCTGGTTGGCCTCATCCTGATCTATGGTGCAATTGCAGGTCTGCTTGGCCGGGGTGCCGCCAGTGGTATGCAGGCGGCACTCAGCTATCGCAGTCGTCGCGCCGAACGTACCGCAGCCGCCGTGGCTATGGCTGATGTTGTCGACAGTGCGGAAACCGATCCGCAGATGTTTGAACCGATGGACTTCGACGATGCCCCCATGGCCGCGCCACCTCTGGGCGCCCCCTCACTTGGGCCAGCTGCCGCTCCCCATGCTCGGGTAGAGCCTGCCTTCGAGGCGTCGCAGGAAGAAATCCCGGAGCCGGTTAAGGAAAAGACCGGGTTGTTTGCCCGAGTGCCAAACCTCATTCGTCGCGCAGAACCGGTCATGCCAGAGCCGGAGCTGGTTGAACCCGCGCTAAGCGATATGAGTGCCGCCGCAGATCTGGACGATCTGCCCGGCGATGAACGGATCGCGGAGAAAATCGCCAGCGCGGTGCGTGTACGCCGAGCAGCTGATGTCGCCCCCGAAGTGGATTTCCCGCTGACCAAGGGCCGCGGGCGCCGACCAGAACCGCTGATTTTCAACCCCAATCAAGCGCTTGACGGCCTACCACCAGAGCCACCGTTGACCGGCGCGTCATTGGACGCCATGGGTGCGGCACTGGGGGTAACCCCGTCTTTGCCCCCCGCCCCCGAAACGGGCTTCTCTGCCGACATTGATCCTCATCGGGGCTACGATGACGCCGCCTATGATCATCCTGCTGTCGCATCATCTGAGTTACAGCATGATACCTCTCCGGAGTTCGTTGATCATGTGGCATCGGAAGATCTGCCCAATGCGCCCGCCGTCACCTCAGGTGCTGCGCAGGTGCTGCGCCGTGCACCGCAGTCAGCGCAAGCCGTCGCGGACACTCCGGCGACTGCTGCACCTGTGACGCCGCCTGTAACGCTCCCCGTGGCGGAACCCCGTCGGGCCGTTGTGGAGCAACCTGTGCGCAAACAGCCGCAGCCATCGACCCGAGCCAAGGCGGAAGCGCAACCTCCCCTCGCGTTTGAGGATACCAGCAGTGACTTTGAACTGCCGCCCCTCTCTCTGCTGACCAGTCCCGCACAAATCGAACGTCATCATCTGAGCGATGAGGCGCTTGAGGAAAACGCCCGGATGCTGGAATCGGTGCTGGATGACTACGGCGTCAAAGGAGACATCGTTTCAGTGCGCCCCGGTCCCGTTGTCACCATGTATGAACTGGAACCGGCACCCGGCCTGAAGGCAAGCCGGGTTATCGGTCTGGCTGATGATATCGCCCGGTCGATGTCGGCGCTCTCTGCGCGGGTTTCTACCGTGCCCGGCCGCACAGTGATCGGTATCGAGCTGCCAAACGACAAACGCGAAAAAGTTGTCCTGCGTGAAATTCTCGCCTCGCGCGATTTCGGCGACGGCACGCATGCGCTGCCGCTGGCGCTTGGTAAGGATATTGGCGGCGACAGCATGGTCGCCAACCTCGCCAAAATGCCCCATCTGCTGATCGCAGGAACCACCGGTTCGGGCAAATCCGTGGCGATCAACACCATGATCCTGTCTCTGCTTTACAAGCTGACACCGGATGAGTGCCGCCTGATCATGATCGACCCCAAGATGCTGGAACTTTCCGTATATGATGGAATCCCGCATCTGCTGTCACCGGTGGTGACCGATCCCAAGAAGGCCGTCGTTGCCCTCAAATGGGTCGTTGGCGAAATGGAAGACCGCTATCGCAAGATGTCCAAAATGGGCGTGAGAAATATTGCGGGCTTTAACGGGCGTGTGAAAGAAGCGCTCTCCAAGGGCGAAATGTTCAGTCGAACCGTACAGACTGGATTTGACGACGATACCGGCGAACCCGTTTTCGAGACCGAAGAATTCGCCCCCGAAGCATTGCCCTATATTGTCGTTATCGTGGACGAGATGGCCGACCTGATGATGGTCGCTGGCAAGGAAATCGAAGCCTGTATCCAGCGCCTGGCGCAGATGGCGCGGGCCTCGGGTATTCACCTGATCATGGCCACGCAGCGGCCGTCGGTCGATGTGATCACCGGCACGATCAAAGCCAACTTCCCGACCCGGATTTCCTTCCAGGTGACCTCAAAAGTGGACAGCCGGACCATCCTTGGTGAGATGGGCGCCGAACAGCTTCTCGGGATGGGCGACATGCTCTATATGGCCGGCGGCGCGAAGATCACCCGCTGTCATGGCCCCTTTGTGTCAGATGAAGAGGTGGAGGAGGTCGTCAATCACCTCAAGCAATTTGGCCCGCCTGAATACATCGGCAATGTACTGGACGGTCCGGACGACGAAAAGGCGGACAACATCGACGCGGTTCTGGGCCTCTCAACCGGAGGGAACACCGATACCGAGGATGCCCTCTATGACACCGCTGTGCAGATTGTGATCAAGGATCGCAAATGCTCGACCTCCTACATCCAGCGTAAACTTGCCATTGGCTACAACAAGGCCGCACGTCTTGTTGAACAAATGGAGGAAGAGGGCCTCGTTTCCCCCGCAAACCACGTCGGCAAAAGGGAAATTCTGGTGCCTGAGCAATAAATCCGGGGCGGGGCCAATTGGTCCCGCCTCTTCACATTTGTCGCAGCGTCCTTATTTAGAAGCCATGAAACAAATCGCCTACGCCATAGCGCTGACGCTCTGTTCCCCGGCTGCATGGGCAGCCGAGAAGCTGAGCCTGAATGAAGTTTCGCAATACCTGAACGGGATTTCCACCGCCACGGCCCCTTTCAGTCAGATCAACGACGACGGCAGCCTATCGACCGGGAAGCTGTATATGCACCGGCCCGGCCGGATGCGGTTCGAATATGCCCCCCCGAACAAGGGCGTTGTTGTTGCAGGTGCGGGCGCTGTGCTGATTCAGGATCCGAAATCCAATCAGCCACCGGAAACCTATCCGCTGAAGCGCACCCCGCTCTCGCTGATCCTTGCCCGGAACGTCGATCTTGGGCGTGCCAATATGGTCGTTGGTCACAGTTTTGACGGCACCTCGACCATCATCCGGGCGCAGGACCCCAAGAACCCAGAGTATGGCAGCATCGAAATGATGTTCACCGGCGACCCGGTCGAACTGCGTAAATGGGTGATCCACGATGGTTCAGGGGGGCAGACCACGGTGATCCTGGGCGGGTTGAAGACCGGCGTGAAGCTGCCATCGAAACTCTTCAACACCAGCTCGGCTCCCTCACGCTGATAAGCCACAGACAAAAAGCCCCCGCCCAATAATCTGAGCGGGGGCTTTTCTTTCAGAGATGCGCCGATCAGCGTGCGCGGCGGCAAGTGGAGAGCTGCGTCTGATACATCTCAGCCCGCGCCTGGACCTTGCCCGCGACGCGCAACAGCCAGGGTTTGGACCGATAGGTGCCCCGCGCAAAACCGGTGTGGCCATCGTGGTAGGCGAGATACTGGTTGCGCGCATCATAGAGAGACACGCCGTTGCGCTCCCGCGTCTGGTTCATGTACCAGCCCATGAAATCGGTGGCGTCCTTGATGCGGTTGCGTTTCGCACCGCGCCGTCCAGCCGATCTGCGGTAGTCATCCCAAGTGCCATCCAACGCCTGGCTGTAGCCGTATGCGCTGGATTGCCGCCCCATCGGGATCACCCCCAGCGCAAACCGATGCGGTGTGCGCGCATCGGAACGGAATCGGCTCTCCTGGTGGATAACAGCCATCTGCACATGCATCGGCACGCCCCAACGTTTCTCTGTGGCACGGAACGCCTTCAGATACTCAGGCCGTTGCTTGATAATGCTACACGCATTATCGAGATTGCGGGGCGGAGATCCACTGCCACCGCCGCAGGATGCCACGATCAACAATAGGATCATGGCGCCTATGATTCTGCTCATTGCCTCTGCCTCTTGTAAATCACTGGGCGTATTTTGGCGGGAGTGTAGCCAATCAGGCGCGGCGTGAAAATCACTATTCCGTGGTGCCGCCGGTGAAGGCGGTCAGCGGCACCGTCAGAAACGTGTCAGAGATCAAATGTTGCAAAAACGGGCGCATGATCGCTGGGTTTCTCCCAACCACGCGCATCACGCATCACCCGGCTGGAATGGGCTGCGTTCTTGATATCCGGCGTCGCCCAGATGTGATCCAGTCGGCGTCCTTTGTCCGCCGCATCCCAGTCCTTGGCGCGGTAGCTCCACCAGCTGTAGAGCTGTCCGTCAGGAATATCGTTGCGCGTGACATCCAACCAGCCACCTGCGTCCATGACATCGGCGAAATGTTCGACCTCAATCGGGGTGTGGCTCACCACCTTAAGTAGCTTCTTGTGGTCCCAGACATCATCCTCGCGCGGCGCAATATTGAGGTCACCAACCAGAATGGATTTCTCGGGCCGTTCGGCGTTGAACCAATCGCGCATATCCGTGAGGTAATCGAGCTTCTGACCGAATTTCTCATTCACCGCGCGATCCGGTACATCGCCGCCAGCAGGCACATAGAAATTATGGATCGTGACCCCGTTTTCCAACCGCCCCGCGATGTGGCGCGCATGGCCAAGGTCCGCAAAATCCTTATCGCCGACATCTTCGATCGGCAGCCGGGACAGGATTGCCACGCCGTTGTACCCCTTTTGCCCACGCGCAACCATGTGGCCGTAGCCAAGCTCGGCGAACTGCTCCATCGGGATCTTGTCCACCGGGCTTTTGCATTCCTGCAAGCACAGCACATCCGGACCTTCCTCTGCCAGAAGTTTGCATACGATCGGCTCCCTCAGGCGGACCGAATTGATGTTCCAAGTGGCTAGGGTGAACGACATTGCGCGCCTCTTTCTGTCAGGTCTGTGCTGTGGGCGGGATACTGCCCGCTCTGACGCACTGATACCAGTGGCCAAATGACTGTAGGAGGCCGCCCAAACTGCGCACACGCCCTGCCAGTGCCAAACGGATAAAAAAGGCCGGGCACAGAGGCCCGGCAGTCCAACAGGGAGGAACATGTCATTACCCGGACATGCACGGGAACTTTCATCAGGGCCTAAGAGGCCTGTCTCAACACTGTTCGTATCGCTGAGACAGGGCGATTCTATGGCGCAAGGGTGTCAGATTGCCAGTTTGTAGCCGCCCGACTCTGTGACCAGTATACGTGCATTTGACGGATCTGGTTCAATTTTTTGGCGAAGGCGATAAATATGGGTCTCAAGCGTGTGGGTTGTCACTCCGGCATTGTAGCCCCAGACCTCGTGCAACAGCACATCGCGCTGTACCACTCCCTCGTTCGAGCGGTAGAGGAATTTGAGGATATTGGTTTCCTTTTCCGTCAAACGGATCTTGCGCTCATCTTCGGTCAAAAGCAGCTTCATCGCAGGCTTGAACGTATAGGGGCCAAGCGCGAACACGGCATCTTCGGATTGCTCATGCTGGCGCAGCTGGGCACGGATTCGCGCAAGCAGCACCGGAAATTTGAACGGTTTGGTCACATAGTCGTTGGCGCCCGCATCCAGACCCAGAATAGTGTCCGCATCGCTATCGTGGCCCGTCAGCATCAGGATCGGGGCCTTCACGCCCTGCTTGCGCATCAGACGGCAGAGTTCGCGGCCATCGGTATCCGGCAAGCCCACATCCAGAATGATCAGATCATAAAGCGCTTCCTTTGCCCGCTCCATCGCGTTCTGACCGTTCTCAGCCTCAAAGACATCAAAGTCCTCGGTCATGACCAACTGTTCGCTCAAGGCTTCGCGCAGATCCTCGTCATCATCAACGAGCAGTATTTTCTTCAGTTGGGCCATTACCTTGTCCTCCTGTGCTACTCCCAACACATGCGCAGTCCATTCCCCGATCACAAGTTATGCTGCAAAGCTTTCACGCCGACGTGTCCATCAGACGGGAATTGTTTCACTTTCGCATCGTTTGTGACTACTTAAGGTCGGGTCACCGCCATGATGCAGCGCCCCAAGACGTCAACGACCTCACAGGATTCCCGCATGAGTCTGATGCCTACGATGATCGACCTTCTGGCCCGCGCGCGGGTGGACTTGCGCATGGGGCTACCGGTCGTTCTGACAACCCCAGACCAAGCCATTCTGGCCCTCGCGGTGGAGCCTTTGGACACGAAACGTCTTGCCAGCTTGTGGGCGCTTGGTCCTATTGCGCTGACGGTGACAGCTCGGCGCGCTGAAACACTGAAGGCACGGGTCTATGATGGGGATATCGCCCGCATTGCCGTTCCATCATCTGCCGATCTTACGTGGATCCAAGCAGTTGCAGATCCGGCTGATGACCTGCGCACACCAATGAAGGGGCCACTGCGAAGCGACAGGGACGGTGACGTGGAACTGCATCGGCTGGCCATCGCATTGACGAAATCAGCCCGACTGCTACCTGCGGCAGTTATCTGCCCATTGCAACACCCCGCACAGTTTGCCCAAAGTCACGGACTAACAACCCTGCCACTCGCCGCTGTTGCACCACTGATGGTCGAAAGCTCTCCGCTCCACCCCGTGGCCGCCGCCCGCCTGCCAATTGCCGCTGCCGAAGCTGGTCGACTGCATATCTTTCGCCCTGAAGATGGCGCCGAGGAACACTACGCCATCGAGATCGGCAAACCTGACCGCAGCCAGCCAGTTCTGGCCCGGCTGCACTCGGCCTGTTTTACCGGCGACGTTCTGGGGTCGCTGAAGTGCGACTGCGGTCCACAGCTTCATGGGGCACTGGCGCAAATGGGTGCCGAGGGCCAGGGTGTTCTGCTCTACCTCAACCAAGAAGGGCGCGGGATTGGTCTGGCCAACAAGATGCGTGCATATTCACTGCAAGATCAGGGATTTGACACGGTTGAGGCCAATCATCGCCTTGGGTTCGAAGATGATGAGAGAGATTTTCGCCTGGGCTCGGCGATCCTGAAGGAGCTGGGCTTTTCTTCGGTGCGCCTGCTGACCAACAACCCCAACAAGATTTCTATGATGGAAAAAACCGGTATCGCAGTCACCGAACGGGTGCCGCTGAAGGTCGGGGAGACCGCATTCAACCGCGAATATCTCGCAACCAAAGCCGCCAAATCCGGTCATATGCTGTGAGATCAGCCGTCCCACGCGACTTGCGGTCAACCGACATGCTGCTTACCCCAAGGGGCCTGCGCTTTGCTGGGCGCACCCTGCCCTGTTCAATTGGGCGCGGCGGGCTGAGCCCGAACAAGGTCGAGGGCGATGGCGCAACGCCAATCGGCTGTCATCTTGTCGTCGGTATGCTCTATCGACCGGACCGAATGGCACCACCCACCGATTGGGCTGAGCCGATCGGCCCCCGCGACCTGTGGTCCGATGCTGCCGACGCGGAGGATTACAACCAACACGTCCGCGCGCCGTACGCCGGCAGCCATGAAGCGCTCTGGCGAGCCGACCCTCTGTATGATCTGATCCTGGTCACGGATTGGAACTGGCCTGACGCGCAATCCGGACGAGGTTCTGCTATTTTCCTGCACCAATGGCGACGCCCCGGCCACCCGACCGAGGGCTGCATCGCATTTTCGCGTCAGGATTTACACTGGCTGGCCAGACTGATTGTGCCCGGAACGCGCCTTGTGGTGCCACCGCTGGCGCACTGAGAGCTTGCTGCGCAAACTATTCAGAGCTCGTAAGCGCGCGCACCGAAAATGGCCGATCCAACCCGAACATGTGTCGCGCCCAGGGCCACGGCAGTCTCGAAATCACCGCTCATACCCATCGACAAGCCGCTCAGACCGTTCCGGGCCGCAATCTTACCCAGTAGAGAAAAATGCAGGCTCGGCTCTTCATCAGCGGGTGGAATACACATCAGACCTTCAATGATGAGATCCATGTCCTGACACTCGCGGATAAAGGCATCCGCCTCACGCGGCGGGATACCCGCCTTTTGCGGCTCTTCGCCGGTGTTCACCTGAACAAATAACTTGGGACAGTGGCCGAGCTCCTGCGCCAATCGGGCGAGAGCCTTTGCCAGTTTCGGCCGATCCAGAGTGTGAATACTCTGAAACAGCTCCATCGCTTGGCGCGCTTTGTTGGATTGCAACGGGCCAATCAGGTGCAAATCCAGATCAGAATAACGCATCGCAAAGTCCGGCCACTTTCCAACGGCTTCCTGTACGCGGTTCTCGCCAAAACAACGATGACCCTCTTCAAGGACAGCCTCAACCCTTTCGTTGGGCTGAACTTTGGATACCGCGATCAGCTTGGCCGAACCCTTAGGGCGGCCAGCGTTTTCCTCAGCGATATGGATGCGGGCTTGGATGTCTTGAAGCGACATGGGCGGTCTCACTCTGGTCAGATGTTGACGCAGACAAACACGGTTTCTGCCCAAAAGAAAAGGGCGAGCTCGCAAGAGCCCGCCCCAAGAACCGTAGTGGTTCAGGTCAGCTTAGAAGCTGAACTGAGCACCGAAGTCGGCACGCATCTGGCCGTCGGCGTTGCCGGTTTTGCTTTCGCCGATACCGCCACGCAGGGAGACGCCGCCGCCCAGGTCGTGGATCACGCCCAGACCGATGTTGCGGGTGTCGCCGTCGCCGGAGCCGTCGCCGTAAGCGAAGGTCAGGGTGGTTGCGGAGCTTACGTCGTAAGCTGCGGAGATACCGTAGAAGGTGTCGGATTCGTTGACTGCTGCAACGGATTCGTCACCAACGATCAGAGTACCGGAGAATGCACCCCAGGAACCGCCGAGGGTCAGGACGGTCATGTCGAAGTCTGCAGCTGCACCGTTGTCGGTTTCACCATATGCCAGAGCGGCAGTGATGTTACCGAAGGTGTAAGCAGCGTGGATGTCGAAACGGTCGCCGTCTGCGCCGTTTGCTGCCTGGTCGTAAGCAGCTGCAACAGCGAAGTCACCAACAGCGTAACGTGCATATACACCGTTTACGCCTGCGCCACCGGAAGAGTAACCGATGAAGTCATAGTCAGCACCGGAGTACTGGCCCATGAATGTTTCCAGGCCCGGCTCGTTGCCGTAGTAGTTGGGCAGGTTGTCGATTGCGCCAGCAACGTTGCCTACGTCAACACGCAGACCGCCGTACTCAACCGAGAAACGCGCGCCGTTCAGGCCAGCTGCGTTTGCTTCGCCGGAAGCAGCATCTTCGTCAGCCTGCATACGAACGCGAGCGGAGAATTTCACGCCTGCGTCGGTTTCAGCGGATGCGTCGATGTTCATACGGAAGCGGCTGACGATCACGGTGTCGGAAGTACCACCAACGGTGCGGTCTTCAACGTAACCAACACCAAAGCGGCCGTAGCCACCGAACGAAACGTCTGCTGCTGCAACACCAGCGGTGGCGACCAGCGCAGTCGAAGCGAAGAGAATCTTTTTCATGTTTTTCCCTCGGGTTTAAATGTCCAAGCTCAAACAGGCGCTGAGTGGCACAAGTCTGAGTACGCAATCCGTTTCGCTCTTTTTGGGGTGGTTGCGCAAGCTTGGGCGCAGACCGCAAAACCTTTCGGCCCGAAGTTGATGCAACCATGTCACAGTATCTTAACCCCAGCGCCATCAACGGCTTCGCACAGAGAGAGTCTATTAAAGAATAGGCTTGTTGCCGCCCTATCGCTTGGCTAGGACTAGTCCGCAACCGGAATAGCAACGGATCTTGCCCATCATGCGCTGGCTCACGAAACTTGGACTCATCTCGCTTCTGGCTGTCACAGCCAGCTGTGGCGCATTCGGCGGCAAGAACCGCGGCGGCCCGTCGACCTACAACGACAATGTCATTGGCGGCAACCCGCGAGACCCCGAGAATATAGAAGGCACAACAATCTGGGATGCCTTCAAACCGACGAAGGCGGAGCAGATTGTTCAGGTGAACCGTTACCTCTGGACCGCAACGCTGGATGTGCTCGACTTCCTGCCGCTGCAAACGGTCGAGCCATACACCGGGGTGATAGTCACAGGCTACGGTACTCCCCCGGGTGGCGGGCGCGCCTATCGCGCTACGGTTCATATCAAGGATCCCGCACTGGATGCCCGCTCGCTGAATGTCTCGCTGCAGACCCGTAATGGTCCCGTCAGCGCCAGCACCGCACGCGCGATTGAGGATGCGATTCTCTCACGGGCGCGGCAGCTTCGGATTGCTGATCGCAAACTCTGACGCGACGCATCCCCTCTTCTGCCCTCTGGAACAGGCGGGCAAACATCACTATCACAAGCGCCAGGCCCCAAACCTGGCGTTTTTATCTACGAAGGACTGTTTTGATGCCCCGTTATGTTGCCCCGGAAATCGAAGCGCGCTGGCAGGATGCCTGGGAGAAGGCCGGGATTTTTCAGGCGAAACGCTCCGCCGACAAACCCAAGTACTATGTGCTGGAGATGTTCCCCTACCCGTCGGGCAAGCTGCACATGGGGCATGTGCGCAACTACACGATGGGCGATGTGATCGCGCGCTATAAGCTTTCAACCGGGCATAGTGTTCTGCACCCTATGGGGTTTGATGCCTTTGGTATGCCCGCTGAAAACGCCGCGATGGCGAGCGGCGGCCACCCTAAGGACTGGACCTACGCCAATATCGACACGATGGTCGAACAGATGAAACCGCTGGGGCTGTCGCTGGACTGGTCGCGGATGTTCGCCACCTGTGACGAATCCTACTACGGCCAGCAACAGGCGCTGTTCCTCGACTTCCTTGAAAAGGGTTTGGTCTACCGCAAGAACGCTGTGGTGAACTGGGATCCGGTCGATATGACCGTGCTGGCAAATGAGCAGGTCGAAGGCGGTCGTGGCTGGCGGTCCGGTGCACTTGTTGAGCGCCGCGAGCTGACGCAGTGGTTCTTTAAGATCTCCGACTATTCGGATGAGCTGCTGACCGCGCTAGATACATTGGAGAACTGGCCCGCCAAGGTGCGCCTGATGCAGGAAAACTGGATCGGCAAATCCCGTGGCCTTCAGTTCAGCTTTGTCCGCACTGATGGTGGTGACCCGATTGAGGTCTATACAACCCGTCCCGACACTCTGAACGGTGCGTCCTTTGTCGGCATTTCTCCCGACCACCCGATTGCAAAGGCGCTGGAAGCCGAATCGGCAGAGGTTGCAGCATTTGTTGCCGAGTGCCGCAAAGGCGGCACGACCGAAGAAGCCATCGAAACCGCTGAGAAGCTGGGTTACGACACCGGCATCCGCGTCAAACATCCGCTGAACCCAGATTGGGAGCTGCCGGTCTGGATCGCCAACTTCATTCTGATGGATTATGGAACCGGCGCGATCTTTGCCTGCCCGGCCCATGATCAGCGCGATTATGAGTTCGCTACCAAATACGATTTGCCGATCATCCCGGTGTTTGAGAACCCTGAAGACGACAGCCCGCTGACAGAGGCTTATGTCCCGACCAAGGCAGAGAAAGTTCGCTACATCAGGGGATTCGCCGGCGACGACGACCAAACCGGCGAAGACGCCGTGAATGCCGCCGTCGACAAGGCCGAAGCGGAGGGCTGGGGCGAAGGCGTCACCAAATTCCGCCTGCGCGACTGGGGTCTGTCCCGCCAGCGCTATTGGGGCTGTCCAATCCCCGTGGTGCATTGCCCGGACTGCGGCGTGGTGCCTGAGAAGAAAGAAAACCTGCCAATCGCACTGCCATATGACGAAGACGGCAAGGCGATTGATTTCTCGGTGCCGGGTAATCCGCTGGACCGTCACCCCAGCTGGCGCAACTGTGCCTGCCCCGCCTGCGGCAAGCCGGCGCAACGCGAAACCGACACGATGGACACATTTGTCGATTCGTCTTGGTATTTCGCCCGCTTCACCGCGCCGGACGCGGATACGCCGACCCGGATGGAAGACGCCGAGTACTGGATGAACGTCGATCAGTATATCGGCGGCGTCGAACACGCGATTCTCCACCTGCTCTATTCGCGCTTCTTTGCCCGCGCGATGCAGATCTGTGGCCACCTGCCGGAGAAGGCCATCGAGCCATTTGATGCGCTGTTCACACAAGGCATGGTGACCCACGCCATCTATGAGAACGCAGAGCGACGCACTGAAAACGACCGCTCGATCTATCACTACCCTGAGGAAGTCGAGGAACGGGATGGCGCGACCGTGGTCAAAGAGACTGGTGAAGCGGTCAAAGTCATCCCCTCGGCCAAAATGTCGAAGTCGAAAAACAACGTCGTCGATCCACTGCACATCATCTCATCCTACGGCGCAGATACGGCACGCTGGTTTGTGCTCTCCGATTCGCCTCCGGAACGCGATGTGGAATGGACGGCTTCCGGGGCGGAGGCCGCACATAAGCACCTGAACCGCGTCTGGAACCTCTGTGATCGCATTGGTGAAATGGACCCCGGCGCCAGCGGCAATGGTGATGAGGATCTGCTGCGCGAAATGCACAAGGCGATCCGTGATGTCACCCTCAGCATCGAAACCTTTGGTTTCAATGCGGCAATTGCCAAGCTCTACAGTTTCACCAACACACTGGCGAAATCGAAGGCCGGCACCGCAGCCCAGAAACAGGCGATCATGACGCTGGCCCAGCTGATGTCGCCCATGACGCCGCATCTGGCGGAGGATATCTGGAACCATCAGGGCGGCGAAGGCCTTTGCGCGACCGCCCCCTGGCCGGTGGCGGACGAATCGATGCTGGTTGAAGACAGCGTCACTCTGCCGATCCAAATCAACGGCAAACGCCGGGGCGAGATCACCGTGGCCAAAGATCTGGCCAAGGATGAGGTTGAAAAAATCGCCCTCGCGCATGAAGCTGTACAAAAGGCGCTGAATGGCAGCGCCCCGAAAAAGGTAATCGTTGTGCCAGGTCGGATTGTGAATGTCGTGGCTTAACCTGAAATATCCGGTTGCCGTGGCTGCAGCCTTGCTGGCGGCAGCCTGCGGCTTCACTCCCGTCTATGCCCCGGGGGGCACCGGGTCGGCGCTTTATGGTGTGGTGACGGTTCAGGCCCCGGAAACGATCGGGGCGACCGATGATACCGATGCCTATTTTCTGATTCAGAATCTCGAAACCCGATTGGGGCGCGGGAGTGGTGCAGACTATGCCCTCGATCTGAAACTGCGCACCCAAAGCGAAGGGCAGGCCATTACCGCCGACAATGAAATCACCCGCTATTCGATCGTTGGGCAGGCAGCCTATGTGCTGACCCGGCAATCCGATGGCGTCATTGTTGCCAGTGGCAATGTTGAGAATTTCACCGGCTATTCTGCCACAGGCACTACGGTTGAAACGCTTGCCGGGGAACGTGATGCCCATCGACGCCTGATGGTTATCCTCGCAGATCAAATCACCACTGAGCTGCTGAGCACCGCGGATCTTGCCACCTCCAGCGGTGAACAGCTCTCGGCTCCCCCAAAATGAAACTGAGCCCGCGCGAGGCGGATGGATACTTCGCCAAACCGGATCCGGGCAAGACAGGCCTTTTGATCTACGGTCCCGATACCATGCGCGTCTCATTGAAACGTCAGCAAATGCTGGCGGCGCTGCTTGGCCCCACCGCCGAAGAAGAAATGCGCCTGACCCGGATGCCCGCAGCTGACCTGCGCAAGGATCCTGCGTTGCTGATGGATGCGGTCAAGGCCGTGGGTTTTTTCCCCGGCATCCGTGCCGTGTTTGTCGAAGATGCCAATGAAACTGCCGCCCCTGCCGTGATTGCCGCGCTTGAAGCCTGGCAACAAGGTGATGCCCAGATCATCGTGACCGCAGGGCAATTGAAAGCCACCTCAAAGCTGCGCAAGGCCTTTGAGGGGCACCGCAACGCCTATGCGACCGGTATCTATGACGATCCTCCTTCACGCGGTGAAATCGAGCGCATTCTGGGCGATGCCCGTATCCGCGATGTGCCGGGGGACAGCATGTCTGCGCTGGTTGATATCGCCAATGAGATCGGCCCCGGCGATTTCTCCCGTATGGTGGAGAAACTCGCACTGTATAAATATGAGGACAGCGCCCCGCTGACGCTCGACGACATTCAGGCGATCGCCCCGCAATCAACCGAGGCCGCAGTCGATGATGTCTTGAATATCGTGGCCGAGGGGCGCGGCGCAGAAATCGGCCCGTTGATGGGGCGTTTGCAGGCGCAGGGCACCAATGCGGTGACACTCTGTATTGGGGCAACCCGCCATTTTCGGACACTTTACACCATTGCCTCTGATCCCGGCGGACCGGCGCAGGGTATTGGACGGCTGCGTCCCCCCGCCTATGGCAAGCGCCGTGACAGGCTGCTGCGACAGGCCCAGAGCTGGGGGGCGTTCAAGCTGGAAACCGCTCTGACATTGCTGACCGACACCGATCTGCAATTGCGCTCTGCCGGGCAGACAGCCCCCGCACTGGCATTGATGGAGCGGGCATTGATCCAGCTGGCCCGCCTCAGCCGGGTCGGCTGAGACAATCATCACCTCAGCCAATGAACGCCGCGTTCCTATCACGGCTGCTTGAGCATGGCTTGACCTCACGGCCTTAACTCGGTTCCGTTCCAGGCATAAACCGCAGGGAGATTTCACAATGTACACCGTTATCGGCAAGCAGCTGACGCGCAGCTACCGCGTTCTTTGGGCGCTTGAGGAGCTGGGCCAACCCTATGAGCTGAACCCCGCCCTGCCACAGAGCGAAGATGTCGTCGCCCTCAACGCTTCAGGGAAGGTGCCAGTGTTCAAGGATGGTGAGGACGTGATCACCGATTCGACCGCCATCATCACCTATCTTGCTGATAAACACGGCAAGCTGACCGCCCCCGCAGGCACACTCGCCCGGGCCAAACAGGACGCGATGACGAATCGTCTGCTGGATGAGCTGGACGCGGTGTTGTGGACCGGCGCGCGCCACAGTTTCATCCTGCCCGAGGATAAGCGTGTGCCTGAGGTGAAAGACAGCCTGAAGTGGGAGTTTTCCCGCAATCTGGCGCAGCTGGAACCCTGCATGACCGGCCCGTTTCTGATGGGGGAAGAGCTCACCATTCCCGACATCATCTGCACCCATTGCCTGAACTGGGCCTATAGCGCCAAGTTCCCAATCGAGAGCGACGTCCTTCTGGCCTATAGCAAGCGCATGCGCGCACGTCCCGCGTTTCAGGCGGTAGCAGCGTCGATCACGTAGTCACCCGCCAGATATCGAACTGCTGACCGCCCCGCCCAGCGCCCGGTCGCAAGGCATGCGGTCAGCAGATACCCACCGGTCGGTGCTTCCCAGTCCAACATTTCTCCGGCGCAGAACACGCCCTGGCGCCTGTGAAGCATCAACCCGCCATCGACAGCTTCTGCCAGAACACCGCCCGCTGTGGAGATCGCTTCATCCAGCGGCCGCAGCCCATGATGTCGGATCGGCACTGCCTTCAGCAGCCGCGCCAGTGCTGCTGGCTCAACCGGGAGCGGGCGGGCAAATTCCTGCAAGATCGCCAGTCGCGATGGTGCCAGTTTTGTCGCCTTTCGCAGATAGGTCGAGAGGCTGGATTTTCCCCGTGGGCGCGCCAAGCGCGCGACGACCTGCTCATGTGACAGATCCGGCAACAGATCCATATATAGCTCCGCCCCCTCCCGGACGGCGGCGCAAACCATGTAGATACCGCCCCCTTCCAGGCCTTGTCTGGAGATGACTGCCTCGCCCCGCGACCGGATTGATCCCGCCTGCAGCGCGATCCCCTTCAGCGGCGCCCCGAAATGTGGTGCCATGTGGTCGGACCAGTCGACCAGTAACCCTGCATTGGCCGGTTGAAAGGGCGCCAGTGGCACGTCCTCCCCCGCCAGAGTTGCGGCCCATGCCCCGTCAGAGCCGAGCCGCGCCCAGCTGGCGCCGCCCATTGCCAACACTGTAACCCCCGCTGTGATCACATGAGGACCATCCGGTGTCTCAAACTGCAAGGCCTCGCCGTTCCAGCCCTGCCAACGCCAGCGGGTGCGCCGTTCAACGCCGTAGCCATCCAGACGGGCCAACCAAGCCCGCAGCAGCGGTGAGGCCTTCATTTCGCGGGGGAAAACCCGTCCAGTAGTGCCGGTGAACAGGGTGCTGCCCAGCCCTGTCGCCCAGGCCATTATCTCTGCCGCATCGCAGTCTGCAATCATCGGTGCCAACCAGTCCGCGGCTTCGCCGTAGTGGCTGAGCAGGGTTGCGCGGGCCTCATCCTTCGTCAGGTTCAGGCCGGATTTCCCAGCCATCAGGAATTTTCGTGCAACGGAAGGCTTCGCATCAACAACCAACACGCGGCGACCCGCGGCTCCCAGTTCTTCCGCCGCCCGCAGACCCGCAGGTCCGGCGCCCACGACCACTGCGTCCCAGCTTTCTTGTTGATGTGTCAAATTGACAGTTCCTTAGATACTTATCCTTGCCGATTGCGATGACCGGCGCATGTCCTACGGTTGAAACAGCCATACTGAGAGACTGCGCCAATGTCACCGTCTGCCGATGTCGATCCGACGTGCCCACTGTGCCAGCGGCCAATCCCTACGGAGGTCGCCCAAAGCCTGCATCATCTGATCCCCAAGCTGAAGGGCGGCAAAGGCGGGCCGACAGTGCTACTGCACAATATCTGTCACAAAGAAATCCATGCAGCCCTCAGCGAGGCGGAACTGGCGCGGTCCTTCAATACGATGGAAGCCCTGCGCCAGCATCCAAGATTGGCGAAATTCATCGCTTGGGTACAAAAGCGCCCGCCCTCCTTCCAGTCACGCGTGCCGGGCGGGCGGCGCAAACGCTGATGCCTAGATGCTATACTCGGGCGCAATCTGCCAAAATTGCCTGCGCCATCTCCGCCTCCGCTGCGAGGCTATCCGCCATTAGATCATGCGCCGTTCTCATCAAATCGTCAGAAGCGACAATGCGATCAATCAACCCGAAGATATGCGCCTCATCAGCGCTGATTTTCTGTCCGGCAGCCAGGATCATCTTGGTACGTGCAGGACCGATCAGAGCTGCCATCCGGCGCGCATCGGAGGGTTGCGGACGGTAACCAAGCTTCATCACCGGATAAAAAAACTTCGCCGTCGGCACGGCGATACGCAAATCGCAGGCAAGTGCCATGCCGTTTGCTCCACCGGCCAAAGTACCATTTAGTGCAGCCACCGTCAGACAGGGCAGATCAGCGATAGCGCCCGATAGGTGCTCCCATAGGGGGGACGTCGCCAACCCGGCTCGCGCCGCATCTAGATCAGCTCCGGCGCTGAAGACACGGCCAACCCCGGTAATGATTAACCCACGAGCCTCTTGTGCGCGCTCTGCAATATCACAGAGCTGCTCGAGCATCGCCGCAGTCAGCGCATTCGCCTTGTCCGGTCGATTCAGGGTCACCGTCCACAACCCATTTTCGGCGATATCAAGGTCGATCATATCAGGCCGACCTGCTTGCGGATGCGCTCGTCGCGTAGCGAAATTTCGGTGCCGACCAGATCGTCTGCTGCCTCGGTACACATCCACAACAAGGCGCGCGCAGGCCACTCTGCCGGGATATGATCAGACCACTCCAGTTGGCTGACCGGATTGACGCCGCTGGCCTTGATCACACGCTGCATTTCGGTCGCGACGGTGCCCGGCGACAGCCCCATGGCACGGATGCCGTTGGCGCCCTCTTCATGGTGCAGGCTACGGGTCAGCATCGCGGCTGCGGCCTTGGAGGAGCAATAGGCGCTCCAACCCTCGACAGGGCTATGCGCAGCACCAGAACTGACTGTCAGCACCGTGCCACCACCGGCGGCCTTCATCCCCGACAATACCGCCCGCATTCCGTTGAAAACCCCATTCACATTGATGTCGATCAGCCGTGCCCAGTCGGCAGGATCAGCCGCCTCAAGCCGGGCAATGGGATCAACCACGCCAGCGTTATTGATCAGCACATCAATCCGTCCGAACTGCGCCTCGGTTGCGGCAATAGCCGCAGCGACAGCCGGATAGTCCGCCACATCGCAGGCAAAGGTCAGCACGTTTCCGCCGATCTCCCGAGCAAGGTCTGTCAAGCTGTCCTTGCTCCTTGCCAGCAAGGCCAGATTGGCCCCGGCGGCACCAAACACGCGGGCCGCGTCGGCCCCGATCCCCCGGCTTGCACCGGTTATCACAACTGTCTTGCCCTTGATCTCCATAGTATTAATCTCCAAGTCCCTGTTTTGAAGTGTGGTAGACTGGTTAGGGGGAACGGTCCAGAGTGATGCCCCCTTGACCCGGTACCGCCTCCGGCCAACCATGGCGCAAAATAGACCACGAAAGGTATACTTATGTCCGTTTTCCTCGCCCGCAGCAGCGGTGTTGCGATTGTTATGGCGTTTTCCGCCCAGGCTGCCCTGGCTGATGTAACGGCAAAAGACGTCTGGTCAGACTGGAAGTCCTACATGACCGCCACGGGCTACGCCGTGAGCGGCACCGAAACCATGTCCGGCGATACCCTGACCATATCGGATATCTCTATGGCCATGCCGGTCATGGAAGAAGACACCAACGGCACATTTACCCTGCCTGACATCAAATTCGTCGAGAATGGCGATGGCACTGTCAATATCATGCTGCCTGCTGAAATGCCGATGATGTTCAAAATTGATGGTCCCGAAGGTCTCGTCAGTGGCACCGTTCTGTATTCCCACGATGGCAGCCCGATGCTTGTCTCCGGTGATGCGGATGAAATGACCTACGATTACGCCAGCGGCCTGATGAAAATCGCGCTGAAGGATATGACGGTGCCAGACGCCGACTTTCCGAAAGACGCGATCAAAGTCAACATGACGCTGACGGATGTGGTCACCAAGACCATCATGTCAAATGCGGATACCCGCACCTATACCCAGACCATGACCAGTGAAGCGCTGAATTTTGACGCCTCTGTCGACATCCCTGAAGACGACGGCAGCGGTGCCTTCAAGGGCGCGATGCAGGGGGTAAATTTCACCGGTATCACGACTGTACCTAATGGGTTGGAAAGCACCGATATGGCGGCATTGCTGCGCGGCGGTTTCAGCGCAAAAGGCACGTTTGACTTTGCCAGTGGCAACAGCGCAATCAATGGCCAGGATGGCGCGGATACATTTGCGTTGGACAGCACCTCTGAAGGCGGAACAATCGCCTTTGACATGGGCCTTGATGGGCTGACCTATGACGTGAAACAGAATCGGACCGAAACCAACATCACCAGCTCGGACCTGCCGTTCCCGCTGGCACTGTCGATGGCTGAGGCCGGTTTCAAGCTGACCATGCCTGTTGCCAAATCTGACGAGGAACAGGACTTTGCCCTCGGCCTGGTTCTGCGCGACTTCGATGTGCCGGAAATGCTCTGGGGGATGGTGGATCCAACCGGTGCCCTGCCACATGATCCCGCCACAATTGCACTGGATCTGGCAGGCAAGGCAAAGCTGGCCTTCGACTTCTTTGATCCCGAAGCGATGGCAGAGGTGGAGAATGGCGAACAGGCACCAGGCGAGCTGCACGCGCTGACCGTGAATTCGCTCGAAATCTCCGCCGCTGGGGCCAAGTTGACCGGTACCGGTGATTTTGCCTTCAACAACGACGATCTGAGCACCTTCGACGGCATGCCGGCCCCCTCCGGCGAGGCCAATCTGACCCTAGCGGGCGCCAATACCCTGCTGGACAAGCTGATCGGCATGGGTCTGGTATCGGACAGCGATGCCATGGGCGCACGCATGATGATGGGCATGCTGGCAGTTCCGGGCGATGGCGAAGATACGCTGACCTCCAAGATCGAAGTGACCGAAGACGGTCAGATCAAGGCAAACGGCCAGCGCATCAAGTAATCGCGACACAAGGCTGATCCCTGATTGGGGCCGCGATTTGCGGCCCCTTTTTTCGTCTGCGCTCTTGCAGCATCTGGCCGCGCTGGCTAGCTCTAGGTGACGTTCAACCCATGTAGGTGCCCATGACCCAGACCCCCGAAAGCCTAAGCCACGCACTCCTTGATGCCGCCCGCAAGGCCGGAGCTGATGCTGCCGATGCGATGGTGGCCGAAGGCAGCTCTCTCTCCATCGAGGTTCGTCAGGGCACGCTGGAGCATGCTGAGCGATCAGAAGGCGTTGATCTGGGATTGCGGGTCTTTGTCGGACAACGTCAGGCCTGCGTTTCGGCCTCGGACATGCGGGCCGAAACGTTGACCGCCATGGCCGAGCGCGCCGTCGCCATGGCCCGCGAAGCACCAGAAGATCCCTATGCGGGCCTCGCCGAACCTGGCCAGCTCGCTCAGGACTGGGATTTGGCGGCACTGGAGCTGTTTGATCCAAGTGAGGAACCGGCACCAGCGGCCTTGCAGGAGGATGCGCTTGCCGCTGAGACCGCCGGCTTTGCTGTGCCCGGCGTCACACAGGTGCAATCTGCGGCGGCCGGCTACGGCACCCACAAGGTCCATATGGCGGCGACCAACGGGTTCTCGGGCGGCTATCAGCGCAGCAGCCGGTCGATCTCCTGCACGGCGATTGCGGGCAGCGGCACAGGAATGGAACGCGACTACGATGGCGACTCCCGTACGTTTCAGGGCGACCTGCGCAGCGCCAAAGATATCGGAACACAAGCCGGAGAGCGGGCAATCGAGCGGCTCGGCGCGCGCAAGCCAGAAACCGGCAGTTATCCGGTCCTGTTTGATGAACGGGTCTCCTCCTCGCTGATCGGCCATCTGCTGGCGGCCGTGAACGGTGCCAGTATCGCCCGTGGCTCCTCGTGGCTGAAGGATGCGCTTGGAGAGCAGATCCTGCCTGCGCAGCTCAGCGTAACGGAAGACCCCTTTCGTCCGCGCATCGCGGGATCCCGCCCGTTTGATGGCGAAGGGCTGGCGACGCAACGCCGCGCCATTATCGACAATGGAGTTCTCACAGGCTGGACACTGGACCTCGCCTCTGCGCGCAAACTGGACATGCAAAGCACTGGCAACGCAGCGCGTGGTGTTGGATCGGTGCCCTCGCCGTCCCAGTGGAATATCGCCCTGACGCAGGGAAATAACAGCCGCACCAATCTGATATCCGGCATGGGGACCGGCCTGCTGGTGACCTCCATGATCGGATCAACCATCAACCCCAATACCGGCGACTATTCCCGTGGTGCCGCAGGCTTCTGGGTGGAAAATGGCGAAATTGCCTATCCGGTCAACGAATGCACCATCGCTGGCAATCTGCGCGACATGCTGCGCAGCATCGTGCCCGCCAATGACGCCCGTAGCCACCTGTCTCGTGTTGTGCCTTCGCTGCTGGTCGAGGGGATGACCCTTGCCGGAAACTGACCTCTCCCTGCTGATCCGCGCGGCCGAGCAGGCAGGCGACATCGCCTGCCGCTACAGTGGTCCAGAGGCGCAGAAATGGGAGAAACCCGGCGGTGCTGGACCGGTGACCGAGGCGGACCTTGCCGTCAACGAAATGCTGTCCGAGGTGCTGCAGAAGGCGCGGCCCGACTATGGCTGGCTATCCGAGGAAAGCGAGGACACAGAAACCCGCCTTGACCATGACAGACTGTTCATCATCGATCCGATCGACGGCACCCGCAGCTTTGCCGAGGGGTCGCGCACCTGGGCCCATTCGCTCGCAATTGCCGAAGATGGTGAAATCACCGCAGCGGTCATCTATCTTCCCCAGCGTGACCTGATGTATTGTGCCGCGCGTGGACAGGGCGCGACCCGCAATGGTGCGAAGATCCGGGTTTCCACGCAAGCTGACCTCAACATGGCGAACGTGCTTGCGGCACGACCTGTGCAGGACCCCAAACACTGGCAGAATGGTCAGGTACCAGGCTTCAATCGCAGCCATCGACCGTCTTTGGCCTACCGTATGGCACGGGTTGCAGATGCAGGTTACGACGCGATGCTCACCCTCCGCCCCAGCTGGGAATGGGATATCGCTGCCGGGGATCTGATCCTGCGTGAGGCAGGCGGGTGTTGCAGTGATCGCTTCGGCGGAGAATTGCGATACAACAACCCACACCCGACCCTCAACGGTGTCATCGCCGCGCCGCCGCGCTTGCATGACCAGCTGATCATCGCGCTCGACCCGCAGAGCCCAGGCCTTCGCCCGCTCTGACATGTGCCCCGCAGCAGGACCCCTCTAGCCATGTCGAGACTTTCCGCCGCAACCGAACGTAGTCTCCGCTGGCCGGCCCGGCCGGTGGGCGAAGTGCTGTGGGTCCATGCCTCCTCAGCAGAGCGGTATCTGGCGCTTGGCGATCTGGGCAACCGGATGAAATCCCTGCGCCCGGATCTGTCCGTGCTGGTGACATGGAGCCGGAGCATTACCAACCGCCCCCCCGTCGATGGCTACGATCTCGCTGCGGGTCCGCCGCCCGACGACAGCCCGGCAGAGGTGCGGATGTTTCTGGATCACTGGCGGCCCGACCTGCTGATCTGGTCGGGCGGGGATCTACGCCGCGGCCTTATGCGCCAGATGAGCGAACGCAACCTGGACAGTCTGCTGGTCGATATTGATGCCAGCGAGCTGCCCGACCGCACCAGCCGCTGGTTGCCGGATCAGCGACGCAGGCTGTTTGAACGCTTCACCGAAATCATGACCCCTTCGGATGAGGCACGGACGCAGCTGCTGCGCCTTGGCCTTGCCGCAGACAGGATCCAACGCACGGATCCTTTGCGATTGTCGACCACGCCCCCCGGCTGCAACAGTGATGAACTCACCCATATGCAAGCCACATTGGGCAGCCGCCCGGTCTGGTTTTCATCGCAGACTGAGCTGGACGATCTACCCACGATCCTGAACGCCCACCGCAGCGTATTGCGCCTGTTGCACCGGCTGTTGCTGGTCGTCGCCATGCGTGACGAGCAGGACTTGGCCGCAGCGCGCGATGCCATCATCACAAGCGGCCTGCAGTTAGCCGATTGGGACAGCGGCGAAGAACCTGATGAATACACGCAGGTGTTGCTCAGCTCTGCAGAGGACAGCGGCCTTTGGTACCGGCTATCCCCGCTTTGCCTGCTCGCAGGCAGCCTGCCGTCGCGCGCGAACGGGCAAAACCCATTGGATGCGGCAGCACTTGGTTCCGCTGTCCTACACGGACCGGGTTTAGGAACCTACAGCGCCCTCTACAAACGCCTGACCGAGGTCGGCGCTGCACAGAAGGTCGATGACGTCGAAGATCTGGCACAAGGCGTGCTGAGCCTGTCAGCACCAGATCGCGCCGCCGAGATGGCACTGGCAGGCTGGCAGGTCGTCACCGAAGGCGCCAGCATGACCGACCACCTGATGGATCGCGTCCAGGAGCTTCTGGACAAGCGAGAGGACAGACATGAAAGCCCCTGATTTCTGGCACAAACCAGCCGGACAATTCGATATTCGCAAAACCCTACTGTCCCCGCTGGGCCATATCTACGCCCATGCTACTGCAAAACGGCTGGCTGGCGGCACCCCGCTGAGAGTGGGCGTGCCGGTGATCTGCGTCGGCAATATCAATGCCGGCGGTACTGGTAAGACACCAACAGTCATCTGGTTTCTGGAACGCCTGCGAGACATGGGGCATGAGCCGCATGTGGTCACGCGCGGCTATGGCGGCACGCTTAAGGGGCCGATGCAGGTGGATCCCGGACGCCATCGCGCCAGTCAGGTTGGCGACGAACCGCTGTTGCTCGCCGCCTTTGGTGAGGTGTGGAAAGCAGAAGATCGCGCCGCCGGTGCAGAGGCGGCCGCTGCTGCGGGGGCTACGGTCATTCTCTTGGACGATGGTTTCCAGAACCCGGCCGTGCACAAGGATCTTTCGGTTGTTGTGGTCGATGCCGATCGTGGGTTCGGCAATGGTCATTGCCTGCCCGCTGGTCCCCTGCGCGAACCGGTCACAACAGGTCTGGCCCGTGCCGATCTGGTCTTGTCATTGGGGCACCCCGATGCGCAGGCCCGGTTCCGGGCAGCATGGCAGGACCTGCTGACGGTTTGTCCGCATTACACAGGCGCGCTTGAGCCGCTGAAAACCGGCATGCCTTGGGGCGGAACGCCCGTTTTGGCCTTCGCGGGCATTGGTAATCCACAGAAATTTTTCGACACGCTGCGAGAGCTTGGCGCCGATCTGCGCCGCAGCGAAGCCCTGGACGACCACCAGCCGCTCTCCACCGCGCTGATGACCCGACTGGAAACAGAGGCCAAGCTGATCGGTGCGCAGATGGTCACCACCGAAAAAGACGCCGTCCGCCTGCCGGAGAATTTCCGCAATAAGGTGATAACCCTGCCGGTACGTCTGCAGATCAGCGACGATGAGGCTCTCGTGGCGCGAATTCGCGAAATTGCACCACCTCCACCATAACCACATCTGCAGGCTATATGACGCAAAAAAACCCGCCACGGAGACCGGGCGGGTTTCTGATTCTCATGCCTCCAGAGAGACTGCGGATTAACCGTCCAGCTCGGCGTCGATCAGCGTTTTGAACGCGTCATACGACTGATTTTCGATCTTTTTGCCGTTCAGAATGAAAGAGGGCGTGGATTCGATTCCATGCTCAGTCGCATTCTCCTGATACCAGCTCACAAGGGTCTGTGCCTTGGTGCCGTCCTGCAGGCAGGCTTCAAGCTGCTCTTCTTCCAACCCGGCAAGCCGCCCAATCTTGCGCAGCGCATCGACAATCTCGGTCGCGCCACCGGCACGGGCCCAGTCGGACTGCCCCTTATAGATCAGATCGCTAATTCCAAAGAATTTCTCTGGTCCACCGCAGCGCGCAATCATTGATGCCCACAGGCCATAACGGTCGAAATAAACCTCGCGGTAGATGAATTTCACCTTGCCGGTGTCGATATAGTCCTGCTTCAGCTTCTTATAGGTGCCCTGATGAAAATTCGCACAATGCGGGCAGGTGTAAGATGCGTATTCGATCAGCGTCACCGGCGCATCTTCGGCACCCTGTACCATTTCCACGATGGTGGAGGTATCCACCTCAGTCTCTTGTGCGTAAGCAGCTCCGATCAGCGGATTGCTGGGCATGGACGTGCCGCCCTGCAATGCGGCATAGCCATAGACACCCGCCGCAACTGCGACGGAGGCAAAGATGCCGGACATCAAACGGGTCATTCGTACCCCTTTCTGAGAGTTTTCTGTTTTGTCAGCACATTACGCCCAAGCCGTTCTAAGGCTGCGCGTAAATCATCGCTTTCGACCCCGGTCGCAGCCTCGGCAGCTGCCGCCACATCCTGCGGATCAGGCGCCTGCGGTTTGCGAACCTTCGGGGCATATTTGAAGGAGACCTGCCCCTCGGCAAAACCGGTGGGCGCAGTCTGGGTAATGCGGACCTTGGAAATGGCGTTATAGCCATAGACCGCATTGACCTTGCTGCGCAAAGGTTCCTTCTGCATCTCCAGCATCGGCGCATAGGCGCCGGTGGTCAGCAACGTCAATGTCGCACCAAAACCGCCACGCCCATAGTGAACGTTGACTGGCCGCGCGATAGACGAGATGTCAGGCCCGGCAATCTCTTCCCAGTGGGTCAGCAGACGCGACACAGCAAAACCCCGGCTTTCACCGGCCTTGCGAATCTGATCATTCAGAAGCTGCGATGTTCGCTTGAACCCGCGAGATTTTGTCCGTTGCACTGCCATGCCCGTGGTTTTGCTAGACTGCTCGCCCTATTGTAAAGGGCTGCCATGCGAGAACCAGCGAAACCGGGCCACAAAGGATAAAGAATGCGTGACCTCAACAGCCAGAGCCAACCGCAAAGCAGCATATTGCTGGAATGGTACGACCAGCACGCCCGCAGCCTGCCATGGCGGATCAGCCCGGCGGACCGCGCAGCTGGCGTCTGGCCGGATCCCTATCGCATCTGGTTAAGTGAGGTGATGCTGCAACAAACAACCGTGGCCGCTGTGAAGGATTATTTTCATCGGTTCACCAGCCGCTGGCCAACCGTTGCAGATCTGGCTGCCGCGCCGGATGCGGATGTGATGGCCGAATGGGCTGGGCTTGGATACTACGCGCGGGCACGCAATCTGCTTAAATGTGCCCGAGTGGTCGCGCAGGACTATGGCGGCATCTTTCCCAACACCTACGACGGGCTGATCGCCCTACCGGGCATCGGCCCTTATACAGCGGCGGCGATCTCTGCCATTGCCTTTGACCGGCAGGCAACCGTCTTGGACGGCAATGTCGAGCGGGTGATGGCGCGGCTCTACGATATCCATGTTCCCCTGCCGACCTCCAAACCGCAGCTCAAGGAGAAAGCAGCCGCCCTCACCCCGGCAGAGCGACCCGGCGATCATGCTCAGGCCGTGATGGACCTGGGCGCCACCATCTGCACGCCGCGCAATCCGGCTTGCGGCATCTGCCCATGGCGGACGCCCTGCGCAGCCCGCGCGGCGGGGACTGCAACAGAGCTGCCCAAGAAAACCCCGAAGAAACCCAAGCCCACTCGGATCGGCATTGTCTATCTGGCCCGCAGCGCTGCGGGTGACTGGCTGCTGGAACAACGCCCGGACAAGGGGCTCTTGGGCGGCATGTTGGGCTGGCCCGGCAGCGACTGGACGGACAGCCCCGATAGTCCGGCCCCCGCACCGCCGTTTGAGGCCGACTGGCAGCTTCTCAATGCCGAGGTGCGTCATACCTTCACGCATTTTCATCTTATCCTGCGCGTCATGCTGGCAGGTTTGCCTGCAGATTTCGCAGCTGAGGAAAATCAGCGCGTAATCGCGCGACATGATTTCAAACCAACGGATCTGCCAACGGTCATGCGCAAGGCCTTTGATTTATGGAAGGAGCGCTGATCCCTTCTCTTTTTTCGGGACCACAGGCATAGTCGGCAAAATGTCTCAGACGTCAGTGGATTTGCGCCATGATGACCACCCCCGAAACACTGCGCAGCTGGCAGGCCGCTCTGCCGTTCTGGCTGTCTTTCCTGCTGGTTCCCTTGGTAGTGCTGGCAGCAGTTTATGGCGGTTGGGCCATTTTGCTGCCACCCTTGGCCACATGGTATCTCTTTGCCGCGCTTGACGGGGTGTTCGGTCTCAACCTGGAGAACGCCGACCCTCTCACACCGGAGGATGACCTGCGCTGGTACTCCGCCCTAACCATGGCCTGGGTCCCTGTGCAGGCTCTGCTGCTCGTAGCCGCGCTCATCTATGTCCCGGCGGCGGAACATCTGTCAGGTCTTGAAAAATTTGGCGTGTTCTTCGGCGTCGGCGTCCTAAGCGGCACTGTCGGGATCAACTATAGCCACGAGTTGATGCACCAGAAGAACAAGCTGGAACGATGGCTTGCGGATATCCTCCTGGCTATGGTGCTGTACTCTCATTTCAGATCTGAGCACCTCCTTGTTCATCATCGCCATGTCGGCACCCCCCGCGACCCGGTGACGGCACGCTACAACGAAGGGTTCCACCGGTTCTATCCGAGAGTGCTACGACAATGCTGGCACTCCGCCTTTCATGCCGAGAGGGCCCAGCTGGCGCGCCGCGATCTACCCTGGACTGATCGGCGCAATCCGTTCTTTCGCTACTGGATGCTACAAGGCCTCATGCTGCTGGTTGCGTTTCTGCTGGGCGGGTTCACAGGGCTGTTGCTGTTTCTGGTGCAAGCAGGTGTTGCGATCTGGCAGCTGGAGCTGGTGAACTATGTCGAACACTACGGGCTGACCCGCAAATATCTGGGCAATGGCAAATTCGAACACGTGATGCCACGCCACTCCTGGAATGCCGCACATAAGGCATCGAACTGGTTGCTGATCAACCTGCAGCGCCATTCCGACCATCACTACAAGCCTGACCGACGGTTTCCACTGCTACAGAACCATACCACAGCCGACGCACCACAGCTGCCCTTTGGCTACCCGGTAATGACGATTGCGGCGATGATCCCGCCGCTGTGGCGTCGAATAATGAACCCGCGGGTGCGGCGTTGGCGACAGATGTACTACCCTGAGATCACCGATTGGAGCGCCTACAACAAGGCCCTTCCGACGGATCAGCGCCCAGAACCGGACCCCGCCAGAGCATCCGCCTGACGAGGCAGCACCCAGAGTGTCATCGGCAGCGTCAGCCCGCGCAACTCGCATCCGCGATGCTCGACAAAACCGGTTTGTAAATCTAGCTGGCCACCCTCGTTCTGCACGCGCTTCCGCAGCGCCTCACTGATCACAATCAGAGCATCCAGCTCGCGGGTCCGTTCCTCAAGCCGCGCTGCGATATTCACCGCATTGCCGATCACCGCATATTCCAATCGGTTGGCACCTATGTTCCCCAACACCGTCTCACCAAAGTGGACCCCGATACCAACGTGGATTTCAGCCTCACCATACCGGCGGCGCTCTGCGTTCCAATCGGCCAGTGACGCCAGCATGGCCCGCGCACAAGCCAGCGCATTTGTCGCATCGTGTGGACCGGCCAAGGGCGTGCCAAATGTCGCCATCAAACCGTCGCCCAGATATTTGTCCAGCGTGCCTTGATGGCGAAAGACTTCCAGCTCCATGCGGCCGTGAAAATCCCTCAAGAGATCAATCACCTGATAGGCGTCACGCTCAGCCGCGAGGCGGGTAAACCCGATGATATCAATAAACAGGATCGCCACATCCTGGCGCCGGGTTTGCTTCAACGGTTCATCATTCTGCGACAGCTGCTGCACCACATTGGGCGAAAAATACCGGGAAAGATTCGCGCGCTCCCGCTCAAGACCGGCATTGTTCTGAATCAGCTGGTAAAACCGTCGCGAAGACACCCCCAATGTGACAGCGACCAGAAAGAACACGATCGCTTCCTGAAGCCGCTGGTGCAGAGCAAAGTCGTTTGGATCAACGAGAGAAACCAGAGACTGGTTCCCTTCAACCGCCTCCAAGAGCGCCGCACTCAACCCCGCCTGGGGCGACGCGAACCACCAAGCGGTGAAGGCCGCTGACAGCCAGATCAGCACCGTCCAGCTGCCGATTGCAATCACCGTGCGCCAGGAGTACGCCAGCGTTCCGGCCGCCAGAATGATGAAGAAGTAGATGAAATTGCCGTAGCGATACTGGATCGCCAGTGGCAGATCCTCACTGCTGAACGGGTTCGGTATGACCATGCCAGCCGTCATGATGGCCAGATCGGCAAAGATCAGGAGCATCTCTAACCGCGATTGCCCGACCCGACCCACTCGGCGGATGAGCCAGCCGTTCAGGCACAGCAACGCCAGAATGAAATGGTAGTACAGAACATCCCATTCGGGATTGACGTAGACCAGAAACGCCGCCGTGACCGCCATCGCAACCCAACGCGCCCGCACCGCCAGCTCCAGCCCATTGCGCTTGTGTTCGGTCAGCGCGTCCAGCGCATAAGGGCTCTCTTGCGTGAAAATCGCTTCATCGCTGTCCAATGCTGGAGCGGGGGCGGAGGCAGTTACAGCCATGACGTTTGTCCATCTATCGGCGCCGGTCTTACGCCAAATTAGCGGTAGCTGCCGCCGGATGCACCCCATGAAGCGCCATGCCAAAACGAAAAGACCCCGCCGGGTTGGCGGGGCAAGGTAGGCGCCGTCGGCAAAGCGACAGCGCCTGCGGTTTCACACAGGTTGTGAAAAAGGTGGGATCAGTTTTGCAACTCTGCCCGAATCTGTTGCCGCAACACATCGATGGGCACAGTTTTTCCATCGCGTTTGAAGCACCAATAGGTCCAGCCGTTACAGGACGGTGCATTCTCCAGATGTGCACCGACCTGATGAATCGATCCCTTGATATTGTCGCCAATCAGCGTGCCATCAGCGCGCACCTTGGCTTTGTGACGACGATTCATCGAATAAAGCTCATCGCCCGGACGCAGCATGCCGCGCTCAACCAACTGCCCGAAAGGCACGCGCGGCTCGGCGCGTTTGCTGGCGGAAACCTGCAGCGCTTCACGGTCGAATTTGCGTACGGATTTAATACGTTTCTCCGCGACCTCACGATAGGCGGCCTCACGCTCGATCCCGATGAACTCACGGCCAAGCATCTTGGCAACAGCACCTGTCGTGCCCGTACCGAAGAAGGGATCCAGTACCACATCACCGGGATTGGTCGAACCCACCAGGATACGGTGCAGCAGCGCTTCGGGCTTTTGCGTCGGATGCGCCTTATTGCCGACGTCATCCTTTAACCGCTCATGGCCTGTGCAGATCGGCATCACCCAATCGGACCGCATCTGCAAACCTTCATTCAACGCCTTCAGCGCCTCATAGTTGAAGGTATATTTCGCCCCTTCCGACTTTGACGCCCAGATCATCGTCTCATGCGCGTTGGTGTAACGCTTGCCGCGGAAATTCGGCATCGGGTTCGACTTGCGCCAGATCACATCATTAAGGATCCAGAACCCTTCGTCCTGCACGGCTGTGCCGACCCTGAAGATGTTGTGGTAGGATCCGATCACCCAGATGGAGCCGTTAGGCTTCAGTATGCGGCGGGCCTGTTTCAGCCAGTCGCGGGTGAATTTGTCGTAGACGCCAAAGCTGGAAAATTGGTCCCAGTGATCGTCAACGGCATCCACCTTACTGTTGTCAGGGCGGTGCAATTGCCCCTTCAGCTGAAGGTTGTACGGGGGATCTGCAAAAATCAGATCAACCGAATTTGACGGCAGACCGGACATCACTTCGATGCAGTCACCGTCAAGGATCGCGTTTAGCGGGAGCGCCTCGGCGCCCCGTGTCAGTGTTTTGTTCATTTGCTCTGCCTCGATAACCACGGCGCATTTTTGCGCTCATTTTGGTTGTCCACAGGATGAGTCATCGTGGATTCGAGGTCAATTTGTTTTTTAGAACAACGCGATGTGGTTCACTCTTGATACAACATCTTGTGTACTGGCTTGAATGAACGCCGATGATGTGGGGTCACCCCTAGGCTGACCAACGCCTCGCGATGCTGTTTGGAGGGATAGCCTGCGTTTTTCTCCCAGCCATAGCCGGGAAACTGTTGCGCCAAATCCACCATGATCCGGTCGCGCGCCTGTTTCGCCACTATGGAAGCCGCCGCGATGGAGACTGATTTGGCGTCACCCTTGATCACGAACTCCGCAGGCTGCAGCAGCCCTTTGGGGATCAGATTGCCGTCGATCAGCAGGTAGTCCGGTGCCGGGTCCAGCGCCGCAACCGCGCGCTCCATCGCCAGATGCGACGCACGTAAAATGTTCAAAGAATCAATCTCTTCAACAGAGGCATGGGCAATCGCCACCTCAGCCTGCGCAAAGATAGACGCCTCCACCGCCTCGCGCCGTTTGGCGCTCAGTTTCTTGGAGTCGTTCAGCCCCTCGGGGATATTTTCAGGGTCCAGGATCACCGCCGCAGCCGTCACCGGACCTGCCAGCGGGCCGCGCCCCACCTCATCCACGCCTGCAATGCGTATCTGGCCACGCCCATGGGCGGCCGCCTCTAATGTATAATCGGGATAGTCCATCCCTTGGTCTGACCGGGTTTTACGCTGAGTTTCAAGCCCGGCCACCCGACAAGCATAAAAAAGAGGGGGCCGAAGCCCCCTAAGTCTGCTCGAACCTGTGATCCCGCTTCAGCGACGGGTGATGCGATAGCCCCGGTTCTTCAGGCAATCGGGACGGTAACCAACGCGGTTGCGTTTGCCGTTCCAGAAAGTCACCTGGCAGGCACGGGGCAGCTTGTGTTCAAAACCGTACTGCTTGCGCAGGCATCCCCGCCCCATCAGGGTCCGGCTCTGGCTGTAGCGCGGGAAATACCGCACGCATTGCGCCGGAAGGTCATAACGCGCCACCCGCGGCGGCAGTGGCTTGGGACGATGAGGGCGGTTGGGGCGACCGTGGGTCGGGCGGTGCGGACGGGTCACCTGCGGATGATCGTCATCGCGGTTGTTTTTCACAATGGCCCCGATAATGCCAAGAACGGCCAGACCCGCCAGGACCTTGGCCACATCTTCATCCGCCCGTGCCGGCGCTGCTGAGAAGCCCGTCACTGCTACGGCAGCGGCAACAATCAGTGTGATGAACTTGCGATGCGGTTTGATATCAGCGCTGGAGCGGGTGCTGCGAAACATGGGATGTCCTTCCTTGAGATCTGAAAACATGAGGTCAGATGACCGATGCGTTCAGCTTGGGGTCAGTCCCCTCGGACAGGCAATAACGCGGCCCTGTTATCGAATATCAGCGCGCGCAATCACCTGCGGTTATTGAATATCCCGCGACAAATGCGCAGGGTGAGGGCATGAAACAGATCGTTATCTCCACGGCCCTGATTGCCGGTCTTGCAGCAGGTATACTCAGCGATGCACGTCCGGCCACAGCCGCCGAATGCTACGCCGACTACAAGGCAAAACAGGACGCGCCGCTGCGGCTGCACTACGGTGTCATCCAGATCGGCGGTGCCTGTAGCAAACCCGCAGCCAGGGCGGAAATCTCCGGAAGGTTATCGGCGGCAGGCTGGACCTTGCTGAATGTTCTGTCCATTTTTGGTCCCGACGGGCTGGAACAAAGGAAAGCGGATGCCGGACCCTATTTTCTCCGTTTCTGAGGTGCGCGCGGCAGGCAGCCGCGTCATCGCATTGGGGATTGCTGCCATTGTTGCCCTCCTGGTCATTGCAGGCACCGTGCTCCTGCTGACGCTGCCGGATGCCAATGCGTTCAACGCCAGGGTGGAGCGGGTCTTTGTCGAAAATGACCTCACCACTCAGGCCGAGATCAAGCTGCTGGAGATCCTCGCCCAATCCGGCACCGCCTTTGCCGATACGCTGACCAGCTATCGGATGGTGATTTTTGTCCTACTGGTTTTTGCCACCATGATGATGGTCGCCGCACTGGTGGTTCTGGCTATGCTGGTCATGCTGAACCGGCGCATGGTGCAGATCGAACGCGCAGGCATTCAGGTGACGGAACTGCTGATCAGCCGCGAGGAAAACACCGTCTATCTCAACACCATGGGCTTCAAACTGACCGCAGCCGCGATGGAGACCCTCGCGGTTCTGGCTGAAGCACGTCTGGATGACGATGTGCTCTCCGGTGCTGAGATTGAGGCGATGATCTCCGGCCGCCCTTCCGTCGATTGCGAAGAGGCCGCGGGCGCCACCCGGATCAAGCGCCTGCGCGATACATTGGGCAATCAGATGGTGAGTGAGCTTCTGGTCAAGAATATCGCTAAACGTGGCTATGTTCTGTCGATCAGTAAGGATGTGATCCGCATGGTCTGAACGACTGCACATGGCGCCGATGCAGTCGGTGACCAATTGGCAGCCAGTGTGGAAACAACCCTGAGGTCAAGCCGATCAATTCCCCGTGCCGCTCTGGCATTTCTATCATCAGTCACCACATAATAGAGGGCAGGTCGCATGGCCCCCATGCTGGCCAATCAGCAGGAAACGACGCTTATGAACATGCGCGCCAATACCGCCCAACCCGCCTATGGCATCCTGATAGAGGAGCTGCGCGGGCCGGTTACCGCTCGCCTTGGTGGGAAGATCATCGCGCAAAGCCGCCGCGCAAAGGTGATGTATGAAACCCGCCAGCCTGCCGCGATCTATTTCCCCCGGGATGATATCCACTCCTGCCTGTCTGCAGCCAACGGTCATCAGACCTTCTGCCCCTTCAAGGGCACAGCCGGTTATCAAGATCTCCAACTTGGTAAAGACTGCATCGGCAACGCCGCTTGGTCCTACGACGATGCCCTGCCCGAGGCATCCGGAATTGCAGGTCATGTCAGCTTCATGCCGGATGCCAAAGTTGAGATTGACCTGGGCAGCAATCAGCTGGACGTTCCCGAATATGGTAGCATTTCCGGCCCCCTGATCGACTGGCTACTGCGTGAGGCGGCCTATCTGCCCACACCGGAGGAGTTTACACAGCGCCTTTCCGCAAAACTGGTGGAGCAAGGCGTTCATCTATCCCGCCTTTCGGTGATGGCCTGGTCTTTGCATCCAATGATCGCAGGCAAGAACTTCATCTGGAGCCGCGCATCAGGCAAGGTGACCACCTATGCGCCAAGCTATGAGATCCACGACCACCCGGCCTTCCAGAACAGCCCCCTGCGCCACGTTTCCAACGGGCTGGGCGGTATTCGTCAACGTCTGGATCTGGAACAGCCCAGCGACGCGTTTCCTATCCTGAACGATCTACGGGAGGAGGGCGCGACGGACTATGTGGCTATGCCGCTTCCCTTTTCTGATGGGCGCATCAACGTGCTGACAGTCGCCAGCCACCACCCCAAAGGTTTCACAACTGAGAACCTGGGGCTGATATTCGAATGCTCTGCAGTGATCGCGCGCTACTACGAAGTGTTCATGCAACGCGAAAATGCCCAGTCATTGCTGGAGACCTATGTCGGCAAACGCACCGGCGCGCGGGTTCTGGGCGGAGAAATCCGGCGCGGCGATGGCGACGATATTGATGCGGCCATCATGTTCTGCGACCTACGCGGTTCCACCCGTCTGGAAGAGGAACTGGGCCGCACCGCCTATATAGAACTGCTCAACAATTTCTTTGAAACCGCATCCACCATCGTACACGATCACGAAGGTGAGGTGCTGAAATTCATCGGAGACGCTGTTTTGGCCGTGTTCCCAGCTGGCGAAAGCCCGACAGAGGCCCGCGCTCAGGCGCTGCAGTCTGCGCGCGCTATTGTCGCTGCGCTGGACGCTATGGGCGATGATCCCGGCCAGAGGCGCAGCGAATGTTCCATTGGTCTTGCCTATGGTGGCGTCACCTATGGCAACGTCGGATCGCGTGAGCGGCTGGACTTCACCGTCATCGGACAAGCCGCGAATATCGCGGCACGGCTCGGCGACTATGGCAAATCCTGTGGCCATACCATTGTGGTCAGCCGCGACCTGTTAGAAGCACCGGAACAGGCCACCCCGCTGGGATCTGTGTCACTGCACAACGTCTCACGCCCGGTAGAAGCCTTCGCCGTCTCCATGGCCATCGACCCAGACCAGCGTTCTAGCGACTGACCAGCGCCCGCTGCACCGGATCGCCCATGGCGACAACCAGTGGCACCTGTTCCTGTCGGGCCTTGAACGCCGCCTTATTAGATAGCCCTTGCCAGTTGATCTGTACCAGAGACTGCGCCACCGCTCCGCCCAGTGTTGTACCCGGTCCCGCAACGATAAACAGATCCGGCGCAAACTCCTGCGCTGCCACCTGCACGGCGCGCGTAAAATCATAGGGTTCGACTACCTGCGTGTTCAGAGTGTAGCCCCAAAGCCTTTCCACCGTATCCGCACCCGGCCACCAAATCTGTCCGCGCCCGTCGACCAGCGGCTTCGTGGCGGGACCAAACAACGATTGTGACAACCGTGCCCGACCGGCGGCAGCTACCGGAGCCTGCAGCTCCGTGTGGAATGCCGCATGATTGGCCAGACGCATGGGAAAGCGGTCTTGACCCGGGGGCACGGCCCGTTCGAACGCGTCAAGCCCCTCGGCATTCCCAGCCAGAACCAACATACCGCCCAGATCGATTGACAGCGACAGCTGGTGACCGGGACGGTTGGCGATGTCACTGACCAGCTGCAACAGCTCCACCTTGCGGCGACGATCCAGCTGCCAATCTTCACTCTGACAGGGATAGACCAGCTGTCCGCCAATCAGGTGCTGCTGCATCAGCTGGCCCATGGTGTTCACCACCTCAAACCCCGCCTGCGGGCTGAGCACGCCCGCCGCCGCCAGCGCGATATACCACCCCATAGAGTTACCGGTGACCGCGACAACGTCGATGTCCTCCGCAAGGGATTGCGCATCTGCGATGGCGCTGGCGTAGATCAGCGGTGAGGCCACGTCACCGCGCGTGTATTTCGACACCGAATAGCGCCCAGCCGCATCCAGCGCTGAAACGCGTTCCTGTCCCACTGTCTCTCGCAAAGCATCAAACGCACTAATTAGAGCCTGTTTCTCACTGTGATAGCGAGACAGGTAGCCCAGTTCCGTCTTGTTATAGGTGCCTCGTCCGGGGCAGATCAAAACAGCGGTCCGGGTCATGCCGTAACTCCCGTCAGGCGAAGGGCAGCAGCGACAATACTCTCCTTCGAGGGTAGGGTCGCCGCATAGGCGGGCCCCGTCGGGATGAAACAGTCCTCTGCCACGACACGCGCCATCGGGCAGCCCTCCGCCTCATAGAAGAGCGCCATCAGTGCCTCGGACTGGCTGCCAGTGGTGCGGCATTCATCCACGATCAGGATCTTGTCGCAGGCCGCCGCCGCTGCCAGCAGGGCCTCCTTTGGCAGGGGCGCAAGCCAGCGCAGATCGACAACACGGGCAGCCACCCCCTTGGCTGCGAGATCCGCCTGTGCCTGCGTCGCCAGATAGCGACCATTGCCATAAGTGACGATGGCCAGATCGGTCCCATCCCCATGCACACCGACCTCTCCCAGTGCGATCCGCTGATCCGGTGCCGGGTAGTGACGCATCCAGCCGCCGTCCTTCGGCTCATGCAGATCCCGCATCGGATAAAGCGCGATAGGTTCAACGAAGACCACAACCCGCTGCTCCTTCCGCGCAAGCCGCACTGCCTCGCGCAACATCATGGCGGCCTCTGCCCCATCTGAGGGGCAGGCAATCACAATGCCCGGAATATCGCGCAGAACCGCGAGTGAGTTGTCATTGTGGAAATGGCCGCCAAAACCTTTCTGATACCCAAGCCCTGCAATACGCAGCACCATCGGATTGCTGAACTGGCCGGTGGAGAAAAACGGCAATGTCGCGGCCTCTCCCCGGATCTGATCTTCCGCATTGTGCAGATACGCCAAGAACTGGATCTCTGGGATCGGCACGAATCCGTTGTGCCCCATGCCGATAGCAAGACCAAGGATCGACTGCTCATCCAGCAGCGTATCGATCACCCGATCTTGGCCAAACCGTTGCTGCAGTTTTTGGGTGACACCATAGACACCTCCCTTGCGGCCCACATCCTCGCCCATGGCGACCAGCTCACCATGCTCCAGCATCAGGTCTGTGAGCGCCCAGTTGATCAAGCGGCTCATCGGTTGCGGATCTGCCTGAGCGCGCAGGTCACTGCCCAGCACCTCTGCCCGGGCCTCAGCACTTGGTCCGTTCGTCGATCGGCACGCCCGGGCTGGCGGAACCAGGCTCGCGTTCACCTCATCCGCCGTTTTCAGATGGGGACGGGTGACAGCCTCCGTTCGGATCCGCTCCACCCGTGCACAAGTCTCAGTATAAATTTCCAACGCGGCCTCGCAGGACAACGCGCCAACTTCTGACAACAGGCGCACCGAATGCAGCAGCGGATCATTGGCCTCATCCGCTTCTACCTCAGCCTTGCTCAGATAGGTTGTCGGCACATCGGCCCCTGCGTGACCATAGAGCCGGACAGTACGCAGATGCAGGAAAGCAGGCTTACGCCGCAGTCGCACATATTCTGCCGCCGCCTGCGCGGTTGCGTAGGCATCATGCATATTCAGCCCATCGGCCTGAAAATAGCGCATGCCCGGACGATGGGACATCGACGCCTCAATCCAGCCCTTCGGTGTCTTGACCGAAATGCCGATCCCGTTGTCCTCGCAGACGAACAGAAGCGGCAGGGGTGTCGACTGCACAGACGTCCAGCACGCCGTATTGATAGCCCCCTGCGCTGTGGAATGATTGGCAGAGGCGTCACCAAAGGAACACATCACCAGCCCGTCCTCGGCCAGAACCCGATGTTCCGGATCATGACGCCGCGCCGCACCGATGGAGTAGGCCGCGCCGACCGCTTTTGGCAGGTGGCTGGCGATGGTGGAGGTCTGCGGCGGGATCATCAACGCCTTGGACCCCAGCACCTTATGCCGCCCGCCTGATATGGGATCTTCAGCGGAGCAAGCAAAGGACAGCAGCATATCCCAGGCAATACTCTGCCCCGGCACTTGGCCTGCACGGGCAATCTGAAACGCCGCATCGCGATAATGCAAAAAGGCCATGTCATCGGGCCGCAGCGCCCGCGCCACTGCCGCCATGCCCTCATGACCGGACGACCCGATGGTATAGAACCCCTGCCCCGCCTTCTGCATCGCCCGACTTGTGCGATCCAGTGCCCGGCTCAGTACTTGCGCACGAAAGATCGCCACCGCTTCACTGGGCGTCAAGCCGCCGTCGGGCGAGGCTCCCGGTGGCAGAGAACCTCTCCGCACTCGCTCAAGGAAATTTTGATGTACGATCTCGGCGCGATCCATGGCCTTACCTCTGACAGTTCAATGGCTTTATCACCCAAATACGCCAATCTTACCAATGAGATTACCGCCACCACCTATGAGCATCACTCATAGGTTTCTGACCTTATCACCATCCTATAACGACAAAGGCCGCGCCGGGGCGCGACCTTTGCTCTCAATTCAGAAACTGAACCGTGGTTAGTCTGCTTTGGCCCGCAGACTGTCGCGGTACAGCGCTTTCGCCAGCGAGATCATCATGAAGACCATGACGATGGTGAACGGCAGCGCCCCGATAATCATCGCGTTCTGCAAAGCCCCAAAAGGATTGGAAGCCGTCCCGCTGTTGCCTGCGATGATCAGCGCGCCGATCACAGAGGTCAGGATCAGACCCCAGATGATGCGGTGCTTGATGCCGGTTTCCTGCTCACCGCCGGACATAATGGTGTTCATCACCAAAATACCTGAGTCCGCCGACGTGACCAGAAAGGTCATGATCAGCACAACACACATCACGGTGATGGCGGACAGGAAACCACCCGAAATCATCTGCTCTAGCGTTGCAAACAGTTTGGCCGTGTTGGTGGCCCCGATGATTGATCCCGCAGCGCCGCCATTCAACTCCAGATCAATCGCGGTGCCGCCCAGAATGGTCATCCACAGGAAGCAAACGATGGCAGGCGCGATCACACAGCCCAGAATGAACTCACGCACTGTGCGGCCCTTGGAAATGCGGGCCAGAAACAGACCAACAAAAGGCGAGAAAGCAATCCACCAAGCCCAGTAGAATGTCGTCCAACCGGCCTGCCAGCCAAACTGGCGACCGGGTTCACCAGCAGCGTAGACAGCGTTTGCATCCAGCGCTGCTGCTGAGGCCGGCAACCCTTCAGTGAAGCCGCCCAACGATCCCCACGGCGATGTTGCCGAACCGTAAACCGTGCTCAGATCTTCCGCAGGCAAAGCCTGCGCCGCATCAGGCAGCGCCGCAGCAAAGGCCTCTGCTGATTGCGGGCCATAAGCGCCAAACGACATCTGGGTAAAGTGAAGGATATAGTCCACCAACCCGCTGCCAAATTTGGTCATCGCAAAGAAGAACGAGCCGAAGAACACAAAGGTCAGCAGCAGAATGACCGAAAGCACGAGGTTAAGGTTAGAGAGGTATTTGATCCCACGACCCACGCCTGATACCGCCGACAGGATCGACAGACCCATGATCACAAACAAAGCCGACAACAGGCCCACCGTGCTGGGCTTCGGGGCTTCGGTATCGCCGTTCATCAGCCATTCCATGCCCGAGACCGCATAGACGCCGTCGACAAACTGGCTAACGCCAAAACCGATGGTGACCGAAACGCCCAGGATCGTGGCAACCACGCCCAGCACATCAACCAGATGACCGACAAACCCGTTTGCAGCCTTACCCAGCAACGGCGTCAGCGCCGAGCGGATGGTCAGCGGCATATCGCGCGTGTAGGCGTAATAGGCAAGCGACAGACCGGTCAGCACATAGATCGCCCAGGCATGGAACCCATAATGCAGGAAGGTATAGCGATAGGCCGATTGCACCGCTTCTTCGCTGTTGGCCGCCACGGCACCTGACAGAACAACCGGGTTTGACCCCCAAAGGCCCAGCGGCTCAGCCGTTGCGAAAACCATCAGACCAACGCCCAGACCAGCGCCGAACATCATCGAGAACCAAGAAAAATTGGAGAACTCAGGCGCGGCATCCGCAGGACCCAGTTTTTTGCTTCCTGTGGCAGGCAGGATTGCCAGCACAAACAGGAAAAAGGCAAACGCCCCCACTGAAACGATGTAAAAGGCGTTGAATCCATTCAACAGTTCGCTGTTAACCCAAGACAGAATGCCGCTGGCCTTGCTTGGCCAGACCAAGGCCCATAGGACCAGCGTCGTCATGATGATCTTACTGATCAATGCGATAGGAAGGCTGTGGCCTTCGTAGAACCCGGATGGAGCCGTTTCGATCTCCAACTCGGTAAATGGTGGCTTGATTGACATGATCGTTCCCTGATGAGTGTAGCACGTCTTTTTTTTCGATCCCGTCTCACCCTGACGCTCAGATGGCGGGCTGGTCTCCGCCTGCACAGAGGAACTGCGCAGGTTTCAATTAAATGATGATGGACTGCAGGCAACTTCGGAAAATGCGCGCGCCCCCTTGGCTGCGATGCATCCCATCGGTGTTGCCAGAACGGCAGTTCCGGTTGATCTCCCTTTCCTCTGCCGTCCCCGGCGCGGCGTCACCATGCATTTGGCCAATACTAGCCAAATACGGCGCGCCAGGCACTTCGAATAAAATGTAGTGAATTTCAGATTATCTAAATCCACCGCGACACGCGGTGAATGATCAGCCAGTCAAAGGCGTGATGAATGCGGTTTTCGACCATGACAGCAGTCGAAAGCGACAGATTGGCGTTTCAGGGCGAGGGATCATACCAATATATGCATCACAGCCTACCAACCCCGGTTTGCCGCAGCACGCTAGGCAGTTCCGCCGCAACAATAACGCGTCGCGAAAATCAGACGGATACACCCGCCAACAGATCAGCGCGGCTGACGTCGTCGCGACCACCAGCTAATGTGACACAGCCCTGACGAAGAACCACAAACCGATCTGCAAGTTCGTAGGCAAAATCAAAATACTGCTCTACCAGCACAATCGCCATCTCACCTTCGGACCGCAGATGCCGGATCACCTCACCGATTTGCTGGATAATATTCGGCTGGATGCCTTCTGTTGGCTCATCAAGCAATAGCAGTTTTGGTCGCGTAATCAGCGCTCTGGCGATGGCAAGCTGCTGTTGTTGACCGCCCGACAGATCTCCGCCGCGTCGATGCCGCATATCATGAAGCACGGGGAACAGATCATAGATCCGATCCGGGACATGGCGCTCGGCTTGTGGCAAGCACCCAAACCCGGTTTCGAGATTTTCCAGAACTGTCAGAAGCGGGAAAATCTCCCGCCCTTGCGGCACATAGGCAATCCCATTCTTGGCCAACTGATGTGCCGAGGCGGTGCCCAAAGATCGGCCATCCAACTCAATGACACCCCCGGACCGGGCATGGCGACCTGCAATAGCCTTCATCAGGCTGGTTTTACCAACACCATTTGTTCCCATAACACAGGTCACCTCCCCGCGTAGCACCTCCATCGAGATCCCATGCAGAACCTGAGAATGACCGTAGTGCAGAGTTACATCGTCGAGTTTCAACATCTCTCAGCGCCCCAGATAAACATCAATGACAGCTCGGTCCGCAGTCACATGGTCCAACGATCCCTCAGCGAGAACCGCGCCCTCGTGCAGCACGGTGACCCGGCAATTCAGTCTCCGGACAAAATCCATATCGTGCTCCACGACCACCACCGCGCGCGTTTTAGCCGCCGCAACCAAGATTGCTGTGGTTTGTTCCCGTTCTTCCAGCGTCATGCCCGCTGCAGGCTCATCCACCAACAACAAGCGCGGTTCTTGTGCCAGCAACATGCCGATCTCCAGCCACTGCTTCTGACCGTGGCTCAGCTCTCCGGCCCGGCGCTGCAATGCATTGCTCAATCCAACCTCGCCTGCCAGTTCTTCGATCCGGGCAAGGTGCTGCCGGAATGGGCGATACCGCAATACGGCAAGTGGGCGGCGATCCGCTTTTAGCGCAAGCAGCAGATTTTCCTGAACCGTCTGCTCTTCAAATACAGTTGGTTTCTGAAATTTTCGACCAATGCCTTCACGGGCTATACGCGCTTCTGAACGGGCAAATACTGAACGTCGGCTCCCATCCCAGGTGATGCTACCGCTGTCAGGCGCTGTTTTTCCTGTGACGATATCCATAAACGTCGTTTTGCCCGCGCCGTTAGGACCAATGATCGCGCGAAGCTCGGCCCTACCGATCCGAAACGACAAGTTATTGATTGCACGAAAACCATCAAAGCTGACAGAAACACCCGATACTTCCAAGAGAGGATTCATGATTTTGTCTTCCCTGTGCTGGATGGCAGATCAGCAGTGCGGCGCTGCTGAGCCAGATCGACCAAGCCGCCAATCCCCTTCGGTGCAAATAGGGTAACCAGAACAAACCCCAGCCCCAGAACAACCTGCCACCAGTCGACCCAGCGAATAGTGAACAGCCCGAGGTCAACATCCGGCGCCTGCCCGCCTGTGAACCAGCTGGACAACAGCGATACGAAAACCGCACCAATCACCGCGCCGTAGAGCCGCCCCCGCCCCCCGATCGCCACCCAGACCGCCAGATAGATAGAGGCAATCGGCGCCATTTCAGCCGGGTTGATGATCCCTGCCTGCGGATAATAGAGCGCACCAGCGATGCCCGCGACGCAGGCCGTCCCGGTAAACATCACAAGTTTGTATCCCTCAACGGAATATCCAAGAAATCTCACCCGGGTTTCATTGTCGCGAATGGCACGCAGAACGGAGCCAAATTTCCCACTGACCGCCCAGGCAGCGATTACATAGCCCAGCCCCAGCGCCAGAGCCGAACCCCAGAAGAACCATATCGAGATCAACGACTGCGGCACATCGGCTAAGCCTGGCAAATTCTGCAACCCGCTCAACCCGTTGTTGCCGCGCAAACCGCTGTCATTCTGAAACAGATAAAGCGCCAGCGCCAAGGTCATCGCTTGGGTGAGAATCGACAGGTATACACCGGTCACCCGGCTCCGAAAGGCGAGCCAGCCGAAGGTCAGCGCCAGCACACCGGGGACAGCAACAATCAGGAAGAGTTGCAGAAGCAAACTGTCGGCAAAGGCCCAGACCAGCGGGAAACTGTCGCCGCCGACTACGCCAAAAATCTGATGCGCAACCGCATCTCGTATTTCAGTATCAGTTGGTGGCAGCACCGCGTCAGACAACGACGCCAACACCGTGTCCCGGGTCCGCTCGTACATCAGCCACATGCCGATCATATATCCACCCAACCCGAAGAAGGCGAAATGACCCAGACTAAGGATCCCCACATAGCCCCAGATCAAATCCATCGCGATGGCGACCAGACAGAGGCAAAGTGTTTTTCCCAATGTCTTGATCAGCGAGGTTGAGACAATCCCGACCCCCAATCCTTCGGATAACAGGGTGACGGCCAGTGTAAACAGCGCAAGGATCGAGACGAAGATCAGGACAGACGGGTTTCGGGCAATGAAGCTACGTTGCATGGATCAATCCCCCGCCGCACGACCCCGTAGGGCAACAATCCCACGCGGCCTAAATTGAATGAAGATAATGATCAGCACGATCATGTAGGTCTGTGCAGCAAGGGTATTGGAGGGATTGAACCATTCGATCCCCTTCTGAGAGAAGCCGATCATCACAGCGCCTGCCAGGGTCCCCCAGATGCTACCGACACCGCCGACAACAACTGTCATGAAACTCTGCACGATGTAGTCGTTGCCCAGCTCCGAGGTGACCTTCGCAAACAATCCGATCGCCACGCCCGCAATCCCCGCAATGCCAGACCCCAAACCAAAGGTCAGCATATTCACGCGGTCTGGATTGATCCCCATTGATGCTGCCATATTGCGGTTCTGGGTCACGGCCCGGGTTTCCAATCCCAGACGTGTGCGACGTATGATGAACAAAAGCAGCGCGAGAAAGCCCAGCGCCAGAACAAAGATCGCAATACGAATATAGCTGATCGATACCACATCGTTGACGATCCACGCGCCATCCAGCCAGCCCGGTGCAGTCAGCGGACGCGCTTGTGTGCCGAAGATGTTCTTGGCCAGCTGTTGCAGCGCTATCGAAATGCCGAAAGTAGCGAGCAGCGTCTCCAGAGGACGGTTGTAAAGCCATCGGATCACCAACCGCTCCATCGCAATCCCCGCGCCAAAGGTTACGGCAAACGCAGCGGGGATCGCCACAAGAATGGAAAGCGTGTGATCCGGGATCACCAGCTGGATCACATAGCCAGTGTAGGCGCCCATCATAATGAACTCACCATGAGCCATATTGATGACTCCCATCACGCCGAAGGTGATCGCCAAGCCGATCGCTGCGAGGAAATAAATGGAAGCCAGCGATATTGCATCAAGAGCGAGATCCGCCGCTTTATGGAAGGCAACCTTGCGGTTGCTCTGTGCCAGCGCCATCTCCGCTGCATCTGTCACGGCAGAAGAGGCCTCATTGTAGGTATCGACGAACTGATAACGGGCAACTGTGTCAGTCATGTTCGACAATGTTGGACCAGGGCGTGCTAACCCTGAGGCGGCCAGCGCGCCGTAAGCTCTCCGCCGCGTGGACATATCCGAGAGCTGCGCCAGAGGAATGCCTGCCACACGTCCGTCAACAATATGCGCCTCAAGCGCCAGTCTGATCTCATCGTTTTGCAACCGCGGCTCGGCGAACCCTCTGGCAACCAACGCCGCATAGGCGTCGGCTTGGCTGAAGTCTTCACCTATACGACGTTCGGCTGCGACATTTCCAGTCGCTGGCTCTCCCTCTGGATAGATCTGCAGCGAGGTGTCCAGCAGCGGGTTCAGGGCCGCGCGCACATCAACACCCAGATCGCCCGACATCTCTTCTATTGCGGCAACCCGAGCCTTGAAGTCGTTATCAAAACGAATGGTCAGCAAGCGCTCCTGACGCTGCTTCAGCACGCGCAGGTCGTCGTCGGTTTCGCTTCGGATAGAGGCCCGCAGAGGCTCCAACGCTTCCGCCGACGGATCACGCCCAATTGAGGAAACCGCAGCCCTACGGATTGCCGCCACCGGATCGTTCAATTGGAACCGCACCAGAGCAGTGCCAATCAGGGCCCGCACGCCAGAATTGGGTTTGATCTGTTTGAGCTCCGCCCTGCCAACAGCCCCGACCACAGCTCCACTGTCCAGATCCGTCAGCTCATAGCGGCTATCGCCTATCGTATCACCACGAAAGAAAAGCCCATCCGACTTGCGCACGACCAGTTTTTTGCCCTGCCACAGCTGCAAAAGCGTCTGCACGTCTCCCAGACCACTCTGCGCAACCGCGTCAATGGCGGGTTGAATCGTCCGTCGCGAACTGGCGATGATTAGGTCAGACTGCGACTGCAGAAGTTGCTGAAGGGGCGCATCCGGCGTCGATGATATCTCGGTTTGAGGCAAATCCGATGGCGGCATCGTCTGCGCCATGGCAGCCAGACAGCCCCACAGAACAAGCAGACCAGCGGCGAAAAACCGTGTCATGATAGGGATCATTTCCATTCAAGGAGAGCGAGGGTGGAAGGGGTCTCCCCCTTCCTTTTGTCCTGCGAAATCAGTAGTTAGACAGTGTCTGAACGCAGCTCTTGGTCTCGGTATTGTACATGCCGCAGCCAAGATCTTTCCAGTCCGAGGTCAAAACCGCAGATTCAGGCAGATAGTCCGTCCAGGCATCACCGGGCATCTCTTCGGTCTGGCTGATGATATCGAATTGGCCGTTATCCAAAATTTCGCCAATCAGAACCGGCTTGGCGAGGTGATGGTTAGGCAGCATGACAGCTGTACCGCCCGTCAGGTTCGGAAATTCCTGCCCATACATCGCAGTTCGCACCGCGTCGACATCAGTGCTGCCTGCTTCTGTGGCAGCATTCACCCACATGTTGAAGCCGATGTAATGGGCTTCCATGGGGTCATTCGTGACGCGCTCATCGCCCATGCGCGCCTTCCATTTCTCAACAAAGGCGCTGTTGGCCTCTCCCTCAGCGGACTGGAAGTAATTCCAGGCAGCCAGATGCCCAACAAGATTGGAGGTATCCAGGCCCGACAGCTCTTCCTCTCCCACGGAGAAAGCCACCACAGGGATATCATCCGCGCTGATACCAGCCGCTGCCAGTTCCTTATAAAAACCAATGTTCGCATCGCCATTGATAGTGGAGATTACACCAACTTTCTTACCGTCCGCCCCCAAGGCCACGACATCCGCGACAATCTTCGACCAATCAGAATGACCAAACGGCGTGTAGTTCACAAAGATATCACTCTCCGCGACCCCCTTCTGATCCAGGTAACTGGCTAGAATATTATTGGTCGTCCGCGGATAGACGTAATCTGTGCCGAGCAACGCAAACTTCTCAACGCCAAGCTCTTCCAGGAAATAATCCGTAGCCGGGATCGCCTGCTGGTTTGGCGCCGCGCCGGTATAGAACACATTGCGCGAGCTTTCCTCGCCCTCATATTGCACTGGGTAAAACAGCAGGCCGTTCAGCTCCTCAATCACTGGTAACACCGACTTCCGGCTTACCGAGGTCCAGTTACCAAAAATCACATCCACCTCGTGCACGCTTAGCAGTTCGCGGGCTTTTTCCGCAAACAGCGGCCAGTTCGACGCGGGATCAACCACAACCGGCTCCAGCTCACATCCCAGAACGCCACCCTTGGCGTTCTGCTCGTCGACCAGCATTAGCATGGTATCCTTCAGCGTCGTCTCAGAGATTGCCATCGTACCGGACAACGAGTGCAGGACGCCTACCTTAATCGGGCAATCTGCAGCCAAGGCCCCGGTTCCAATGGTCGTCATCGCCAAGGCTACTATGGTGGCCGTCGTTGCCGGAACGAATTTTCGGGTGATCATATAGTCTCTCCTCGCCGGAACGGCGGCGGATCCCTTGCGCCGGAGCGCCGGATTTCCTACCTGTACCGGGCAGCTTCGTGTTGCATCCGTGTGGCGGCTGGCGAGATCGCAAATTCCTCCGGTCGTCACACATCCACGATCTCCGCGCATTGCGCTTTCGTGGATGAGCTGAGCATTCTGCATCGCAGCGATTTTCGCAAACGCGTCGCGAAAGTGATCTGGCGCGAACCATGTGCGCGCCTTTTTTTTCAGCAACAATCCTACAATTGGCCTCTATTTTGCGCAGGGCTTGACGCAAGATGCCGAATAATCCGCTTTGCTCTGGCGATGGGTCTGCACTGTGATGAAATCAGCAGCATGACGCCCATACCTTCATCTCAATGCCAGCAATCGTACTGGCCGGACCGTGCGTGTGAACTGCCTGTAATCCGGGACCAGCACGCCGAAACGGCACCTACCGCAGCAGTACAACCAGCGCCCCCGCGCGCAGTTGGAGATATCTCAGTCTCAACCAAGCGGCGTGGCAGCGCATCGGTCCTGGCCGGGCTCAGGCAGGTCGGCTCGCTGAAGCTCTTGTTTCCGCGCACCAATGGCGCTGAGCTGCAGGGGGTGATCGTCAATACTGCGGGCGGTGTGACTGGCGGTGACCAACTTGATCTGAATGCGACTGCTTGCACCGGGACATCGCTGACCCTCACCACCCAAGCCGCCGAACGTGCCTATCGTGCACAGCCTGAAGAGACGGGTATGATCCGCAACGTGCTCAGCGTTGAATCCCAGGCCAGCCTCGCTTGGCTTCCCCAGGAAACGATCCTGTTTCAAGACTGCAACCTAGACCGAACCCTCACCGTCGATCTACACGCACAGTCCCGCCTTTTGTTGTGTGAAACGCTGGTTTTTGGGCGGGCCGCCATGGGCGAGAAACTGACCAGAGCCAGCCTGAATGATCGCATCGATATTCGTCGCAGCGGACGCCCCCTGTTTCTGGATACGATACGTCTGCAGGGCGATGTCGCCGCACATCTGGCCAAACCGGCAATAGCCGGTGGAGCCGGAGCCGTTGCAACTCTGGTATACATCGCGCCCGATGCCCAAGGCAGGCTTGATCCATTGCGCGCACAACTGGGTCCTACCGCCGGTGCCAGTTTAATCGGCGACGACCTTTTGATCCTGCGTGCCCTCGCTCCCGACAGTTTCGCCTTACGCCAGATGCTGCTGCCTCTTCTCCGAGACCTGTACGGCGCTTCCCTTCCCCGACCTTGGATGATCTGACATGAATCTGACCCCGCGTGAAAAAGACAAACTTCTGATTTCCATGGCGGCAGAGGTGGCCCGACGCCGCCTCTCGCGCGGCGTGAAGCTGAACCATCCCGAAGCCATCGCTCTGATAACAGATGCGGTAGTCGAAGGCGCGCGCGACGGTAGATCAGTCGCCGACATGATGGAAGCGGGTGCGCAGGTCATCGCCCGCGACGACTGCATGAACGGAGTCGCCGAGATGATCCACGACATCCAGGTCGAAGCAACCTTCCGCGATGGCACCAAGCTTGTCACCGTCCACAACCCCATTCGCTGATCCACATCCAGGAGACCTAAACCCATGACACCGCACCCTGCATTATTCTCTCTCTTGATACTGATCGGCAGCCCTGCCCTTGCCCATAGCGGGGCACATGTTCATCCCCACGGCGCCGAAACTTGGCTTCTGGCGGCCTTGGTCGCGACTGTCGTCATCGGCTGCGCTAGCCTTCTGTGGCGGCGCAAATGATCCCCGGCGAGCTTTTCCCCGCTATCGGCCATCTGGAGCTGAACCCGGATCGCCCTGTTACCCATTTGATGGTGGCAAACACCGGCGATCGGCCGATTCAAGTCGGGTCGCACTACCATTTTGCCGAAGCAAACCCGGCGCTTGACTTTGACCGGAATGCCGCACGCGGCCGGCGTCTTGATATCGCCGCAGGAACAGCCGTGCGGTTTGAACCAGGCCAACGCCGCGAGGTGCCACTGATCCCGATATCCGGTGCGCGGCGCATCTTCGGTTTCAACGCTGCCATCATGGGGGATCTCTGATGCCATCCCAGATTTCACGCACCGATTACGCGGCCATGTTCGGCCCAACAGTGGGCGACCGTCTGCGCCTGGCAGACACCGATCTGATAATCGAGGTGGAGCGCGATCTGATCGCTGAAGCCAGCGGCACCAATAACGCTCCCACCTATGGGGAAGAGGTGAAATTCGGTGGTGGCAAGGTGATCCGCGACGGCATGGGCCAATCTCAGACCAGCCGCGCCGAGGGGGCCGTCGACACGGTCATCACCAATGTACTGATCGTGGACCATAGCGGCATTTACAAGGCCGATGTGGGCCTGAAAGATGGGCGCATCGCTGCAATTGGCAAGGCGGGCAACCCGGACACACAACCCGGTGTTACGATCATCGTCGGACCGGGAACCGAAATCATCGCGGGAGAGGGACGGATCCTGACCGCAGGCGGGTTTGACAGCCACATCCACTTTATCTGCCCCCAACAGATTGAGGAGGCGCTGCATTCCGGACTAACGACCATGTTGGGCGGCGGCACCGGCCCCGCACATGGTACCCTCGCCACCACCTGCACGCCGGGACCGTGGCACATCGGGCGTATGCTGCAGGCGGCTGACGCCTTTCCCATGAACATGGCCTTTGCAGGCAAAGGCAACGCATCACAGCCCCGCGCACTGGAAGAGCAGATCACCGCAGGTGCCTGCGCAATGAAGCTACACGAGGACTGGGGCACCACCCCGGCTGCCATTGACTGCTGTCTTTCGGTCGCAGATGCGATGGACGTGCAGGTGATGATCCACACCGACACGCTGAATGAATCTGGTTTTGTCGAACATACCGTCGCTGCACTGAAGGGGCGCACCATTCATGCCTTCCACACCGAAGGCGCGGGTGGCGGACATGCCCCGGACATCATCAAGATCTGCGGCGAGGCGCATGTTCTGCCCTCCTCCACCAACCCCACACGTCCGTTTACCGTCAACACCATCGAAGAGCATCTTGATATGCTGATGGTCTGTCATCACCTCGACAAGTCCATCCCCGAAGACGTCGCATTTGCCGAAAGCCGGATCCGCCGCGAAACCATCGCAGCCGAGGATATCCTGCACGACATGGGCGCATTTTCGATTATTGCCTCAGATAGCCAAGCCATGGGCCGGGTGGGAGAAGTTCTGATCCGCACCTGGCAAACCGCCGACAAGATGAAAAAGCAACGGGGGCGCCTGCCGGAAGAGACCGGCGAAAACGACAACTTTCGCGTCCGCCGCTATATTGCCAAATACACCATCAACCCTGCCATTGCCCATGGCATTGCCCATGAAATCGGCAGTATAGAAGTGGGCAAGCGGGCTGATCTGGTTCTTTGGAACCCTGCATTTTTTGGCGTAAAGCCGGAAATGGTTCTGCTTGGTGGGTCTATCGCCATGGCGCAAATGGGCGATCCCAATGCCTCGATCCCGACGCCGCAGCCAGTCTATTCACGCCAAATGTTCGCAGCCTTTGGCCGTTCGGTGGAAAACTCATCCGTCACCTTTGTTTCAGAGGCGGCCGAGGCAGGCGGAATTGGTCAAAACCTTGGTCTCGCCAAACAGACCTGCGCAGTCAGGAACACGCGCAACATCGGTAAATCTGACCTGAAACTCAACACCGCCCTGCCAGAGATCAAGGTCGATCCCGAAACCTATGAGGTCCGTGCAGATGGCGAGCTTCTGACCTGCGCCCCGGCCGACGACCTGCCGATGGCCCAGCGCTATTTCCTTTTCTGACGGAGCCTTCCCATGTCCCTCCCCCTAAGCCAACACAAGATCCACGCGCATGATGCCGATGACCGGATCACCCTTAACTATGAGGATCGGTTTCTACGGCGCAAAGTGCTGACCAGCGATAGCGGCCTGCGGTTTCTGGCGGATTTTCCATCCACGCAATCGCTTGATGCCGGAGACGCCTTTGTGCTGGACGACGGGCGCAAAATCGGCGTCCGTCCGGCAAAGGAGGAGCTGCTGGAAGTCACGGGAGACCACATCCTCCGTCTGGCCTGGCATATAGGCAACCGTCACATGCCCTGCCAGATAGAGACCAATCGCCTGCTGATCCAGCGCGACCATGTAATCCGCGACATGCTACAGAAACTCGGTGCAGCATTGTGCGATGTGGTCGAACCCTTCACCCCAGAGGGCGGGGCATATGGCCATGGCCGCACCCACAGCCATTCACACTCCCATGCACATGGCGAAGGGCACACGCACTCCCATGCCCACTGATGCACAATTGCTGACCCTGGCGCAGTGGTTTTCGCCCGGATATCCGGTGGGGGCATTCAGCTACTCGCACGGGTTGGAATGGGCGATGACCGCCGATGCGGTCAGTACAGCACCAGAATTGCAGGACTGGATTGCAACAGTTCTAAGGGACGGCAGTGGCTGGTCTGATGCACTGTTTCTTGCTGCGGCCTATCACGCCCCGAATACTGATGCCGTGACGCAGATCGACGCTCAGTGCCGGGCCTATGCACCATCCCTGGAACGCCTTCGCGAAACTGACCTGCAGGGCGCGGCCTTTTGCCAAATCACCCACAGCGTGTGGCTAGAGACGGACCAGAACGGCATCCCCGCCAAATTCACCTATCCCGTCGCTGTCGGCTTTGCGGCAATCTGCTGTTCAATGCCCTTGCAGGCGACCATCGCGCTGTACCTGCAGGCCTTTGCTGCAAACCTTATCGCGGCAGGTCAGCGCCTTGCCCCAATCGGACAAAGCGAGGCGCAGGCGTGCCTTCACGCCCTTGCGCCGCTTTGTCAGGACATTGCCGAGCAAACCAACGAAGGCGACCTCGGGCAGCTGTCTTCTACCAGCTTCCTCGCCGACATTGCCGCAATGAAACATGAATCCCAGCATTCAAGGATCTTTCGCACATGACCACTCTCAACGGCCCCCTGCGTATTGGAATTGGTGGACCGGTCGGCGCAGGCAAAACCACCCTGACTGCTGCGCTGAGCGAGGTCTTTCGCGACAGCCACTCAATCGCGGTGATCACCAATGACATCTACACCCAAGAAGACGCCGAAGCGCTGATGCGCCAGCAGATCCTGCCACAAGACCGGATTCTGGGAGTGGAAACCGGCGGCTGTCCCCATACCGCTATTCGCGAAGATGCATCCATCAACCTTGGCGCTATCGCAGAAATGCGCGAGCGTCATCCTGATCTTGAGGTCATCCTGATCGAAAGCGGCGGTGATAATCTATCGGCCACATTCAGCCCGGAGCTCGCCGATCTGACAATCTACGTTATTGATGTCGCCGCAGGAGAAGAAATCCCGCGCAAAGGCGGTCCTGCAATCACCCGCTCGGACGTTCTGATCATCAATAAAACCGATCTGGCCCCCCATGTCGGCGCGGATCTATCAGTGATGGAGCGCGATGCGAAACGCATGCGAAACGAACGCCCCTTTGTCTTCGCCAACCTCAAGGCTCGCGACGGTGTCGACGCCATCCGCGCGCTGATCTGCGACTTGGGCGGTATGAAATAAGGCGGCACGCAGGTCCCTTCCAAAACGCAAGCGCCCAGTCAGGGTTCAACCTGAGCGTGCTCTTTAGCGGCTCGTCGGCATGCCTGGCGAAAACACAGCATCCACACCTGTGAGAGAACCGATACATCCCCATCCCGGGGTGATTCGCCGGTTTTGTGAACATGTGATGTAATAATAGAAATGCGTCACTACGGCTGAGACCTGCGACAACTGCCTTTGTAGATCAACAAGTTGATACGCCCGGCCATCGTCCTTGAACGCACTTAGTTTCAGTTTGGAGGTTTCTGATAACCCCTTGAGCACGCGCGCGTTATTCGCACTTAGCGCGGACTGGATCTATCCAACCCTGCGATCTGGACATACGGTCGTGGCGGCATTTTTTTCAGCGTTTGCGTGCACGGCACAACCGTAGCGCAACTGGATCACACTCTGCTTCCGTCAGAAAGGTCGCATTCTATGCTGAACGAAGAACAAGCCGCCATCCTGGAAACCTCTGTCATTGCATATGACGCGATCTTTGCGGATCTGGGACCGGAGGCGCGGGACTCGTTTCGCGATACGGTTCAGACATATCTTGAATCCGGGGTCGCCATTCCAGAAGTCAAATCGATCAGCAAGGCGACCAATTATTCGAACTGGAACTACAATCTGGTCAAAAGCCTGAAAGGGAAAATCGCCGGCAAGGATCTGACCGGTGAGGATGAAGACAACAATGTCGAAGCCCAATGGGCGGAGTTTGTCGCAAAAGACCTGAAGATCGTTGGTAAGATCGTCGCGGCTGTCGAACAGCAGTATGCTGCTGGCGAACTGGCAAACACCAATGAGCAGTTCATCAATTCGATCAAGGGCAATGTCACTGACGATATTTCGAAACTGAAGGTTGAACTGGATGTGCTGCGCGCACAGCATGACCGGCTGAGTGATCCGAACCACCCCGACTTCGATGCGCCGGCGGCCGAAAAAATCAGCAAGGAAATCGATCGCACAGATGCTGTGGTGGATGCTGCTGAGAGCCTTCAGACAAAGCTCGCAACCTTCGAAAAAGGCGGCGATATTGCCGAACACACCGCTGGCCACGCGGAGTATCTTCAAGCCCGCATTGATGCGCTGGAGATCTCCCGTCAGGAAAAGCTTGAGGAGTACAAGACCTATGCTGCCGAGACCTACACCGGCAGTGATATCCTTGCAGCCGACAAGAAGGCCGAGCTGGAGGCGGTTTCGGCAGAGTCACTTGATCTCATCAATCTGAAAGAAAAGACCGAGGGGTTTGAGGAATACAGCAGCACCGTGCGCACGGCTTCGCTGAAGGCGGGTGTTAATGTGCTGAGCACAGCACAGGCGATCTCGGCATTTGCGGTCAAGCCGGACAATACGCCAGAGGGCCATGCCGCCAATGCCGGTTTCCTGGGTGAGGCCGCGCTGGGGGCCGGTGGCGATATTCTTGAGGCCGCAGGGCATCTCAAATTTGCCAAGGGAGCCAAGGGTTTTGCAGCGCTGTCATTGGTTGCCGGAGCCGCCGGAAGCTTCGTGCCGACCGCCAAGCTGCTGGCGGATCCCAATTTGCCAGATGAAACCCGCAGGATGGTACAGGCTGAGGTCGGTCTTCAGGGTACGGCGCTGGCCTTTGCGACGGTTGAAAACGTGCTTGGTATTGCGGAACTGGCCGTGAAGGCAGGCAGCAAGGCTGCCAATGTGCTTGGCAAGGCGGTGCCAGTGATTGGCGCCATCGGCTCGGTTGTCGGGGCCATCAACCCGGCAAAATGGGCCGAGTTCGAGCAGAAACAGGACCGGATCGACGCGATCCAAAAATCTGATACCTACAGTTCGGGTCTGCTTGGCGATCTGTTGCAGGAATCCAAGGACGCAGAAGCCGCTTTTTATGGTGTGACCACCGGGCTTGATGTTGTCACGGGGGTGACCTCTGGCGTACTGGCCGCGACCGGCGTGGGCGCGCCCATCGCGGCTGCGGTCGGGCTGATCGGTGGCGCGATTTCCGCAATTGTCGGGGCGTTTGAACAGGTCGCGCTTGAAGCGATTGCCGACAAATACGCCGATAAGATCAGGACCGATGAGAACGGCAATCCCCAGACTGTCGAGGAGTTCTTTGACGGCAGTTTCGATCAGAAACAGGAAAAGACCAAAGCCCACTACACCGACTTCTTCAGTGATCTGGTCGCCGATGAAGACATTGATCAGGTGATTGCACTGGGGGGACAGGGGCTTGACGTCACCGATGTCGAGCTGGCTGCGATCAGCAAGACCAGCGGCGAGCTGAACCAGACCGCCAAGAACTATGTCGAGACCTTCACCAACAACGGCTGGCTGAAGGGCGACCGTTCGCTCACGCCGACTGAAGGCAGTGATATCAACGTCATTCAGCTGGCCAACGCCAATGGCGCCAAATCCTATCTGACCTTCACAACGCCGCTGTTCTCCGCCGGAAATGAGGAAACAAGCCGCACAGAGACCGGTAAAAACGAATATCAGACAACGCTCAAGATCACTGATCTGTCGGGCTGGAATATCCGCGACTACGGCAATAACCAGACGACCTTCAACATGAGCAAAGTCGTGTCGAGCGCCGAGGATCGCATGGGCAACAAGATGGAGATCGGGATCGAGATCGATGCGGGCGGCGGCGATGACACCCTGTTCTCTTACGAAAGCCAGGTCACCTTCGATGGTGGCAGCGGGCGGGATACTGCCTCCTATGCGCGGCTGTCAGAAAGCGAACTGTCCCGGGGGCTGTCGATCTCCGAGTCCGGCGGCAGCACCTATGTGACTAAGAACCTCAAAGCCGGTTCAAAATATTACCAGGAATCCATCGACTCCCAGACAACCAATCACGGCAAGCGCACCGAAGTTGTGCAGTTCCGCAAGGTTGGGCTGGATGAGCGCAGTGAGGCGCATTCCGTCAGAGACACCCTTAGCAATGTCGAGATTCTGCATGGCTCGTCTCTGGGCGATTACATGTATCTCGACACCTCGACCCAGCTTGAACAGGTATTCGGCTTTGGCGGTGATGACCGGATCGACGTCGGCGCAGCCATTCAGGTTGTTGGCGGCGGTGAGGGTGACGATCTGATCAACCTCGACCACGCGCTACTGGAGAGCTACTGGAGCGGTCAGAAGGAGGAGCTCTATCTTGATGGTGGCGCAGGTGACGGAGACACCTTGGGCCTGAGCTCCGAGACATTCAAACGTTTCGTAGACGAGTTGGAAACTGACCAGATCCGCGAACAGACCGCATCTGAGATGGCCGAAGCCCTGATCCCGCTGGTGACCGACAACCGGGATGAAGAAGTTGCCAAAACCACGGCTTCCCTCACCAATATCCTGCGCAGCACTGATGACACTGCGCTGAAACGACTCAACGTCTGGAACACCGAAGCCGCGCATATCACGCTGGAACAGGAAGGCGCCGAAGGGGACACTATTGTTCATTCTCTGTCGGATTACCGCGAGGCGATCAACAACGGCATTACCAATGTGAATGCCGACGGGACCACAACTGAGCTGGATATCAGCGTTGATGTTATGTGGAATTCACGGTCTGTCGCAATCTTTGGAACGGAGCACAACGATACGATCAGGGGCTCGGGGGAGGACGATTATCTCTATGGCGGCGCCGGAGATGATCACTTCACTTATAACCAGATTGGTGGCGGCAACGATATCCTGGTCGGAGGCGAAGGCCGGGATGTCTACAATATCACCTATTTCCCGGCCAGCTATGGAGGCGGTAGCCAGGGTCACCACCTGATCACCGGTCCAGAAGCAGAAGACATCAAAGGTGACGTCCTCAACATCCATATGCGCGAAGACGGGGATATCTGGTTCAACTCCTACGGTGACGATCTGGTCATCTCACTTGGTGCGCATTCCTCTTTTACCGTTCAGGACTACTTCATCAATCTTCAGGGCCTGAGCACCAGCACCCAAGTTTCCAGCAGCAGCTGGCAAGGGTGGACCACCCAAGACGGGCTGTCGCAGGCGGACCTTGATACCATCCTGCAGAACGGCAACAGCGCCAGCACCTTCCGGGTCAATGTGGTCACCTCCGATGGTACGGAGGTGAATTTCCGCCACGGTGCGCTTGGGGCTTTCGACAGCACCTCAGCCGCGGCACCCAACAACGACTTCAGCACCCTGCGCGCAAATTATCACGCGTTCCGGAATTCGGATGACGTTTGGGCAACGCACCGTGACAACGACGACAGCCAATACAGCAGCACCTTCGCCGATGCGTTGGGACAGGCAAGGGATGCCCAGACCGGCGGCGCAGTTCTGACCGCCGAGGGGCTTGCGACATTAGAAGACATGCTTGCCAACCGAGACGGCAGTTACAATGTCCTGCTCGGAGACGCGGGCCAGAACAAACTGGTCGGCGATATGGACGCGAACCTCATTAGGGGCAGTGGGGGAGCCGACACGATTTCAGGTGGCGCTGGGAATGACCTGATCGACGGGGGTGCCGGTGCCGACAATCTGGATGGCGGAGCGGGATTTGATGTCCTCAGCTATGAGGGCGCCACCAATGGCATTGTTCTGTATTTTGACAACCCGGCTAAGGGCTGGACTTCGTTGGTCGCTGACATTGTGAACGACAACGTAACACCATCCAGTGAGAGCATTGAAAACTTTGAAGGGGCCGTCGGAACCAGCTTTACCGATATTTTCGTTGGTAATGACGGTGCGAACTTTTTCAAAAGCGGCGATGGCAATGACGTTATTTCCGCGTACGGCGGAGATGACACAATCCATGGCGGCGAGGGTACCGATACGCTGCACGGCGGCGATGGCTTTGATGTGCTGAGCTACGAGGGCCATTCAACCGCGGTGCGGATCAAACTGACTGAGCAGACCTCGGAGTTCATCCCCTCGCCGACCAACTATGTTGCCGGTGATCATATTTCCGGGTTCGAAGGCGTCATTGGCTCTGATTTCGATGATGACCTGAACGGCACCGCAGGGCGCAACCTTCTCGAAGGCGGGGCGGGTAACGACCGGCTTTCCGGGGGAGACGGGTTTGATACCTTCGTCTTCCGCGCGGGCCATGGCATGGACCGGATCACTGACTTCACTGTCGGTGAAGACAAGCTGATGTTTGATTTCGGCGGATCGGTGGATGGCTTTGACATCTCGGTCATCGAAAGCGCAAATGGTGAAGAGACCCACACCCGTATCCAAACCGTAGACGGCGGCCTGATCGATTTGTTTGGCGTGGAAATTGATGAGCTGGGGGCGACTTCCTTTGTCTTCGTCTAACGTCACGACCGCAAGACCGTCACAGCAGGAAAGCAGGACTATGGACCAACAACAGAACTTTCAGACCTATGGCAAGATTGCCTGGCTGTGGTCCAATTCCGTCCTGCACCGGGATTGGACGGTCAGCCAGCAGGCAGGGTTCATCCTGCCTGCCATCGCCAGTCAGCAATATTACATCGTTGAAAAGGACGGCTTTCCGGTTGCCTATTGCAGCTGGGCGCTTCTTGATGAGGACACCGAGGCCGCCTACATCCTCAATCCCAACAACCTCGATCCTGATCACTGGAACAGCGGCGACCGCCTGTGGTTCATTGACTGGATTTCTCCATTCTCCCCGAAATACTCTTGGACCCTGCGCAGCGCACTGGTGAAACGCTACCCGGACAAGGTCGCCCGCGCGCTGCGGGTCAAGAAAGACAATGAAACCGCACGCATCGCCTCCTTCACCGGGCATGGACTTGAGAAAGCTCAAAGCCGTACAATCAAACGGCAATACTACGAGGACATGGTCGAAGGGCTGGCCAACAACCCCAAGCTCGGCAAGGATTTCTTCCTCTCCGGTCTGAACGCTGGCGATTGATGACGAACGCCGGTCCGTTCTGAACGGTCCGGCGCGACAGTGCTGAATGATCCGGTACTTGGCTTTCCTACCCCACTCTCCCGGTTGTGGCCGCGAAGTTTGGAATTCACATATGAGCAGAGGCAGGCATCGAAAAAGATAGCTGCAGTCAACGAATAAGAACAGGTGCAACAAGATCGGCAATGCGACCTGACCCTTGCCGGGACGGGTGGACGCGATCCCTGGAAAAGAGGGACAGATCGTCGGATTGGAACACCGAATCCAAATCCAAAACGATCACCCCCTGATCTGCTGCCGCCATGCGATCCAGACGCTCCTTCAATATCCGGTATGGCACAACGCAGCTTGTTCCGGCGTATCGCGGAGCGGTGTAGTAGTCCAACCAGACCACGCGGGATCCACGGCGGCGTAGCTCCGCAACCAGCTCAGGGATTGCCCCCCGCATTCCGCTCTCAGAGATCAGCCGGTCAAGCACGCTGTCGCAAACCCTACAGCCACACCCGCTGCCGCTCAGGTCATTGGCTCCGCCATTCAGCACCACCCAATCCGCCACAACGCCGTTCAGCTGAGAGGGGATGTTCAAAGCTCCTCCCCCCCCGATAAGCCGTGCAAATGACAGCGAGACATCTCCCACAGGCTCCCTGAGACGCCTTTCCAACCCATCTGCGACCGAGTCACCGCCGCTGCGGTTCCAGGCCATGATAGAGTCTCCGGCCACAACGATACGTGCTTCATCTGGCACGCTCCGACCACACGCACAAAGAAGCAGAATACCCAAAATCATCAAATGTTTCATATGGCTGACGTAATACGGGTGGCCTCAGGATCAAACAGGCGTCACAAGACGACACCAATAGGCATACCGATTTCGAGCTTTCTGGGACAAAACCTGGCTGGTCTGCAAGGTGATCTGTGCGATGCCAATGACGTCAGTTCAGCTGTCGCCCGAGCGCGTGTAGGCGGGCACCCTGCCGTTTTGTGAAACTATTTTCCTTTGATTCTGACCGTGTAGGAAGGCCTGACACCCTTGGGTGGGGGTGTATGCATGGCGGTGCAGGTCAAAGGATCTTAAAATGGCCAGGCCCAGAAGCCCTGCCTACCCCAACTTCCCGCTTGAGAAGGCACTTGTGATGATTTCAGATATTTTTGAGGCTGACCGCAGAAACATCATTGATCGTGAAACGGCAGCGAAGCATGTCGGTTATAGCAGCCTCAGCGGTGCATCCGACAAGGTCTTGGCCACTTTAAAGCATTATAATTTATTGTAAAATCGGGGGCGAGCAAATAGGATTCACTCAAGTCGCCATGGATATCATTCAACCAGACTCCGATGAAGGCAGAGAGTCTGCCCTCCTCATAGCAGGCATGGGTCCGGATATTTTTAACGAGATCTAGGATCGTTTTCCTGGCTCCCCTCCTTCTGAACCTGCTCTGACTTCGTGGCTTGTGCGCGAAAATTTCCAGAATCGCGCAATCAAGCCCATCGTGAAAAGCTACACCGAAACCTACCGATATCTGGAACGGGAAGGCGCATTCGACGCGATACGGTCTACGTCTCCGCCCTGCTCGACAAAGATGGCCTCAAAATACTGGCTAAGAAAATTGCTGCCTTGAGTGATTTCCTGGCTGATGATTGAGGCCTCTTTATTGGGGAGGACGAAGGCCCGCCGTCAGGCCGCCCGCGCCCTCCCCAATCAAAGCTAATTGGCTCTTTGGCAAGGAGCGCGCGCATTTCGTGATTACTCCCAAGCTCTATCGGCCTGGCCGCTCCGCGGTGCGAAATCACAGGGTTTCGTTCCGATTCTCGTTCCAGGACAAGCATCTTGGGCTCGTTCGATTTCAATAAGCGATTGATTTTATTGGCGACCCCGGCAGGATTCGAACCTGCAACCTGCCCCTTAGGAGGGGGCTGCTCTATCCAGTTGAGCCACGGGGCCTAATCCGGGCCAGCCTGTTTACGCGATAGCAAACCCGTCATGGCAAGACAATCCTGAGGAATTGGATTTCGCGGCGGCTGTCCCCATTGTGCAGCCTGCGCTGTCTGCGCTAACCTAACGGGAACAACAATGTGAGGCCATCGACGTGACAACGGACAACAAGCGCCCGCTCACCCTTCGTGACGTATCCGAAGCCACCGGGGTGTCAGAAATGACCGTCAGTCGCGTATTGCGCAACAGGGGCGATGTGTCGGAAAAGACCCGCCAGAAGGTGCTGAGCGCGGCAAAGGAACTGGGCTATGTCCCCAACAAGATTGCCGGCGCGCTGGCGTCGAACCGGGTGAACCTGGTGGCGGTCATCATCCCGTCGCTCTCCAACATGGTGTTTCCCGAGGTGCTGACCGGCATCAACTCCGTGCTTGAAAACACCGATCTGCAGCCGGTCGTGGGCGTCACCGACTATCAGCCGGAAAAAGAGGAGAAAGTCCTCTACGAGATGCTCTCCTGGCGGCCCTCTGGCGTCATCATCGCGGGTCTCGAACACACTGAAGCTGCACGCGCCATGCTCAACGCGTCGGGTATTCCTGTGGTTGAGGTAATGGACACCGACGGCAAGCCGGTGGATGCGATGGTCGGCATTTCACACCGTCGCGCAGGCCGAGAAATGGCCAAGGCGATCCTGAAGGCGGGTTACCGCAATATCGGCTTCATGGGCACCAAAATGCCGCTGGACCACCGTGCGCGCAAACGTTTTGAAGGGTTCACCGAGGCCCTCGCCAAGGAAGGTGTGGAGATCATGGATCGCGCCTTCTACTCTGGCGGATCTGCCCTCGCCAAGGGCCGTGAGATGACACAGGAAATGCTCGAACGCTCCCCCGAGTTGGATTTCCTTTACTATTCCAACGACATGATCGGCGCCGGTGGCATGCTCTACCTGATGGATCAGAAGATCGACATTCCCGGTCAGATCGGACTTGCCGGCTTCAACGGGGTCGAACTGTTGCAGGGGCTGCCACGGCAGCTGGCCACGATGGATGCCTGCCGTCTGGAAATCGGGCGCAAAGCGGCAGAGATCATTGCTGCACAGCTCGACAATCCGGATGCCGAGATTGAAAAACACGTGACCCTGACGCCCACGATCACCTTTGGTGACACGCTCAAGCGGCGCTGATGGCGGTCGCGCGGCTGGACAATCGGGCCGCGCGGCGCCTGTTCATGGATCGGCATGCCCTGTTGGAGCAACCCAGCGGGCCAGCCAAAGGCGCCGCACTTCTGGAGCTGATCACCCGATTGGGCTTTGTACAGCTGGACAGCATCAATACCGTCGCCCGCGCCCATGACATGATCCTGTTTTCGCGCAGGCCCAGCTATCGGCCTGTGGCGATGAAACGGCTTTATGAACAGGATCGCAGCCTGTTCGAACATTGGACCCATGACGCCGCGATCCTGCCAATGGAATTCTATCCGCACTGGCACCTGCGGTTCCGACGCGACGCCGAGGTGCTGCGCCAGAGGTACCGCAACTGGCACCGCGACGGTTACGAGGCCAAGTTTCAGCATGTTCTGGACCATATTCGCGACCATGGCGCGGTCAGCTCCTCTGACGTGGGAAAGGACGAGAAAAAGGGCACCGGCGGCTGGTGGGACTGGCACCCGTCAAAAACCGCGTTGGAATACCTCTGGCGGTCCGGCGCGCTGGCGGTTGTGGGGCGCAGCGGCTTTCAGAAACGCTATGATCTGAGCGAACGGGTCATCGACGCTCGTCACCTCCCCGTGCAAGGCTCCCCCAAACCAGAAGAAACACTGGACTGGCTGTGCAACGCAGCGCTGGACCGGCTCGGCTTTGCCACCTCCGGGGAGCTGGCAGCCTTCTGGGCGACAGCTTCACCGGCTGAATGCGCCGCGTGGTGCAAACGGGCGCTGGCGGATGGGCAGATTGAACCGGTCGATGTCACGCTGGCGGACGGGCGCAGTCGCCGTGTCTTTGCCCGCCCCGGTGCTGTCGAACAGGCCGCCGCGATGCCGCCACCACCCGGCCGCATGCGTCTCCTCAGCCCGTTTGATCCGGCCTTGCGGGATCGCAAGCGCGCCGAAGGGCTGTTTGGGTTTCACTACCGGATTGAGGTTTTCACCCCAGCCGCCAAACGCCGCTACGGCTATTATGTCTTCCCGCTGATGGAAGGCGACCGTCTGGTGGGGCGTATCGACATGAAGGCGCACCGTCAGGCGGGTGACCTCGCAGGCGATCTACATGTCACCGCGCTTTGGCCAGAGCGGGGCGTCAAATGGTCTCCGGCACGGCAGAACCGGCTGGAGGCCGAGCTGGAACGGACCCGCCGGTTCACCGACATGGAGCGGGTGTCATTTGCAGATGGTTGGCAGCGTGAACCGTTCTGACATCGGCTCCAACACGGGGCAAACCGCGCCCTAGGCGAGGTCGGCGCGCAGCAACGGCTCAATCACCGCGCGGTAATCAGCAGGCGCAGGCTTGGCGCTGAAATCGCTCGGCTCAATAAAGACACAGACGAATTTGCCCTCAAAACAAAGCGTGCCGTCCTGCCGCGCCTCCACCCGGAAGGTCACGGATTTCTGCCCCAATGCAACCGGCCAGACCGAACAGGCCAGCCGATGGCGTGGCGTAACGGGGGAGCGGAAATCGATGCTCATATGCACAAAGGGCGTGCCGGTTCCACGATCCAGTTCCATTTGATACCAGCCGTCGCCATCCAGCTGATGTTCCCACCAGGCATCAATGGCCTGCAGCGCGAAACCCGGCAAATGACCGGTATAGGCGATACGCGCCGGGTCGCAGTCACCCCAGCCCACACGGATCTCATGGATAAAATCGGGCGTCTGACTGTCGGTCATTCTGGGCCTCGGACTTGGGAAAGCAGGATTGGAAATGGCAACGGCCACCCGTCAGAAACGATGGTCAAACGGATGGCCGCAAGAGTGAACCGCGCCGTCAGCGCATCAACATCAGCGGCAGCAGTGTGATGATCGGAAAAGCCACAAGGATCACAACGCGGATCAGGTCGGAGGCGACAAAGAACATCACCGCCTTGTAGGTGTCCACCATCTGTGTGGTGCGATCCATCGCGTTGATGACGAACAGGTTCATGCCCACCGGCGGGGTGATCAGGCCGACCTCCACGACGATCAGAACCAGAATGCCAAACCAGATGGCGACGTATTCCGTCTCCAAACGGTTCGCCATGCCCTTGCTCACGCGAATGCCCAGTTCTTTCATCTGCTCGCGGGTCAGTTCGGTGCCGGTGGCAATCGCCTCCTGGATCGAGGCGAGCATGTCCGCCCCCATCCCCTGTGGCACACCTGCCTTCAACACCTCCATCGCCGCCTCGGCCTGCATCGCGGGCAGGTTCACCAGGCCAAAATCCATCGCCGAGATGACTGGGTAGAAGATCGGGATGGTCAGCAGGATCATCGACAGGCTGTCCATAAGGCAGCCGAACACCAGATAGAAGGCAAGGATCAGCATCAACACCATCCAGGGACTCAGCCCCTGGCTCACCACGAAATCAGCCAGCTCCTGTGGCACTTTGGTAAGGGCAAGGAACCCGTTGTAGAACCCGGCCCCCAGCACGATGAAAAAGATCATCGCGGTCGAGCGTGCCGTCACCATGAAGCTGTCGGTCAGGGTCTCACGGTTGAGCCCACCGTTCAGCCAGGCAATCAGCCCGGTCCCCAACGCGCCAACAGCGGCGCCTTCGGTCGGGGTGAACCAGCCCAGATAAATCCCGCCAACCACCAATCCAAAGACCAGAAGAACCGGCCAAACGTGAAACAGCGCAGCAAACCGTTCACCCCATGGGACAGGCGGGCGGGTGCCGGCACTTCCGGGAAAGACGCGGACATAGATGGAGATCGCAATAACATAGCCGATTGCGGCCAGAATACCGGGGATGAAGGCGGCAAGGAACAGTTTGGCAATGTTCTGCTCTGTCAGGATGGCATAGATCACCAGCACCACAGAGGGCGGGATCAGAATGCCAAGGGTGCCGCCCGCCGCCAGCGTCGCGGTAGAGAAGCCACCGGCATAGCCGTAGTTGCGCAGCTCCGGCAGCGCCACCCGCCCCATTGTCGCCGCCGTCGCGAGGGACGAGCCGCAAATCGCGCCAAAGCCCGCACAGGCGCCGATAGCCGCCATGGCAACACCGCCCTTCTTATGGCCAAGGAAGCCCTCGGCCGCCTTGAACAAGGCAGTCGACATGCCCCCCAGTGTCGCAAAATGCCCCATCAACAGGAACATCGGCACGATGGTCAGTGAATAGGAGGAGAAGGTCGAATAGGTCTCGCTCTTCATCCGGCCAAAGGCAACCTGGGTGCCATCGGTCACGATGATCAGCCCGACCAGACCAACCAGAAACATCGACAGGCCAATCGGAACCCGCAGGAAAATCAGCATCATCAGGACGGGAAAAGAGGCAATCCCGATTTCAAGCGCAGTCACTGTTCGCCCTCCACGCCGTCCCAGACAAGGATGCGGCCAGTCATGAATTCAATCGTGCGTATGGTGGCCATATAGATGCCCACCACTGCGGCCACGCTGGCCGCGACAAGGCTGGCGGCATAGGCCCACCAGACAGGAAACTCGAGCAGGAAGGACGTCTCGCCGTTCTGAAGCTTGCTCAGCGCACCGGCCCCGAGCCGAACCGCAATCAGCACCAATACTGCGGCGAAAATAATCTCCGTCACCATCCGCAGGAACCGCTTGGCCCCCCTCGGAAAGCTGTTGGTCACAATATCAACCGACGCATGGCCTGCGGTAATCTGACAGAGCGGCAGAAAGGCAAAGATCGCAAAGGCGACACCGGCCTCAACCACCTCAAAATCGCCATTGATCGGCCCGACGCCGATCGCGATCAGCCACTCGGCCAGATCCGGCGCGATGCTCTGCATCAGAGCGCCGTGCAACCCCCCGTTCAACAGACGTCCGGCAATCGACAGACATGTCAGCAGGATCAGTAGTGACAGCACAACGCCGCCCGCCATGGCCATGGATCTGGCCAGTCCCATCATCAGCTTGTGCATGGAAAGCCTACCCTTTCAGGTGGGGGTGGACCTGCGGATAAACGCAGCCGCAGGTCCACCGGTCTTGGCTCAGTTGTCGTACTGAGCAGTGTATTTGTCGATCAGATAGGTCGCCTGCTCCAGCAGCGCGTCACCATCGACCCCTTTGGCCTTCATATCATCCAGCCACTGCTTGTAGATCGGCTGGGACGCCTCACGCCAGATCGCGGTCTGCTCCTCGTCCAGAGTGATGACATTGTTGCCTTCATCCAGCGCAAATTCCCGCGCGGGAGTGTCGGCATCCGCCATAGTACCACCGGCAAAAACCGAGAATTCCAGACCAGAGTTCTCATCGACAGCCTTCTTCAGATCGTCAGGCAGGCTCTCATATTTCTCTTTGTTCATCGCAAGAACAAAGGTCAGCGTATAGAGCGCACGGCCGGTGAATTCGGTGTGATTTTCAACCAGTTCCGGTACTTTCAGCGCGGTGGTGACTTCCCACGGGATGGTAGTCCCGTCGATCACGCCTTTGGACAGCGCCTCGGGGATGGCAGGCACCGGCATACCAACCGGGGTTGCGCCCAGCTCGGTCAGCAGACCATTCACCGAACGGCCGCCGCCACGGATCTTCATACCGCGCAGGTCGTCGGGGGATTCCACTGGATCAGTGGTGTGGATGATACCCGGACCATGGACCCATGTGCCCAGGATTTTCACGTCCTTGAACTCGGTGTCCTTCATATGTTCGTCGAACATCTCCCAATAGGCGTGCGAGGCTGCGCGCGCATTGGTCATCATGAACGGCAGCTCAAACACTTCGGTCGACGGATAGCGGCCGGGCGTATAGCCGACCACGGTCCAGACAATGTCCGCAACGCCATCAATGGCCTGATCCATCAGCTCTGGCGGCTTGCCCCCCAGCTGCATCGACGGATAGCGGTCAATCTTGATGCGGCCATCGGAAGAGGCCTCAACCTTGTCGGCCCAGACATCCAGAATCAGCTTGGGCACATTCGCCTGCGCCGGCAGAAACTGGTGCAGCTTCAGCGTCACCTCCTGCGCCATGGCAGACGTCGCCCCCATCGCCATGAGTGCAACGGCCCCCGCCGCGCCAAGTAGCTTTCTCCGAGTGGTCATGTGTTTCCTCCCTCTGACCTTTGTTTATTCCATTTATCGCCATCGGACCCCGCCGATGCAACAAACGCCCATGCCCTGCGACACTGTGCAAACGAGGCCATTTCGCCCCAGACCGTCACGATAGCGCCCCCTTGCCTCACCAGCTATTAGGTGCATTTGTAACCATCAACCGATGATTATGCATTTCTGCCACATGATTTCGCGATCCTGCGCAGGCCGCGCAGCGTGTTGAAAGAAAAATACGTTACAGGATAATCTAAACAAGCGGTAATTCGGTTACTTAATTCACGTTATAGGTGTATAGCGATGTGAAACTCACCATAACGCCTGTATATCGCGCGTAGATCCCTCAGCGCAGCGCCAGCCGCACTGGCATCAACCCGTCAATCCCGCCTTCGATATCATCTCCCGCCACAACAGGTCCGACGCCAGCCGGGGTTCCTGTCATCACCAGATCCCCGGGCCGCAGGTGATAATACCGTGACAGATGGCAAAGTATGTCCTCAACCGACCAGATCAGCTCCGCAAGCGAGGCGTCCTGGCGAATCTCATCGTTGACCCTCAGCCAGATCCGCTGATCCCCCGGTGCGCCCCATTCCTCCGCCGCGCGCAGCGGCGCAAAGACACTGCCATTCTCCAGATCCTTTCCCAGGCTCCACGGGCGTTGCTTCTGCCGCTCGCGCAGTTGCAGATCCCGTCGCGTCATATCCAGCGCGCAGCCGTAGCCCCAAATCGCCGCCCGCGCCTGCGCCACTGTCGCATCCTGCAAAGGCGCAGAAATCGCCACCACAAGCTCCATCTCGTGGTGAAAATTTTCCGTCCCCTGCGGATAGGGCACCTCGGCACCACTCAGCACGGCATGACAGGCTGACTTTGTGAAATAAAACGGCTGTTCGCGATCGACCTCGACCCCCATCTCCGCCGCGTGGGCTGCATAGTTCCGGCCCACACAGAAGATACGACCAATCGGCCAGCTCTCATCCCGCCCCTCAACAGGAATCGCCGGCACCGGCGGCAGATCAAACAGCACTTTCGACATGGTGAATCCTTCGGATAAAGAGGCGATCAAATCGGCCCATCAACAGCCCCGCAAAACCGCCGCAAGCCGTCAGAGATAAGATACCGCACCCTAGCAATGCGCCCCATCCGGCGCGAGTCCCCACCGCAAGAGTTTCAGTGTGCACTCCACGTCAGAAATCCCACGCAACCAATCACGGCGACGGAAGCTTATCGCAAAAACAGGTCGTCCAGCGCCACTCAGGACCGGAATCATGCGCTAGCTTGTGCTGTATTTTCAGTGGAAAGAGAGGAAGTGGTGAGCCGTGCAGGATTCGAACCTGCGACCCACTGATTAAAAGTCAGTTGCTCTACCAACTGAGCTAACGGCCCACTTCTTCATCGGAACAATCTGTCGTTCCTTGGTCGCTCTTTAAGGACATAATCCAGAAGGATCAAGCACTTAATTTGCTTCGGAGCGGCGCGACCGTGTCAGTCATGCTGTCCCGATAGGCGGCGTATCTAGGGGTAAGGGCTGAGACGGTCAACCCCTTTTTTCAAGTTTCTTGCCACAAGGGTGGATTCATCTTCGGCGGAGGTCTATATGCCCGAAATGACCATCGGATCAGACACCCGCTTGCCCTTTATGAAAATGCATGGCCTCGGCAACGATTTCGTTGTGGTGGACGCGCGCGATGGAACTTGGGACATCACCCCGGCCATGGCTGAGGGAATCGCCCATCGTCAGATGGGGATCGGTTTTGATCAGTTGACGGTCATCACGAAGGGCGACGAGGATGCGCATCTGACGTTCTACAACGCCGATGGATCAACCTCCGCCGCCTGTGGCAATGCCACCCGCTGTATTGCGCGCCATCTGCTGGATGAAAGCGGCAAGACCCATCTGCGCCTGACCACCGATCGTGGTCTCCTCCTGGCTGAGGACGCGGGGAACGGGCTCACATCCGTCAACATGGGCGAGCCGCAGCTCGACTGGCAGGATATTCCTCTGGCCGAAGATGTCGATACGCTGGAACTGCCGATCGAGGGCGCACCCACCGCCACCGGCATGGGCAATCCACACTGCACTTTCTTTGTCGACAATGCAGAGGTGATTCCTCTCGCGGAGTTTGGCGCGCGCTACGAACATCACCCTCTGTACCCCGAACGCACCAATGTGCAGGTGGCCCATGTGGTCGCACCGGATCATCTGCGGATGCGGGTCTGGGAACGCGGTGTCGGCATTACGCTGGCCTCCGGCTCCTCCTCCTGCGCCACAGCCGTGGCCGCAGCGCGCCGCGGGTTGACGGGCCGCAAGGTGCAGATTGATCTGGACGGCGGCACGCTCTGGATCGACTGGCGCGAGGATGGCGTCTGGATGACCGGACCCACCATGCATGTGGCCGACGGCCACTTCACCCGCCAATTCCGCGAAAGCCTCTCCAAGTGACCAACGCCCCCAAGTTCACAACACTCGGCTGTCGGCTGAACGCCTATGAGACCGAGGCCATGAAGGAGCTCAGCCAGCAGGCCGGGCTTCAGAATGCGGTCGTGGTGAACACCTGCGCTGTCACGGCGGAGGCGGTGCGCAAAGCCCGGCAGGAGATTCGCAAGCTGCGCCGGGAAAACCCCGAGGCGCCAATCATCGTCACCGGATGCGCCGCCCAGACCGAGCCCGAGACCTTTGCCGCCATGGATGAGGTCACGCAGGTCATCGGCAACACCGAGAAAATGCAGGCCCAAACCTGGCAGCAGATCGCCAAGGGACCTGACTTCATCGGCGCCACTGAAAAGGTGCAGGTCGACGACATCATGTCGGTGACGGAAACCGCTGGCCATCTGATTGATGGCTTCGGCACCCGCTCGCGCGCCTATGTGCAGGTACAGAATGGCTGTGACCACCGCTGCACTTTCTGCATCATCCCCTATGGTCGCGGCAACTCACGCTCTGTTCCGGCGGGCGTGGTGGTGGACCAGATCAAGCGGCTGGTGGACCGGGGCTATAATGAGGTGGTGTTGACCGGCGTCGACCTCACCTCCTGGGGCGCAGACCTGCCCGCCACGCCAAAGCTTGGCGATCTGGTGATGCGCATCCTGAAGCTGGTGCCGGATCTGCCACGCCTGCGGATTTCCTCGATCGATTCGATTGAGGTAGATGACAACCTGATGCAGGCGATCGCAACAGAACCCCGTCTGATGCCACATCTGCACCTGTCTCTGCAGCACGGCGATGATCTCATACTGAAACGCATGGCCCGGCGCCACCTCCGCGATGACGCGATCCGCTTCTGCGAGGAGGCCCGCAAACTTCGCCCGGAGATGACCTTCGGCGCCGATATCATCGCAGGCTTTCCGACCGAAACCGATGCCCATTTCGAGAATTCGCTGAAGCTGGTCACCGACTGCGATCTTACCTGGCTGCATGTCTTCCCCTACTCAAAGCGTGAGGGCACGCCCGCAGCCCGGATCCCCAGCCAGGTCAACGGCCCTCTGATCAAGGAACGCGCCGCCCGCCTGCGCGCCGCGGGTGACGCCCAGGTTCAGACGCATCTGACCGCGGCACTGGGTAAAGCTCATCAGATTCTGATGGAAAATCCGCACATGGGCCGAACCGAACAATTCACCGAAGTCACCTTTGCCGCCCCTCAGATCGAAGGGCAGATCGTGACCGCCACACCAACCGGGATCACGGGCACACAGCTCTCAGCCTGACTTCGCCCAGAGAACGCCTATTAGTTGGGAGACAGACTCATCAATGGCTCTCATCCTCTTCCTCCATGGCGCCTCCAGCAGCGGCAAATCCACGCTTGCAACCGCATTGCGGGATCAGGCTTCGCGGCCTTTCCTGCATCTTTCCATTGATCACCTGCGCGACAGTGGCGCCTGGCGGCCTGCGGATTATCCCGATTGGCGCACAGCGCGTCCGGCGTTCTTCGCCGGCTTCCACCGCATGATTGCCGGCTTTGCCGAGGCCGGGAACGACCTGATCATCGAACATATCCTCGACACCCCCGGCTGGCACGCTGAGCTACAGGCCCTGCTGAGCCACCATGACATTGTCTTCATCGGGTTGCGCCCGCCGCTCGCGACGCTCAATCAGCGCGAGAGGGTCCGAGGCAACAGACCAGCAGGCAGCGCCGCACGAGATGCGGCGCATGTCCATGATGGGCTCCGATATGACCAGGAATTTGACGGCAGCACCCCAGCCGCAGACATGGCCCGAACCCTCTTCAGGCATCTAGAAACCCCAAGACCCCGCTCCCGCTTCTTCGCCTGACAGCAGCCTCAGCGCGCCCTGCCCCGTCATCTTTCCCAAAATACTCCGGGGTGAATGCCCGCAGGGCAGAGGGGCAGCGCCCCATCTTGAGGATCAAAAAGGAAACCCCCGCAGGGCAGGACCATGCGGGGGTTTATTGTTCTTGAAGACATAACCGGCTTAGCTGGTTTTCTTGCCTTTATGCGGCGCCCAGAGGCGCTTGTTGGTCAGATACAGCAGCACCGACAGCAGCGTCAGGAACAGCACGCCGACAAAACCAGCCTGCTTGCGTGCCATCATCTTCGGCTCTGCGGTCCACATCAGGAAAGCCGCGACGTCCTGAGACAGGCTTTCCACATCTGTCGGCGCGCCATCGATGAACTCGACCTGCTCATCCGAAATCGGCGGCGCCATGGAGATCCAGCCACCCGGGAAGGCGGTGTTCTCATAGAAAGTGGTGCCCGCTTCTTCCTTGGTTTCACCAGTGTAGCCCGCCAGCAGAGAGGCGATATATTCGGCGCCACCCATGCCTTTGAACATCTGGTTCAGACCCAGACCATAGGGCCCGTGGAAGCCTGCGCGCGCCTTCGCCATCAGCGACAGGTCAGGAGCACCAGCGTTGTTGTTCTCCGGGAAGTGATCCGTCGGCTTCGCCGGGCGGTCCTCATCCAGTTCCGGATCATAAACACTGAAGTTATCAGCCGCATACGCACGGACCTGATCCGCAGGCAGGTTCGGTCCGCCCTCGTCTGCCAGCGTGCGCAGCGGCACCTGTTTCAGACCGTGGCAGGCCGCGCAGACCTCGGTGTAGATCTGCAAGCCGCGCTGCAGCTGGTTGGTGTCATAGGTGCCGAACGGGCCTTCAAAAGAGAAGTCGTAGTCTTCGACATGGCCTGCTCCGCCTGCCGCAAAAGATGCGGCAGGAACGAGCGCCAGAGCGAAGGCGGCACCGGTTGCAAGTTTTTTCAACATGGTTGCTGTCCTTCTCAATTACTCAGCCGGCGTGGCGTCAGCGCCAGATTTCTTGCCATAATGGGCATCAAAATCGGCTTCGATGGTCTCCGGAATGGCCAGCGGCTTCTCGATCACGCCCAGCAGGGGCAGAATGACCAGGAAGTAGCCGAACCAATAAGCCGAAGCGACCAGGGAGATCGACGCAAAGGGTTCTTCCGCAGGCATCGCACCCAGCCACATCAGGGCGAAGAAGTCGATGACCAGCAAGAGGAACCACCATTTGAACTGCGGGCGGAAACGACCGGAGCGCACGCGGCTGGTGTCCAGCCAAGGCGCCAGCGCCATCACTGCAATCGCACCAAACATCGCCAGAACACCAAAGAACTTCGCATCCACGATACCACCGGTGACGAAGGACGCGATCTGCACAACCCAGACTTCAGAGGTGAAGGCCCGCAGGATCGCGTAGAACGGCAGGAAGTACCACTCCGGAACGATATGCGCAGGGGTCTGCAGCGGGTTGGCCTCGATGTAGTTGTCCGGATGCCCGAGGTAGTTCGGCATAAAGCCAACGATGGCCCAGAAGATCACCAGCACGACCGCCAGACCAAGGAAATCCTTGATCACGAAATAAGGCCAGAACGGCAGCGTGTCTTTATTAGCTTCTTCCTTGGAGCCACGACGCACCTCAACACCGGTCGGGTTGTTGTTGCCCGTGGTGTGGAACGCCCAGATGTGGACGATCACGAGACCGGCAATCACAAACGGCAGCAGGTAGTGCAGCGAGAAGAAGCGGTTCAGCGTGGCATTGTCCACGGCCGGACCACCCAGAAGCAGGGTCTGGATCGGCTCGCCGATAAACGGGATCGCGCCAAACAGGCCGGTGATCACGGTCGCGCCCCAGAAGGACATCTGACCCCAGGGCAGAACATAGCCCATGAATGCGGTGCCCATCATCATCAGATAGATCAGCATACCGATGATCCACGTGATCTCGCGCGGCGCCTTGTAGGAGCCGTAGTAGAGGCCACGGAAGATGTGGATATAGACCGCGATAAAGAACAGCGACGCGCCATTGGCGTGCAGGTAGCGGATCATAAAGCCGCCGTTCACGTTGCGCATGATGTGCTCAACGGAGGAAAACGCCAGATCCACATGCGGGGTGTAATGCATCACCAGAATGATACCGGTGACAATTTGCAGGGCCAGACAGAAGGCCAGGACGATGCCCCAAATCCACAACCAGTTCAGGTTCTTGGGCGTGGGGATCATGATGGTGTCGTAGATCAGGCCGACGATGGGCAGACGGCTGTGAAGCCACTTCTCGCCACCGGTTTTCGGCTCGTAATGATCGTGCGGAATGCCGGACATATGTGCCTCCCTTATCCCAGTTGGATGGTGGTTTCGTCGATGAACTCCGCGGCCGGAACCGGCAGGTTCTCGGGTGCGGGGCCTTTGCGGATACGACCGGCAGTGTCGTAGTGCGAACCATGGCAGGGGCAGAACCAGCCGTTGAAATCGCCTGCACCGTCACCCAGCGGCACGCAACCGAGGTGGGTACACACACCCATCATCACCAGCCATTCGCCAGCGTCATCCAGGGTGCGGTTTTCGTCGGATGCGTCCAGACCAGGTTTGTTCGCATTGCGGTCCTGCTGATCAGGCAGTTCCGCCAGATCGACAGCACGGGCTTCTTCGATTTCTTCCTCGGTACGGCGGCGAATGAACACCGGCTTGCCAAGGAACATAACCGAGAGCTGAGTCCCGACTTCAACGCCGCTCACATCCACGATGATCGAGGACAGAGCCTGAACGTCAGCCGAGGGGTTCATCTGGTTGACCAGGGGCCAAATTGCGGCACCCGCAGTCACTGCCCCGGCGCCGGCAGTGGCGTAGTAGAGGAAATCTCTCCGGGTTCCTTCGTTGTCTTCTGCGTGGGACACGAGGTTTTCTCCAATTCCAGCGCCCGTTTAGGGCAAACATGCGCATTCACTGCGCAAAGAACGCAGTGACTCATCGCGGGTATCTAGCGGGGAGAAGGGCTTTCGTCCAGCGGTCATAGGCGCGCAGATGGACGCATCCGCAAGTAATTATGCACAACTGTTGCAAACAGCCTTACATATTTGCGCAGGCACCCCCGAATTCAAGGGGCCACCTGCGCCAGATCTCAGCTTTCCGGCGGGCGTGTCGCCTGCATCGACGGGCGCGAATCGAATGCGGCAAACCACTCTGCCAGCGCCTCATTGCCGTTGCGCCACCCCATATCCGGGTGGCGGAAATCCACATAGGCCAGCGCACAGGCGACCGCGATCTGGCCAATCCGCAAGGGGCCTTGCAAATGTGACATCCAGCGGGTGTTCAGCGCAGCACAGCCCCCCAGCACCTTGCTGCTCTGCCCTTCGATCCACTCGGGCCACTGCTTGTCTGCGGGACGTAGACGCTTTTCATAGGACAGCAATACAGCCGCCTCCATAATACCATCCGCCGTCGCCTCCAGCACCCGCGTGTCCCAACCGCCAGCATAAAGCGCATTGCCAGCGCGGTCTGCCAGATAGGCGCAGATCACCCGGCTGTCATAAAGCGTAGCACCATCGGCCCGCTCCAGCGCCGGGATCTTCGCCAGCGGATTGGCCGCCCTCAGATCACTGGCCGGAGAGATCGGCGTCGTGGCAACCGGGCGCAGCTCCACATCTGCCAACTGATCGGTCTCGTGCAGCAGCACCATGACCTTGCGTACATAGGGAGAGGTCGGCGCGTGATAGAGTTTCATGTCGAATGTCCTTTTAATGATAATCTGGCCAGTCGCGTTCCACTCTAGCTGCGCAGGCCGGTAGGAAAACCCCCCTTTGCCGCGCGGCACCGGCGCTCTTTCTCTTGCCTTTGACCTGTCTTGCCGCCATGGTCGCGCTGTTCTCAGGGCGGGGTGAAATTCCCCACCGGCGGTAAGCGGGCCAGCCCCGTAAGCCCGCGAGCGGTCATTTTGAGTGACGTCACAGCTTGAACCGAAAACCGGTTCCCATTCTGCAGGCTGTGAACACGCTGGAAATGATGTCTAGCAGATCTGGTGCAACTCCAGAGCCGACGGTCATAGTCCGGATGGAAGAGAACGTGTGACAGGGCCACGGGGGACGTGTGCCCTCATCACTCGTGATCGCCTTGGGTGACGTGTCAAACCTATAGGAGATACCACAATGACACACACCCGATTTGCCTTCATCAAGGCGCACTGGCATTCCGATATCGTTGATCGCGCGCTGGAGGGCTTTCAGGAGCTGATCCCCGCCGAGCAGATCGACGTGTTTGATGTTCCCGGCGCCTTTGAAATGCCGCTTCTGGCCAAAGAACTGGCCAAGACCGGCAAATACGATGCCATCGCCTGCGCTGCCTTTGTGGTGGATGGCGGCATCTATCGCCACGATTTTGTGGCACAGGCTGTGGTGGATGGCCTGATGCAGGCAGGCATGGAGACTGGCGTGCCCGTCCTGTCCGTCTCGCTGACGCCACACCACTATCAGGAAACCGATCATCACAACGCCATCTACCGCGCTCATTTCGTCGACAAGGGACGCGAGGCGGCCAATGCGGCGCTGATGATTACCAAGACCCGCAAAGAGGCGTTTGGCGCCTGACCCTTCAGGCGAGAGGGCCTATCCCAGATAGGCCTTCAGCGCAGGCGGCGGATTGTCCAGCAACTCCGCCGTCGCCATTGGCGGGTGGGCTTCACCCTCCGCCACCAACACCACCTGACCGGCAATCCGGCGCGCATCCGCAGGATCATGGCTGACCATCAGCACCGTGGCCCCGGTCTCTGCCGCCAGTTCTGCCACCAGATCCAGCATTTCCGCCTTCAGCGCAGGTCCAAGTGCCGCGAAAGGCTCATCCAGCAGCAACAGATCGCGCCCCTGCACCAATACGCGTCCCAGCGCCACGCGGCTCTGCTGTCCCCCCGAAAGCGCGGCGGGTTTGCGATCTTCCATACCCGCCAATCCCACCCGCGCAATCGCTGCGCGCACCTTGTCCTGCTCCTCAGCACTCAGGCGCAGATTCGGGCGGATCCCAATACCCACGTTTTGCGCCACGCTCAGATGCGGAAACAGATTGCCGTCCTGAAACAGCATCGCGATCGGCCGCTCCCCCGGCAATACATCGGTCAGCGCGCGCCCCTGCCAGGACAGCGTTCCGGCCGTGATCGGAACAAACCCCGCGATGGCCTCGATCAGCGTGGTCTTGCCCGCACCAGAGGGGCCAATCACCGCCACCCGCTGACCCGCCGCAACCGACAGATCCGCGCGCACGATAAAGCCGCCGTTATCCAATCGGCAGTTCTCAAGTCTCAGCATGGCGACGACCTCCCCGGTCGAGAATGTAAAACGCTCCCATGGACAGGCACAAAAGCAAGAGCGCCCCACCCGAGGCTGCCTCCATCCGGTAAGCCCCCATCAGACGATAGACCTGCAAGGGCAAGGTTGCTGTTTCAGAATCGGCAAACAGCGCAATGACGCCGAGATCGCCCATCGACAGCGCGGCCGCCAACCCGGCGGCAAAGCCAATCTGCGGGCGCAGCCGGGGCAGCAGCACACGCCAGACAAACACCCACCCCCGCATGTCGAGTGACATCGCCAGACGGCCGTAACGCGCCAGGATCTCGCGCACGCGCGGCACCAGAATGCGCAGGGCAAAGGGCAGCGACATCAGCGCATTGACCATTGCCGTCACCGGCAAAGCCAGTGCAAAGGGATCCGCCACAGGATAGATCAGAATAAACAGGCCGGTGCCGATCACCAGTGGCGACACTGCCAGCCCCAACAGGCCCGACAGCTCCACCAGCCCACCCCGGCCCAGCGCCACGGCAACCGCCATCGGCAAAGCCATCGCCAGCAACACCAGCGTGCTGACCCCGGCAATCAGCGCCGAATACACCGCCGCCAACCAGACCGACGTTCCCATCGACACCAGTCCCGGCAGGCCAGCGATCACAATTGCGCTCAGCGGAAGCAACAAAAACACCGCAGCACCGATGATGCATATTGCGTCCGCGAGGCGTACAAAGCTCCCCCGCCCGTCCCAGCGCCGTACCGGGCGGTCCAGTCCCGCGCCAAAGCCTTCCCCCGTGGCCACCCGCAGGGCCACCAGCGCCGCGCCACCGGTCAACAACAGTTGAACCCCGGACAACATCGCCGCGCGGCCCAGATCAAAATCAAATCGAAACGCCTGATAGATTGCCAGTTCAATGGTGGTGGCCCGCGGCCCGCCCCCCAGCGTCAGCGCCACAGCAAAGCTTGACAGGCAGATCGCAAACACCACCGCCAGCGCGCCGGGCACCACCTGCCGCAGCATCGGCGCCTCCAGCAGCTGCCACATCGCTCGACTGTCTGCATTGATCTGCGCCGCCAGCCGAAACCTCTCTGCCGGGATCTCTTGCCAGCCCTGCAGGATCAGTCGCGTCGCCAGTGGCAGATTGAAAAACACATGCGCCAGCACAACTCCGTGCAACCCATAGATCTGCACCGGCTCAAACCCGAACAGGCCCAGAAAACCGCTCAGCCAGCCGGAGCGGCCAAATACCGCAAGAATGCCAAGGATTGCCACGATCACCGGCAGGATAAACGGTGCCCCCATGAGGGCGATCAGCAGGCGCCGTCCCGGGAATCGCCGCCGCGCCAGCGCCCGGGCAACCGGCACCGCCAGCACCACGCTGACAACAGCCGAGAGCACCGCCTGCATTACAGTGAACCGAATAGCAGCCCAATCAGCAAACCCAAGCCCGCGCCCAACCTCGGCGCGCCAGACCACTGCGGCCAGTGCCCCAAGGATCAGCGCCGCCACACAGGCAGCGACGCCCAGACCCCAACGGGATCTTAACGGCTGAGCGCGGTCAGCCATTCGTCCAGCGCCACATCGCGCAGCGCCGCAGCCTCATCTTCGCTCAGCAGCAGCGATTTTTCCGGTGCCACCAGAGTCTCAAACCCTTTGGGCAACCCATCAACCGGGGTCACTGCCGGATACATCCAGTTGGTGGTCGGGATGACCGACTGGAATGCGTCCGACACCATGAAGGCAAGGAACTGATCCGCAAGCTCCGGCTGGTCACTGTTCGCGAGCTTGCCGGCAACTTCGACCTGCATGTAGTGACCTTCGTCAAACACCGCTGCCGCCTTGCTGTCATCTTCCTCAGCAATCAGATGATAGGCGGGCGAGGTGGTATAGGACAGCACCATATCGGCCTCCCCCTCCAGGAACAGACCATAGGCTTCGGACCAACCTTTGGTCACGGTCAGCACATTGTCCGCCAGCCCGTCCCAGATCTCAGGCGCCTTGTCGCCATGGGCCGCTTTCACCCACATCAACAACCCCAGACCCGGCGTAGACGAGCGCGGATCCTGAATGACGATCTTCAGATCACTTTCGGCCAGCTCGGCAAAATTCGCAGGCGCGTCCATTCCCGCCTTGTGAACGAAGGCAAAATAGCCCCAGTCATAAGGGGCGAAAGTGGCGTCCTCCCAGGCGAAGGGCAGCGCATAATCGGCACTGACCGCATGATCCGCAAACAGACCTGTCGCCTTGGCCGCTGCGGTCAGATTGGTATCGAGCCCCAGCACCACATCAGCGTCAGAGCGTGCGCCCTCCAGCTTCACCCGCGCCAGCAGCGCCGCGCCGTCGCCTGCGCCGACCAGTTTCAGATCACAGCCACAGGTCGCCTCAAAGGCTTTCTCGACGGCCGGACCCGGTCCCCAGTCAGAGACGAAGCTGTCGTATGTATAGACAATCAATTCAGGCGTATCGGCATAGGCTGCCGTAGCGCCCAGCAGTCCCGCTGCAAGTACAAGATGTTTCATGGCATCCTCCATCGCGACGAGGGGCAAGGGAGGAGCCAGTCCATACCTTCCCTCCGCCGGTTCTAGCCGGTTCAGGTTCTACGGGTGTGATCTCAGCACCGAAGGCGCACCCCGAGGTGGCGCGGACCCTAAGCGGCAGGCCCGCGAAAGACAAGCGATAGCCGCCTTGCATATGCTCAAAGAACGACAGTAGGGCTGACCAATTGTTTCGCACGCGAAACATTGGGGGAGTCTGCCTGTCCTTTCTGCAAGGTAAACACGCCCCATCTTCTGGCCGGAAATATCCCGGGGGAGCCGCCCAAGGGGTGGCGGGGGCAGCGCCCCCAACGAGCTGAGCAACACAGGAAAGCCCTTGAGAGAGCCGCCTTCCCCCGCTAAGCAATCCCGCAAAGGAGACCGCGCCCATGTCGATCAACAGCTTTGGCCATTTGTTCCGCGTCACCACCTGGGGCGAAAGCCACGGACCCGCTCTGGGTGCGACGGTTGATGGCTGCCCGCCCAATGTCCCGGTCGATGCCGAGATGCTGCAGCAGTGGCTCGACAAACGCCGCCCCGGTCAGAACAAGAACATGACCCAGCGCAACGAACCTGACGCGGTCAAAATCCTCTCTGGTGTGTTCGAGGGCAAATCGACCGGCACACCGATTCAGTTGATGATCGAAAACACCGATCAGCGCTCCAAGGATTACGGCGATATCGCCCAGACCTTCCGCCCCGGCCATGCCGACATCACCTATTTCCAGAAATACGGCAACCGCGACTATCGTGGCGGCGGGCGTTCCTCCGCCCGCGAAACGGCGGCCCGCGTGGCCGCTGGCGGTGTTGCTCGGGAGGTGATCAAATCGCTGGTGCCAGGGCTGGAGATCAAAGGCTACATGACCCGGATGGGCGAGATGGAAATCGACCGCAGCCGCTTTGACTGGGACGCCATCGACCAGAATGATTTCTGGATCCCGGATGCCGGCGCCGTTCAGGACTGGGAAAATTACCTACAAGGGCTGCGCAAGGAACACGATTCAGTTGGCGCTGTGATTGAGGTTGTCGCCCGAGGCGTGCCCGCAGGCATCGGCGCACCGATCTATGGCAAGCTGGACACCGATCTGGCCGCAGCGATGATGTCGATCAACGCGGTGAAAGCCGTCGAGATCGGCGAAGGCATGAACGCCGCACTTCTGAAAGGCTCTGAAAACGCCGATGAGATTTTCCTCGGCGAGGATGGCCAGCCGGTCTATTCGTCGAACCATGCGGGCGGCATTCTGGGCGGGATTTCCACCGGGCAGGATGTCGTGGTGCGCTTTGCGGTCAAACCCACGTCATCAATCCTGACACCGCGCCAATCAATCCGCAAAGATGGCAGCGCCGCCGAAGTCATCACCAAGGGCCGCCATGACCCCTGTGTAGGCATCCGTGCAGTGCCGGTGGCAGAGGCAATGATGGCCTGCGTGATCCTGGATCACTTGTTGCTGCATCGCGGGCAAGTGGGCGAGAATCAGGGCCACATCGGCGGCTAATCCTGTCTCCGTTCACCGCCAAGGTCAGACGCGAGACGGCGGCGCCCCCCCCCCTGTAATCAGGTAAACAGCTGGGCGAATGTCTCGCGCAGCGCTTTTTTCTGCACCTTACCCATGGTGTTGCGCGGCAGCTCATCCATCAGTGCGATATGCTTGGGCCGTTTGAACTTTGCCAGATGTTCCGACAGCGCCGCTTGGATGGATGCAGCATCGGTGCCTTCCTCTGTCGGGACCACCACGGCCACAACGGCCTCGCCGAAATCGGGATGCGGCACGCCGATCACCGCACTTTCCAATACGCCGGGCAAATCGTCGATCAGCGTCTCGACCTCCTTCGGGTAGACGTTGAAGCCACCGGATATCACCAGATCCTTTTCCCGTCCCACGATGGTGACGTAGCCGTTGCTGTCGATCTTGGCGAGATCGCCGGTGATGAACCAGCCATCCGGGCGCAGTTCCTCGGCGGTTTTCTCCGGCATCTGCCAGTAACCCTGAAACACATTCGGGCCGCGCACTTCCAGCACGCCAATTTCGCCCAGCGGGATCTCCGCATTGTCCAGCGTCACCCGCGCCTCAACCCCTGGCAGCGGCGGGCCAACAGTGCCCGCAACCCGCGCTCCATCATAGGGGTTTGAGGTGCTCATATTGGTTTCGGTCATCCCGTAGCGCTCCAGAATACGGTGACCGGTACGGGCCTCCCATTGCTCATGTGTCTCCACCAAAAGCGGAGCGGACCCCGAGATGAACAGCCGCATATTGGCCGCCAGATCCGGGGTCAGCCGCGCGTCCGCCAAAAGCCGCGTGTAGAAGGTCGGAACCCCCATCAGCGCCGTTGCATTTGGCATCGCGGCAAGGATCGCCTCCGCATCAAATGTCGGCAACAGCACCACCTGTGCCCCCGCCAGAAGGGCCACATTGGTGGCAACGAACAGACCGTGCGTGTGAAAGATCGGCAGTGCATGGATTAGCACATCTTCGGCGGTGAACTGCCAGTAGTCGCGTAGGGTCAGTGAGTTGGAATAGAGGTTTTCATGGCTGAGCATCGCCCCTTTGGACCGGCCCGTGGTGCCCGAGGTATAAAGGATTGCCGCCAGATCCGATGGTTTCCGCTCAATCGGTTCGAACCCCGCGTGCCCAGCCGCCAGATCCGCAAGGCTGCCCTGCCCTTCCCCATCCAGCGTCAATACTGTGGCCTCGCCCGCCACGGCGCGCAAACTCTCACGCCGCACAGGGTCACAAACAAACACGCGCGGCGTGGCATCCCCGATGAAATAGGCAAGCTCAGCTTCGGTGTAGGCCGGATTGAGCGGCAGAAAGATTGCCCCGGCCATCACCGTACCCAGATAGAGCTGAATCGCGGCGAGGGATTTGTCCACCTGCGCAGCCACACGATCGCCCGGCGCAACTCCACGTGAAACAAGTGCGGCTGCCATACGTTCCGCACCCGCAAACAGTTCGCCATAGCCAACCGGATCCGCTCCGGGACGAGTGGCAAACAGGGCGTCCTCGCGATCTAGGGACGCAGCACGCAGGTGGCGGATCAGAGGATTGGCGTCATACATTGAAGGACTCCTTGCAGCGGGGCGACGGATGGTTGCAGCGTTGCGTGACCTTGGACAAAGCCGGGTGGGAAAATCAACCCGTTGCACTTTCCGACGCTTGGGCGCAGGGTCTGCGCATGGTGAAATCCTTAACATCGCATCAACCGGGCCGGGCCATCGCGCTGAAACTGGCGGCGATTGCCCTGTTCACAGGGCTGGCCGCGATCATCAAGGCAACATCCGATGTGGTCCCTGCCGGTGAGGCCGTGTTTTTCCGGTCGTTTTTTGCGATTCCGGTGATACTGGTCTGGCTGACCCTGCGCGGGGAGCTGCCCCGCGGACTAAAGACAACCCGTCCCGGTGGCCATTTCCTGCGCGGAATACTCGGGACGACGGCGATGGGCATGACCTTCATGGGGCTGGGGATGTTACCCCTGCCCGAGGTCACGGCGATTGGCTATGCGACTCCGATCTTCACACTCATTCTGGCGGCCCTATTGCTGGGCGAGCGGATCAGGCTGATCCGCATCAGTGCCGTGACCATTGGATTGATCGGGGTTCTGGTGATGCTCTGGCCCCGATTGGGCAGCGGCAACCTTGGCGATACAGCCACACTGGGGGCGATCCTGATCCTGATCGCAACCGTGGCGCGGGGGCTGGTGCAGATCCACATCCGCCGCATGGTGATGACAGAGCATACCGCAGCCATCGTGTTCTATTTCTCGCTCACCGCGTCGATTCTGTCGCTCTGCACGCTGCCTTTTGGCTGGGTCTGGCCTGACCCCGTCACGCTGGCGCTGCTGATCGGCGCCGGGCTGGTTGGCGGGGTGGCGCAGATTCTGGTCACCTCCTCTTATCGGTTTGCCCCCGCCTCCATGCTGGCGCCGTACGACTATTCCTCAATGCTGTTTGCAATCCTGCTGGGCTACATCTGGTTCAATGAACTGCCAACGTTGGTGATGCTGATCGGGGCCGGGCTGGTGATCGCGGGCAATGTGCTGGTGATCTGGCGCGAAAGCCGGTTGGGGCTGGAACGCGGCAAGGCGCGGTCTGTCACCGATCCGAAAGGGTAAACCACGGCCTGCGCCGTGCTCTACTTGGCCGCCATTCGTGCCCGCAGCGCATTGACCCTGTCGCGCAGGTCCAGAATATCCTGAAGATCGCCGCCCATCTCCTCAACCGCGCAGGCGGTGATCTCGCCCGCCCGCACCGCAAGGTCCCGGCCTTTTGCGCTCAGCTGCACCAATCGGCTGCGGTCATCTTCAGGGTTGGGGACCCGTGACAGGAAACCCGCAACCTCCATCCGTTTCAGCAAGGGCGTCAGCGTATTGGTCTCCAGATCCAGCCGCTGGCCCAACGCCCCGACTGTCTGCCCGTCAGCATGATAGAGCGAGATCAACACCAGATATTGCGGGTAGGTCAGCCCTAAAGGCGCCAGCAAAGGACGATAAAGCCGGGTCAACGCGTGATTTGCCGAATAGATCGCAAAACACAGCAGATCCGGCGTATCCGGGATGTCAGGAAGAGGCGCATCTGTCATGGAGGTAATTTAAATCGCGCACGATCCATCTGCAAGGACTTGACGTTGGCACAAGGAGGCCCACTTATATCGCACACGATATAAACAACTCCGACAGTGACACAGGAAAGGATCCCGCCATGAGCGTCTCCCCCGTCTATACCGCATCAGCCACTGCAACCGGTGGCCGCGATGGCAAGGCCAGCATTCACGACAGCGACCTCAGCTTTGATCTGGATCCACCCAAGGAGATGGGTGGTGGCGGCAACGGCAGCAACCCCGAGCAGCTGTTCGCAGCAGGCTATGCGGCCTGCTACATCGGCGCGATGAAATTCGCGACCACGCAGGACGACAGCCTGGCCAAGGTCCCGAATGATGTGTCGGTCCACGCTGAGGTTGGCATTGGCCCGCGTGACGAGGGCGGTTTTGGTCTGACCGTAGCACTGAAGGTGGCGCTGCCCGGCCTCTCCCCCGAGGAGGCAAAGGCCGTGACCGAGGCGGGCCACAAGATCTGCCCCTATTCCAACGCCGTGCGCGGCAATGTGACCGTCACAACTGAACTGGTCTGATACCTGTTCTGATTCGCGCCCGGCCCTTGCACGCAGGGACCGGGCTCATACGGAAAAAGCGCGGAGGTTACTCCCCGCTTTTGCATTTTAACTGGATCTGAAACGGCTGGATGATCAGCTGCGCACCAGCTCTTCATAAGCCTTGGCGATATCTTGGGTCAGTTCCCCCACTTCAAAGCTATGCGGGCCGATCTGGCCAACGGGAGTAACCTCTGCTGCGGTGCCGGTCAGCCAACACTGTTCGAACCCATCCAACTCTTCCGGCATGATGTGGCGTTCATGCACGGTGATGCCGCGATCCTTCAGCATGCCGATCACGGTCTGGCGGGTGATACCATTCAGGAAACAGTCGGGTTTCGGCGTGTGGACCTCACCATCCTTCACGAAGAAGATATTGGCGCCAGTCGCCTCGGCCACGTAGCCGCGATAGTCCATGAACAGCGCATCCGAGCAGCCCTTGGCCTCGGCTTTGTGCTTCGAGATGGTGCAGATCATGTAGAGGCCCGCGGCCTTGGCGTGCACCGGGATCGTTTCCGGGCTTGGGCGTTTCCACTCTGCGATGTCCAGCTTGGCGCCCTGCATCTTGGCATCGCCGTAATAGGCGCCCCAGCCCCAGACCGCGATGGCCATGCGCACCGGGTTTTTCGCCGACGCGACACCCATATCCTCGCCCGAGCCACGCCATACAACCGCCCGCACATAGGCATCCTGCAGACCGGAGGCTTTCAGGGTTTCCTCCTTCGCCGCTTCGATCTGATCGACGGTGTAGTGCATCGGCATATCCAGCGCTTCTGCCGAGGCGATCAACCGCTCGGAATGTTCGCGGCTTTTGAAGATTTTGCCGTTATAGGCCCGCTCTCCCTCGAAGACGGAGGAGGCGTAATGCATCGCATGGCTGAGGATGTGGACCTTGGCATCGCGCCAGTTGACCATCTCACCATCCATCCAGATCAAACCGTCCCGATCATCATAACCTGCCATGGCGCACCTCCTAATGTCTCGCCAAATTTCCATAAGTTGCGCCGTATATGACCGGTTCGGACATAATATTGCGCTAAACCTGCGATTCGATACATCTTCGGACTTGGAATGTCAACAACGCTGACTTAAAATGACCTCAGCACAACAGGGAGAGACCCATGGCAGAAGGGCGACCGGGGCAGGGATTTGGCGGCGAAAGCCTGCTGTTTCTGACGGATGAGCAGTTGCGGCAGGGCATCGAAGCGATGTTCTTTGCCTATCGCGGGTTTACCGCAGACCCGGATCGGATCCTGGCGGAGATGGCCTATGGCCGGGCGCACCATCGGGCCATTCACTTCATCAATCGGGCACCAGGAACGACGGTGAACAATTTGCTGTCCATTCTCGGGGTGACCAAACAGTCGTTGAACCGAGTGCTCCGGGCGCTGATCGGCGACGGCCTGGTCGAGAGCCGGGTTGGGGTCACCGATAAACGGGAACGGCATCTGTTCCTGACCGATAAGGGGCGCGCATTGGAGGCCACCCTGTCGGATGCCCAGCGTGCCCGGATGCGCACCGCGTATAAGGATGCCGGACCAGAGGCGGTTCAGGGTTTCAAACGGGTGCTGGAGGCGATGATGGATTCCGATATGCGCCGTGCTTATGCCAAGCTGCGGGAGAGTGGCACATGACCCAGTTCGATTCCCACCTTCTGATTGTCGATGATGATGAACGCATCCGTGGCCTGTTGAAGAAATTCCTGATGCGGGCCGGGTTTCTGGTCACCGCCGCGCGCGATGCGGCCCATGCCCGGCGGGTTCTGTCGGGGCTGGATTTCGATCTGATCGTGCTGGATGTGATGATGCCGGGCGAGGATGGGATCTCTCTCACCCGGTCGCTGCGCGAAACCATCGCCACACCGATTCTGCTTTTGACGGCGAAGGGCGAGACCGAAGACCGCATCGAAGGGCTGGAAGCCGGCGCGGATGACTATCTGTCCAAACCGTTCGAACCCAAGGAGCTGCTGTTACGGATCAATGCGATCCTGCGACGGATGCCAGAGCCAGCCGCCAGCGAAGCCGCCCCCAAGGTGCTGCATCTGGGATCAATCCGCTATGATATTGAGCGCGGCGAGATGTGGCAGGGCGAGGAGCTGATCCGCCTGACCGGCACGGAAAACCAGCTGATGAAGATCTTCTCCGCCTGTCCGGGCGAGCCGGTCAGCCGCACCAAGCTGGTGGAAGATCTGGGCCGCGACCGGGGGCAGGCGCAGGAACGTGCCGTGGATGTTCAGATCACCCGGCTGCGGCGCAAGATCGAGCCCAACCCAAAACAGCCGCAATATCTGCAGACGGTGCGCGGTGCAGGATATATGCTGGCGCCGGATTAGGCCCAGAGTTCCGGAGCCGCTGCGCGGCGATTTCATGCCTCCGGCGGGGATATTTCCGGCCAGAAGAAAAGGACGCGCCATGGCGACCGCTTTGTTAACCCACGCAGATTGCCTGCTGCATGTGACGCCCGAGGGCCATCCCGAGCGGGTGGGCCGTTTGGAGCATGTTCTGCATGCGCTTGAGGGGCTGAGGCTGACCCGTGTCACCGCGCCGATGGCGGCAGAGGATGATATCCTGCGCATTCACCCGGCCAGCTATCTCGCGGATCTGCGCAAGGCGCTACCGAAGGAGGGGTTTGGCCGGATTGATGGGGATACCTTCCTGTCGCCAGGCTCGCTGGATGCGGCGTTTCGCGCAGCAGGGGCAGCAGTGCGCGCGGTGGATATGGTACTGGGCGGTGAGGCACAGAACGCATTTGCTGCGGTACGCCCGCCCGGCCATCACGCGGAAACCGACACCGCCATGGGGTTCTGTTTTTTCGGCAATGCAGCACTGGCAGCGAAACACGCGCTGGATCACCACGGGTTGGCCCGTGTGGCCGTGGTGGATTTCGATGTGCATCACGGCAACGGCACACAGGATTTGTTGTGGGATGAGCCGCGTGCGCTGTTCATTTCCAGCCAGCAGATGCCGCTTTGGCCCGGATCGGGCCGCCCGGAGGAAGATGGCGTCCACGGCCAGATCCTGAACCTGCCCCTGCCGCCCGGATCGGGTGGCGTGCAGATGAAAGCAGCCTATGTTGATCAGGCTTTTCCGCGGCTGCGGGCCTTTAAGCCGGAGCTGATCATTGTTTCGGCTGGATTTGACGCCCATCAGGACGATCCGCTTGCCGAACTCAATTGGAGCACCGAGGATTTTCGCTGGCTCAGCCGCGAACTCTGCGCGCTGGCGGCGGAGCTTTGCGGCGGTCGTATCGTCTCGACTTTGGAAGGGGGATATGATCTGAACGCGCTGGCCGCAGCGGCCAAAGCCCATGTGGAAGAATTGATAGAGGCAGGCACATGACCGACACATCCACCCCTGAAACTCCCGTTGAAGAGCTGAGCTTTGAGCAGGCCATGCGCGCGCTTGAAACCGTGGTGGACCAGCTGGAACGTGGCGATGTGGCACTGGATGCGTCCATCGCGCTATATGACCGCGGCGCCAAGCTGAAGAAACGTTGCGAGGATGAGCTGAAGCGGGCCGAGGAAAAAGTCGCGGCGATCACGCTGGATGCCAAGGGCACGCCGACCGGCACCCAGCCTCTGGATGCTGGCTGATCCATGGTTACCGCCGCAGATACCACCGTGCAACCTGCTCCTGTGCGCCCCTTTGCGCAGGCGCTCAAGGACGCCCAGACCCGTATCACGACGCATATGGATGCGCGGCTCGGCGGGGATGACGCGCTGCACGCCGCAATGCGCTATGCCGTCACCGGCGGCAAGATGCTGCGCGGGTTTCTGGTTCTGGAGAGCGCCCGCCTGCATGGCGTTGCCGAGGCGGCGGCGCTAGAGGCGGCGCTGGCGATCGAATGTATTCACGCCTACTCGCTGGTGCATGATGATCTGCCCTGCATGGATGATGACGATCTGCGGCGGGGCCAGCCCACGGTTCACAGGAAATGGGATGAGTCGATGGCCGTGCTGGCGGGCGACAGTCTGCAGACCTTTGCGTTTGAACTGCTCGCCGACCCCAGGATTGGCCCCCATGGGCTGACGCTGATCCGTGGTCTGGCGCAGGCTTCGGGCAAGGACGGCATGGTATCCGGACAGATGCTGGATATCGCCGCAGAAACCGCCACCAGACCGCTGGATCTGGAACAAATCACCCACCTGCAGAACCGCAAAACTGGCTGTCTTATTTCCTGGTCCGCCACCGCAGGCGCGGTCATGGCTGGCGCGGATGAGGCCCCGCTGCGACGCTATGCCGATGCGCTTGGCCTTGCCTTTCAGATCGCAGATGACATCTTGGATGTGGAAGGCGATGCCGCAAAGGTTGGCAAAGCCGTCCGCAAGGACGCCGATGCGGGCAAGGCCACCTTTGTGTCGCTGTTGGGGCTGGACGCCGCGAAAAAGCGCGCCAAAACCCTGATGGAACAGGCTTGTGATGCGCTGACACCCTATGGCGATGCCGCCGAAACCTTGAAGGACACCGCGCGCTTCGTTATCTCGCGCGATAGCTGAGCCGCACAATGCGTGCACCGCCAAAGCAACACGCCCAAGGAGCTGCCATGTCAGACCGGCCCCAGACCCCTCTTCTGGATCAGATCACCCGCCCGGCAGATCTGAAATCCTTGAGTGACGCGCAGCTGACGCAGGTGGCGCAAGAGCTGCGGCAGGAAACGATTTCCGCCGTCTCGGTCACTGGTGGCCATCTGGGTGCAGGTCTGGGTGTTGTCGAACTGACCACGGCGCTGCATGCGGTGTTTGACACCCCGCGCGACAAGATCATCTGGGATGTGTCCCATCAGTGCTATCCACACAAGATCCTGACCGGTCGACGCGACCGCATTCGCACATTGCGGATGAAGGACGGGCTGAGCGGCTTCACCAAACGCTCGGAATCGCCCTTTGACCCGTTTGGCGCGGCGCATAGTTCCACTTCGATCAGTGCCGCGCTTGGCTTTGCCGTGGCGCGGGATCTGGGTGGTGTGGTGCCCGAGGGGCTGGGCGACGCCATTGCGGTGATCGGCGATGGATCGATGTCGGCCGGCATGGCGTTTGAGGCGATGAACAACGCAGGCCATCTGGGCAAGCGGTTGATTGTCATCCTGAACGATAATGAAATGTCGATTGCACCGCCGGTTGGGGCGCTGTCATCCTATCTGTCCCGCCTTTATGCTGAGGAACCCTTTCAGGAGTTGAAAGCCGTGGCCAAGGGCGCCGCATCCCTGCTGCCTGAACCCTTCCGCGAAGGTGCCAAGCGCGCCAAAGATATGCTGAAGGGCATGGCCGTCGGCGGTACCTTGTTTGAAAGCTTGGGCTTTTCTTACCTTGGGCCGATTGATGGCCACGATATGGACCAGCTGCTGCCGGTTCTGCGCACAGTGAAGGCCCGCGCCACCGGTCCGATCCTGATCCATGTGCTGACGAAGAAGGGCAAGGGTTATGCCCCGGCGGAACGCGCCCGCGACAAGGGCCACGCCACTGCCAAATTCGACATGGTGACCGGCGAGCAGAAGAAAGCGCCCTCCAACGCGCCCTCCTATACCTCGGTCTTTGGCAAGGAGCTGGTGCGGCTGGCGGTTGAGGATGACAAGATCTGCGCCGTCACGGCGGCGATGCCCGATGGCACCGGTCTGAGCCTGATGGCTGAGCGCTACCCTTCGCGCTGTTTTGACGTGGGCATTGCCGAGCAGCATGGCGTGACCTTTGCCGCCGCGTTGGCCGCTGGTGGGATGAAACCGTTCTGTGCGATGTATTCCACCTTCCTGCAGCGCGGCTATGATCAGGTGGTGCATGACGTGGCGATCCAGCGCCTGCCAGTCCGCTTTGCCATCGACCGGGCCGGTCTGGTCGGCGCGGATGGGGCGACCCATGCGGGCAGCTTTGACATTGCCTATATGGCCAACCTGCCGGGCATGGTGGTGATGGCCGCTGCGGATGAGTCTGAACTGGCGCATATGGTGGCCACTGCCGCCGCCTATGACGACGGCCCCATTGCCTTCCGCTATCCGCGCGGTGAAGGCGAAGGCGTCGATATGCCGGAGGTTCCGGAAGTGCTTGAGATCGGCAAGGGCCGGATGATCCAGAACGGTAAACGTGTGGCCCTGCTGTCATTTGGCACTCGCCTGGGTGAGGTGCGAAAGGCGGCTGAGGCGCTGACGGCGAAGGGGATCACACCCACGATCGCAGATGCCCGCTTTGCCAAACCGCTGGACCGTGACATGATCCTAAATCTCGCCGCAAGCCATGATGCGCTGATCACCATCGAAGAAGGCGCAGTGGGCGGTTTCGGCTCCCATGTGGCGCAGCTTCTGGCAGAAGAGGGCGTCTTTGACAGCGGATTGAAATTCCGCTCCATGGTGTTGCCCGACACCTTCATCGATCAGGCCAGCCCGGCGGATATGTACACCGTCGCCGCCATGAATGCGCCGCAGATCGAAGCCAAGGTTCTGGAGGTTCTGGGCGTGGCGACGATTGGGGAAAAGCGGGCCTGACTATTCGATAAACCCGTCCGTATGAGCTTTTAGCTCCCGTTTGACACCATGCCCCATGTGAGCAAGTAGAACTCGTACACCTTCACGGCGCGCAAACTTGAATGCAAGGATAAAGTCACTGTCGCCAGTGACAACCACAATCGTTCGAACAAGCTGGCGTAAAGATAACCTCGCGATATCGAGGCCAATTCTTAAATCCACACCCTTTTGCTCAATGTCGAAAACGAAGTCGTCCTTAGTCAGGGGACGTTCAGGTAGTGTCTCATCGTTCAACACCCAGTGTCCGAGCTTGAAACCTCTTGGAGACAATTCACCAGCTCGGAGCGAAATTTCAGGCTGCAACTCTAGACGTTGAAGGAATGATTTGTTCTTTGAGAATACAGGAGTATCAACGAGATTGATCACTTCTTTTGATATTGGATTAGTCACTTTCCCAGTGGCTGGGTAGGCATCGTAATAATAGGTTCTCAGAAGCTCATAATCAGCCAGAAGGGGCGAAAACCGAATTCTCTCGATTTCTGCAACCACATCCTTCACATCAGGACGTTTGTTACCCAACTTCTTGTACAGTTTTCGAGTGAAGAACCCACCATCGACCAAAATTGCGTAACGATGATCCATAAAAAAAGTCGACTCCGTACATTCGCGGTATAGCTGCCTATACACTTTGATAAACGGCGAATGATACGGAGTCTATTTTTGTATGCAGCCACCTCCCGGTGCCTGTGACTAACAATATATAGAATGTCCTAAGAATTGGTAGAGTCATTTTTGCAACAACAGCTACAAGCTGAAACTTAGACCCCTGTCGTTTCCTGCGGCGGGACGAAGGTCTCGAGGTCCTCGGCAGCGCGGACCGCGCGCAGGCCTTCGCGGTAGGTGGGGTAGAGCAATTCCACCCCCAAATCCTCCTTGATGCGCTGGTTCGCGACGCGTTTGTTTTCACCATAAAAGCTGCGCGCCATGGGGGTCATTCCGGCCTCATCGAAGGGGACTTCGGCAGGGATCGGCAGGCCCAACAGCTCGGCGGCAAAGCCCAGCACATCCTGTGGCGGGGCCGGGTCATCATCACAAAGGTTGTAGATCGCGCCGGGGGCGGGCTGCGCAATCGAGGCGGCTAGCGCTTGCGCAATGTCATCCACATGGATCCGCGAGAACACCTGACCGGGTTTCACGATACGGCGTGCCTTTCCGGCCATCAGCTTGGCAAAGGGACCGCGACCGGGGCCGTAGATCCCAGCGAGGCGAAAGATATGAAGCGGCAAGTCGGGAATAGCCTGCCAATCAGCCTCTGCCGCAGCGCGCCAGCGACCGCGCTGGCTGGAGGGGGTGACGGCTGTGCCCTCATCCACCCAGGCGCCATCATGATCACCGTAGACAGCCGTGGTGGAAAGGTAGCCGACCCACTCCAAAGTGTCGCCACGGGCGGCGGCTGCCAGAGCATCCGCCAGTTCCGCCAGCACCGGGTCTCCTGCCTCGGTCGGTCCCACCGACGACAGGATATGCGTCACCCCATCAAGCGACAGAGGTGCACCGGGCCAGGTGATCAGGTCGACACCCGGCACCGGCACAGCATCCTCGGCTGACCGGGTGGTGCCAATGACCCGCCAACCGGCCTGAAGCAACCGGGGAACCAATGCGCGGGCGGTGTAGCCAAATCCAAGACAAAGCAGCGTTTTCATCATGGCTCATAGATGCGCGTGGCTCTCTGCGGGTGCAAGGGTTGATTCAGAGACCAAAACCGCATTTCCTGTATCCATGGCGCAAAAACCGATCACCCTGACCACCGCCTACGGGCTGGAGACGCCGGACCATTCCCGGCAGCTCTATGCCGACTGGGCCGAAAGTTACGACCAGAGCTTTGCGGAGGAGACCGGCTATATCCTGCCGGATCAGGTTGCCGGGCTGTTTGCCGCAGCGGAGGGGTGTGGCCCGGTGCTGGATGTCGGGGCGGGTACCGGTCTGTGTGGCGTGGCGCTGAACCGGCGCGGGATCGCACCGATTGATGCCACGGATATCAGTCCGGAGATGCTGGCACAGGCGCTGCGCAAGGATGTCTACCGCGATGTGATCGAGGCGGATCTGACAGTGGGCGTGCCGGTGCCGCGTGCCGCCTATGCCGGGGTGGTTTCCTCTGGCACCTTCACCCATGGTCATGTGGGCCCTGAGGTATTGCCGGGTCTGCTGCGCCTCGCACGGCCCGGCGCGGTGTTTGCGCTGGCTGTGAATGCGCGGTTCTCGGCCCGGTCCGGCTTTGCCTCAGCACTGGAGCGGTTGCAGGACGGTGGCTGGATCCGCAACCTGACCCTGCCCGAGGTGGCCATCTACGGTACGAAGGCGACGGGTCCCCATAGCGCAGACACGGCATTGATTGCGGTGTTTTCAAAGGTCTAGCGACAGCGCGTCAAGCCCTCTGATCCGGCCATTCGGGCTGATCTGTGGCGCCGACCGCTGCGCCGTTTGGCGCAGCGCCACGCCCAACGGCGACGGGAGACCATCTGGTCACCCGGAGCGGGCGGGAGTGCCGACCGTCCAAGTCCCCGCCAGTCATCTTCGAATTGGAACCGGAAACCGGACGACGCCTCCCCTTAACGGCCCTTCCACACCGGGTCGCGTTTCTCAGCAAAGGCCCGCGCGCCTTCCATCTGATCCTCGCTGTCATACAGCACATCGACACTGCGCAGCTGGCGTTTGGTGATCCGGTTCATCGCGTCTTGAAACTTGCTATCCTCAGCGTCACGGACGATCTCTTTGATCGCCGCGTAGACCAATGGCGGGCCGGAGGCGAGCAGGCGCGCCAGTTCCCAGACACGGTCCAACAGCTGATCCGCTGTGACAATTTCATTCACCAGGCCCCAACGATGGGCCTCTTCAGCATCAAACCAGCGCCCCGTCAGCAACAGTTCCATGGCGATATGATAGGGGATGCGTTTGGGCAATTTGATCGAGGCGGCATCCGCCACCGTGCCGGAGCGGATCTCCGGCAGCGCAAAAGTGGCGTGATCGGCAGCCACGATCATATCCGCCGACAGCGCCAGCTCCAACCCGCCACCGCAGGCGATGCCGTTCACGGCGGCGATCACCGGCTTGTTCATATCGCGCAGCTCCTGCAACCCGCCGAACCCGCCGACACCGTAGTTACCGTCGACCGCGTCTCCGTCGGCAGCCGCTTTCAGATCCCAACCCGGGCAGAAGAATTTCTCACCGCCGCCGGTCAGAATCGCGACACGCAGCTCAGGGTCATCGCGAAAATCCAGAAACACCTCCCCCATGGCAACGCTGGTTTTCAGATCAATGGCGTTGGCCTTTGGTCGATCCAGTGTGATTTCCAGAATGGGACCATCGCGGCGCGTTCGAATAGGGGTATTAGTCATGGGTCAGTTCCTTCTCTCGCAGCAGCGCGTCCACCGCTATGGCGTCGCTGGGCGTACAAATCAGCGGGTTAATTTCAATTTCTTCAACTGTATCCGAATGGGCAAGCACATAGCGTTCCACCGCCCGCACCGCCCGCAGAACGGCTGGACGATCCGCTGCCGGGGCACCGCGATAGCCATCAAGCAACCGGGTGATCCGCAGCTGATCCAGCGCCGCCTCCAGCATTGTGTCGCTGACGGGCAGCAATAGCGAGACGCTGTCCTCCAGCAGCTCGGTCCACACACCACCGGCACCCAGTGTCAGCACAAACCCATGCGCCGGATCACGCGTCACCCCAATCAACAGCTCCGCAACCGTCCCGCTGATCATTTCCTCCAGCAGCAGCTGGTCGCTTGGCATCACCCGCGCGGCATCGGCGACGGCCTCCTGCGATCCAAGGGCAAGCCGCACCGCGCCAGCTTCGCTTTTGTGGGCAAGGCCTTCGGCTTTCAACACGAGGGGGAAGCCAACTTGGGATGTTACCTCAGCCAGTGTTTCATCCAGCGTTTTGCGGGACAGGCGACAGCTACGTGGAATTCGCAGACCGGTTGCGGCAAGGCGTTGTTTGGCGATGCCTTCCGGCACAAGTGCTATGTCAGAGCCCACCCCATCAAGGTCCGGCCGGGGCAGGAGCGCGGGCAAATCCGATGGCCTCTCAATCTGGCTGGCGGCCACCGTGGCGCTCATTGCCTCCCGCAGACCGCAGAGCGGCACCACGCCTGCTGCAAGCAAACGGTCCGCGATCTCCTCAGGCATGAGTTCAGGCAGCGTCGCAACCATGGCCAAAGGGGCGCCTGTGCGCATCCGCGTGGCCATGGCCGCCTCAATTGCGCACTCCCAATCTGCGGCACTGCACCGATCCTTGCGTGGGAAATCCACAATCAGCATCAATAGATCCAGATCGGGATGCACCATCGCACTGAACGCCTGTGTCATCGCAGGTACATCGCGCCAGATATAGGTGTGGTAGTCCAGCGGATTGGCCAGCGCCACCATGGGTCCAAGTGCTGCGCGCAGCGCCTGATGCTGCCCGTCGGACAGCGGCGGAAAGGTGACGCCCTGCGCCTGTCCCAGATCCGCAGCGAGACTGGCCTCCCCACCGGAACAACTGATCGTGGCAACCTGACACCCGCGTCGGGGACCAAGCACATGCAGGATTTTCAGCGTTTCCAAAAACACTGACAAATCATCGACCCGCGCGATGCCACAGCGCCGCAGGAAGGCAGCCGCCCCCGCCTCCTGCCCCGCCAGCGATGCAGTATGCGACAGAGTCGCGGCCTGTGCCTGATCCGAGCGCCCCACCTTCAGCGCCACAATCGGCTTGCCACGGACGGCCGCCTCCTCCGCCAGCGCCTCAAAGGCACGCAGATCACGGATCCCTTCAATATGAAGGCCAATGGCAGTGACGCGAGGATCATCCAACAGGCCCCGCGCGATCTCCGCCATATCGCTTTGCGCCTGATTTCCGACGGTGATCATATAGGCTATCGGCAGCCCACGCGCCTGCATGGTCAGATTGATGGCGATATTGGAACTCTGGGTGAGAATGGCGACACCCTGCGCGACCTGTGTGCCACCGTGCTGATCCGGCCAGAGCAGGGCGCCGTCCAGATAGTTGATGAACCCATAGCAATTGGGGCCAAGGATCGGCATCTCTCCCGCCGCTTGCAAAAGATGGTTCTGCAGGTCGGCCCCATCACCGGCCTCCCTCTGGGCCTCGCGAAAACCGGAGGCAAAACAGACCGCCCCCCCAGCCCCCCGGCGAGAGAGCGCCGCGACCTCTTCGACGGTGGCATGTCTGTTGACGCCGATAAAGCTGGCATCGGGCGCGGCGGGCAAATCATCCACCGATGCAAACGCCGTCAAGCCGCAGACCTCCGCAGCCTTCGGATGCACCGGCCAGATCTGACCGGAAAACCCGATCTTCTGCAATTGTTCGATCACCTGACGACACCAGGCACCGCCACCGATCACCGCGATGGAAGAGGGCCGAAACAAAGTGCTGAAGTCACGTATCATTGCCACGGCTCCCGCCTGAACAGAGACCTGATGCCTTCGGCGAGGATATTTGGAGCCAGAAGATGGGTAGGGTTTCATTAACCAGAATCGACGAGCCTCGACCAGCGGTACAGGCGGGAACGCCGATGACCGCGCCAGGAGATGGCCCCCGGTTGCGGCAACGCCCTTCCGGGGGCTTGACCCTTTCCGCATCTTCTGGCTCCAAATATCCTCGCCGAAGGCGAAATCTGACCCGCCTGCCCGACGCGTCCGGGTAGAGCCTGAGACCGTTCGCCGCCATGCTCTCATCCACCCTGCGCGCGCAGCAACTCGCGGCTGATGATATGGCGCTGGATTTCGCTGGTCCCTTCCCAGATTCGCTCCACTCGCGCGTCGCGCCAGATGCGTTCCAGTGGCAACTCATCCATCAGGCCCATACCTCCGTGAATCTGGATCGCCTCATCCGCCACCATGGCGAGCATCTCGGTCGCCTTGAGTTTGGCCATCGACATATCGGCTTCGGTCACGCTGCCCTGATCAAATTTCCAAGCGGCCTCCCAGGTCAGGAGGTTCGCCGCTTTCAGTTCCGTTGCCATATCGGCCAACTTGAAGGAAACCCCCTGAAATTTCCCAATCTGCTGGCCAAACTGGCGGCGTTCAGCGGCGTAGGAGATCGCATGATCCAGCGCGCGTTCCGCCCGTCCGAGACAGGTCGCAGCCACCTGCAGCCGGGTGGCACCCAACCAGGTGTTGGCCACATCAAAGCCTTTGTCGACCTCACCCAGAACGGCAGATTTGGGCAGGCGGCATTCGTCGAATTCCAGCACCGCATTGGTGTAGCCCCGATGGCTCACATTGCGGTAGCCATCGCGGATGGTGAAACCTGGCGTCCCCTTATCGACGAAGAAAGCGGTGATTTTCTTCTTTGGTCCGCGCGGGGTGTCCTCCTCGCCGGTGGCCATGAACACAATGGCGAAATCGGCGATATCCGCGTGGCTGATGAAATGCTTGGTGCCGTTCAGAATGAAGTCATCGCCGTCCTGACGCGCAGTTGCTGTCATGCCGCGCAGATCGGATCCAGCGCCCGGTTCGGTCATCGCGAGACAGTCCCATTTCTCGCCCCGAATACAGGGGTACAGGTATTTCTCTTTCTGCTCCTCGGTGCCCGCCAGAAGGATGTTCGACGGGCGCGCGACGCAGGTCCAATGCAGGGCGTAGTTGGCGCGGCCCAGCTCTTTTTCATAGAGCAGCCATGTCAGCGTATCGAGTCCGGCCCCGCCGACCTCCTCTGGCATATTGGCGGCGTATAACCCGGCCTCGATTGCCTTGGCCTGGATCTCGCGTACCAGCTCCATCGGTAAGTGACCACTGCGCTCCACCTCCAGTTCGTGCGGATAGAGCTCCTTGGTGACAAAGGCGCGCGTGGTGTCCACGATCATCGACTGTTCTTCGGACAGGCCAAACTGCATTTCAGCTCCCCCTTGGTGGTTCCTGCATTGATCTTGACCTGAGCCTAGGGCTGGGAGAGGCTGCCATCGTGCAGAAACGGACCTTTTCATGCCAAGTTGGAAGAAACCTCACGCCGCGCCGCAGCAGATCGACCTGCTGCTGTTTGATCAGTTCTCAGGTCACTGCCTCGCCAATACGGTCGAGCCGCTGCGCGCGGCGAATACCCTTGCCGGGCGGCAGGTGTATTCCTGGCGGTTTGTTACGGTAGACGGCGGCACCGCGATGTCTTCTGCCAGGATGGAGGTCACCGCACAGATGCCGCTGCACAAGGCAGAGGGCGACATGCTGATCGCAATGCCCAGCTATGGATACCTGCGCCACACCACGGAGGCCACCGCACGGGGATTGCGGGCGGCACAGCAACGCTATGGTGTTCTGGCAGGGTTTGACACCGGCGCCTGGCTGCTGGCTGCGGCCGGGCTGCTGGATGGCTATCGCGCGACCATTCATAGCTCGGAAATGGAGGCTTTTGCAGACATGTTCCCGGCGGTTCAGGCGGAGACACATCGGTTTCTCTGGGATCGCGACCGGCTGACCTCTTCCGGTGCGATGGCGGCCTTTGACGGGATTCTCGACATGATTGCCCAGCAGCACGGGCAAGCGTTGCGACTGGATGTTGCGGCCCTGTTTCTGAGCGAAAGCCAGTCCGGGAGCGACCGGTCATCCCCTGTGCGCAGCGCCTCTGTGGCCCGTGCCATCCGCGCGATGGAGGCCAATCTGGAAACGCCACTGCCGCTGGAGGAGGTGGCAAGACATGCAGGACGCAGCCTACGGGATCTGGCGCGCCGCACGCGGGGCGAGTTGGGCACCACGCCGCAGGCGCTCTATCGGCATTTACGACTAAAGCAGGCGAAACGCCTTGTCTTAGAAACTGATTTCAGTGTCGCCGAGATTGCGTTACGCAGCGGATATGAGGACCCCAGCGCCCTAACCCGTGCCTTTCGCAGCGCCTTTGCGACAACACCGCGCGCCCTGCGCGCCACCCGACGATAGCACGCGCGGATCCCTACAGCGGTCTTCTTGTATCGCAAAAAACAGCTATTGTTTGCGCTAGCGTTCAAGGGGCCTTGCGCTTGCCCGGGTTATCAGAACAATTGGGCCATGACAGATATCGCATTCCCAAGCTGGCCCGACGTTGCCCCCCAATTGATCGAAGTCGCGGCAGGTCGCCGCCCTGCGGATACGGTGATCCGCAAAGGGATCTGGGTCAATGTTCACACCCGCGAACAACTGCCCGATCATGACATCGCCATCGTTGCAGGGCGCATCGCCTATGTCGGCCCCGATGCCAGCTATTGCACCGGTCCCGACACCAAGGTGATTGAGGCCAACGGGCGCTATATGATCCCCGGTCTCTGTGATGCTCATATGCATATTGAGTCCGGGATGCTGACCCCCGCAGAATTCGCCCGTGCGGTGATCCCACATGGCACGACGTCCATGTTCACCGACCCGCATGAAATCGCCAATGTACTGGGGCTGGAGGGTGTGCGCCTGATGCATGACGAGGCGCTGTTGCAGCCGGTCAATATCTTTACCCAGATGCCATCCTGCGCGCCCTCAGCGCCGGGGCTGGAAACCACCGGGTATGAGATTACCGCCGAGGATGTTGCGGAGGCCATGAGTTGGCCGGGGATTATTGGTCTGGGTGAAATGATGAATTTCCCCGGTGTGGCAGCGGGTGACCCCAAAATGCTGGCCGAGATCGCGGCGACACAGCGCGCGGGCAAAACCGTTGGCGGGCATTATGCCTCTCCTGATCTGGGGCCGGATTTCGCGGCCTATGTTGCGGGCGGTCCAGCCGACGACCACGAGGGCACCTGCGAGGCGGATGCCATTGCCCGGATGCGGCAGGGAATGCGCGCGATGGTGCGGCTGGGGTCGGCCTGGTATGACGTTGAGGCGCAGATCACCGCGATCACCGAGAAAGGGCTGGATCCGCGTAATTTCATCCTCTGCACCGATGACTGCCACTCCGGTACGCTGGTCAATGACGGTCATATGAACCGGGTGGTGCGCCACGCCATCGACTGTGGTTGTGATCCGGTCATCGCCTTGCAGATGGCGACGATCAATACCGCCACGCATTTCGGGCTGGAGCGGGATATCGGCTCCCTCACACCGGGGCGCCGCGCCGATGTGATCCTGACCTCTGACCTCAAAACCCTGCCGATTGAACTGGTGATTGCCCGTGGTCAAATTGCTGCCAAAGACGGTGAGATCACCGTGGAGTGTCCGCATCTGGACTGGCCGGAGAGCGCACGTGGCACCGTGCATCTGGGACATCAGCTGAGCGCTGAGGATTTCGAGATTGTCGCCCCCGAAGGCGCGAATGCGGTCACCGTCAATGTGATCGGCGTGGTGGAGAACCAGGCCCCGACCAAGGCGCTGCAGGCAGAACTGCCGGTGCAGAATGGGCTGGTCGAGGCCATTATGGCGGAGGGGGGCGACACCTGCCAGATCGCGCTGGTGGAACGCCACCGGGCAACGGGCGGTGTGACCAATGCCTTTGTCTCTGGCTTTGGGTACAAGGGCCCGATGGCGATGGCCTCCACCGTGGCGCATGACAGCCATCATATGATTGTCGTTGGCACCGACCGCGACCAGATGGCGCTGGCCGCCAATCGTCTGGCCGAGGTCGGCGGCGGTATCACCATTTTCCGCGATGGTGCCGAACTGGCGCTGGTAGAACTGCCCATCGCTGGACTGATGTCCGACAGCCCCGCCACCGAGGTTGCCGCAAAGGCACAGAAAATGGTCGAGGCGATGGAGGCCTGCGGCTGCAAGCTCAACAACGCCTATATGCAGCATTCTCTGCTGGCGCTGGTGGTGATCCCCGAGTTGCGGATTTCCGATCTGGGGTTGGTGGACGTGCGCAGTTTCGAACAGATCCCCGTGATCGTGAGTGCCCCATCCTCCTGACCGCCCACCCGTTTCAATCGCCCTTCTGAACCGCACAGCGGCCCCCGTTTTCCAGTGATCGAGCACCGTCATGACAACAGTTAAAACCCCTCAACTCCCGGCTGCCGAAGAGTTCACGGATGCTGCGGCAGCCGTCGCCCGGCTGGAGCTTCTGTACCGCGAGGCGACGCAGTTTCTCTGCGCTGAGTTCTCACGGATTTTGAGCGATGGCCCAGCGGTCGGCAGTACCGGCACCACTCATCGTATTCGCGCATTCTACCCTGAAATCCGCTTTACCACGTCGTCCTTTGCGCAGGTGGATAGCCGGTTGAGCTATGGGCATGTCTCGGCGCCGGGCACCTATGCCACCACGGTGACCCGCCCGGACCTGTTCCGCCATTATCTGACCCAACAAATCGGCCTGTTGATCCGCAATCACGGCCAGCCTGTGACCATCGCGGTCTCTGACACACCGATACCGGTGCATTTTGCGGTGGCGGCTGATCCCAGCCTGACCGTTCCGCAGGAAGGCGCGGCAGGATTCACGTTGCGGGATGTCTTTGATGTGCCGGATCTGTCGACAACCAATGATGACATTGTGAACGGCACCTACAAAGCATCAGATGACACCGGACCGCTGGCGTTGTTCACGGCCCAGCGCGTGGATTATTCTCTGGCCCGCCTCGCCCATTATACCGCGACCGATGCGAGCCATTTCCAGAACCACGTTCTGTTCACCAACTACCAGTTTTATGTAGCCGAATTCGAAGCCTACGCCCGTGCGCAACTGGCGGATCCCGCGTCAGGCTACAGCAGCTTTGTCAGCACCGGCGATCATGAGATCACCGAGGTCGAAGCTGAGATCCCCACGATTGCCAAGCTGCCGCAAATGCCAACCTATCACCTGAAACGGGAAGACGGCAGCGGTATCACGCTGGTCAATATCGGTGTTGGCCCCTCCAACGCCAAGACTGCAACCGACCATATCGCGGTTCTACGTCCACACGCCTGGCTGATGGTCGGCCACTGTGCCGGGCTGCGCAACACCCAGACACTGGGCGATTTTGTGCTGGGCCATGGGTACCTGCGCGAAGATCACGTGTTGGACGACGACCTGCCAATCTGGACGCCGATTCCGGCGTTGGCGGAGATTCAGGTCGCGCTAGAGGATGCGGTGGCAGAGGTGACCGAGCTAGAGGGCTACGACCTGAAGCGGATCATGCGGACCGGCACCGTCGCGACCATCGACAACCGCAACTGGGAACTACGTGACCAATCCGGCCCGGTGCAGAGATTGTCACAATCCCGCGCCATCGCGCTGGATATGGAGAGCGCCACCATCGCGGCCAATGGCTACCGCTTCCGGGTGCCTTATGGGACGCTGCTTTGTGTGTCTGACAAACCGTTGCATGGCGAGCTGAAGCTGCCGGGTATGGCGTCAGAGTTCTATCACACTCAGGTTGCACGCCATTTGCAGATCGGGATAAAGGCGATGGAGCAGTTGCGCGGCATGCCTCTGGAACGTTTGCACAGCCGAAAACTGCGTTCCTTTGACGAAACCGCCTTTCTTTGAGAGCTATTTTGCCTCTAATTCTTCGAAAACCCCTATTTTGTGGGGTTTTTGACGACACTACTCGTTGTGTTCGTACACTACATAACGCTAGAGTTACGCGATGAGGCCCCATAACTCGGGCAGTGACAAGGAGACCTAAGAATGTCCAAACCGATGACCAAGACCCAGCTTGTTGCCGCACTGGCTGAAGAGATGGACAGCGACAAGAAGGCCGCAGGCGCAGCACTTGACGCTGTTTGCGCGCTGATCACTCGCGAAGTATCCGGCGGTGGCGCTGTGACTCTGCCCGGCGTTGGCAAGATCTACTGCCGTGAGCGCCCCGAGCGCGAAGTGCGCAACCCGGCCACCGGTGAGAAATTCACCAAAGAGGCCGACAAGGTGGTCAAGATGACCATCGCCAAAGCGCTGAAAGACAGCGTGAACGGCTAAGGGTTCAGGCACGGTTGACCGTGTTTCGGGTCGCCTTCTCAGGCGGCCCTTTTTTGTGCTCATCTCGTAGGCTGCGCGGCTGATGTGGCCCGCCGGATGCGGAGGGCGAATTCGGTTTCCTGCGAATGCTTGCCTTGCTAAACATATCGCGACTGCGCCTGACCGGGCGACGGCAGGGACCGGTAGCTGACCGGCAGGGAGACATATCCATGGATCTGCGCGCTTTGGCGATGGGGCTGGCCTTTGCCTTCATGTGGTCATCTGCCTTCACCTCGGCGCGGATCATCGTTGCCGATGCCTCGCCGCTGTATTCGCTGGCGTTCCGGTTTCTGATTTCCGGTCTAATCGGTGTCGCGGTTGCACGCTACATGGGACAGAGCTGGCGTCTGACACGCGGCCAGCTGAAGGCGACAGTCATCTTTGGCATCTGCCAGAACGCGCTCTATCTCGGCCTGAACTTCGTCGCGATGGAAACCATTGAGGCCTCGCTTGCGGCGATCATCGCCTCAACCATGCCGATGCTGGTCGCGATCGCGCTGTGGCTGGTATACGGCGAACGGCTGCCCAGACTGGGAGTTGTGGGACTGCTGGCGGGAGTGCTGGGCGTCGCCTTGATCATGGGCACCCGCATCAGCGCCGGGGTCGATCTGTTTGGTGTTCTGCTCTGCGGGATCGGTGTTCTGGCCCTAACGCTGGCGACGCTGGCCCTGCGCGGCGCGACCTCCGGCGGCAACTACATGATGGTGGTAGGGTTGCAGATGCTGATCGGTTCAGCGGTTCTGTTTGTAGTGGCCCCGATGGTGGAGACGTTTCGCCTGACGCCAAGCTGGCCGCTGGCGCTGGCCTTTGTCTACACCACACTTGTCCCTGGTCTGACCGCCACTTTCATCTGGGTGCTGCTGTTGAACCGGATTGGCGCCGTGCGTGCCGCGACCTTCCATTTTCTCAACCCGGTCTTTGGCGTCGCGGTGGCCAGTGTGCTGCTGGGAGAGCAATTGGGGCTGCTGGATATCGTCGGTGTCGGGATAGTCACCTTTGGCATTCTGGCGGTGCAATTGGCGCGGCAGTCTGCGCAGCGCACACCGAAGCCATGACGCCGCCCTGCGCTCTGACACCACACACGCAAACGCGAGCCGCTGAAATACAGCTTTGCTTTTGCCCCGAACGACCCCATTTACAGCAACACAAGCAAGATCGGAGGACATGATGCGCAGCTATTCCAAAGACCCGGACGCCATTGCGGCCCTCTCGGAAGAAGAATTCTACGTTACCCAGAACGCAGGCACGGAACGCCCCGGCACCGGCAAGCTGCTCGGTAACAAGGAACCAGGTATCTACGTCGATATCGTTTCTGGCGAGCCGCTGTTTGCCTCTGCCGATAAATATGAATCTGGCTGCGGCTGGCCAAGCTTTACCAAGCCCATTGAGCCTGCCCATGTGCAGGAGCTGGAGGACCGGACCCTGGGCATGATCCGCACCGAGGTCCGCTCGACCCATGGCGACAGCCATCTGGGCCATGTGTTTCCGGACGGTCCCGCAGATCGTGGCGGCCTGCGTTACTGCATCAATTCAGCCTCCCTGCGGTTCGTGCATCTGGACGACATGCGGGCAGAAGGCTACGGCGATTATATAGATCAAGTGGAGGATAGAAGATGAGCAGCACGACAGAACGTGCCGTCCTGGCCGGTGGATGTTTCTGGGGTATGCAGGATTTGATCCGAAAGCGTCCGGGCATCGTCAGTACCCGCGTCGGCTATTCCGGTGGCGATGTGCCCAATGCGACCTACAAGAACCACGGCACCCATGCTGAGGCGATTGAGATCATGTTCGATCCAAGCCAGACCAGTTACCGCGCGTTGCTGGAGTTCTTCTTTCAGATCCATGATCCATCCACCGTCAATCAGCAGGGAAATGATCTGGGAATGAGCTATCGCTCCGCGATCTACTATGTAGATGCCAACCAGAAGGCGATTGCCGAAGACACGATCGCTGATGTCGATGCCTCGGGGCTGTGGCCCGGCAAGGTGGTCACAGAAGTCGAACCGGTTGGTGATTTCTGGGAAGCGGAGCCTGAGCATCAGGACTACCTGGAGCGGCAGCCCAACGGCTATACCTGCCATTTTGCCCGTCCCGATTGGGTTCTGCCCAGGCGCAGTGAGACCGCAGCCGAATAAGTCGCCCGTATGGGGCAGCCCTGAATCCTTTACCACAAAGGCCCCGTCATCTGGCGGGGCCTTCTGCGTTAAGTCTGTGGTCAGCAGCGGCAGTCAACCCTGTGCAATACGCGGGCGACCGCTGGCCTCCACGGTCAGGAAAGCCTCAACAAACACCTGCCGTGCCTCCACCTCGGCAACGCGAATATCGCGGTCCACCTGAACGGAGATATCCTGTGCACCGGCAGCCTCCGCCGCGGCACGGGCCTCAGCACGCAGTTCGGTTTCCAGACAGATCAGGGCCTCTTCCGAGGCCGCGAAATCCTGCGGACCGTTCTCCAGATGCACCCGGTACCGGCCTTCCTCCGGCGCGGTTACGGTGCCGCTTCGGCGCATGGTGATGCGGCCCACCACCGCCCCGATGGCATTGGCGACCCCAGCATGATCCGGCAAGATCATCCGGCAGTGAAGGCGGGACCCAACAGCAGGGTAATAGCTGGGTGCTGAGGCGCCAAGGCCCACGACATCCACATTCAGCCCTGCCTTGATGGCGACAAGCCCCTGATGTCCGGTCAACCCGCGCTGCATCAACACATGGCGCGCGAGCTGATCCGGCGGCGGCCCGAAGGGGTTGCTCTCTTCAGAAAATGCAGTCTCTAACAAGGTCAAAGAGGTCTGCTCGGTCATCTGATCAACGATCATCTGCGCCAATGTCTCCGCATCCGGTGCCAGACGATCCCCGGATCCAACCCGGCGGCGGGCAAAAAGCGTCAGCGCCTTCTCAGCCGCCGCACTGTCCCAGCTGGCCAGTCGGCCAAGAACATGGCTGGCATCCGACGGCGTGACCCCGGCCACCTGCACCAACCCCCGATCCACCAACCGCATCAACGCGCCCTGCTCAATGCGGGTCTGTAGTACAGCACCCAAAGGGTGTGTCTGTTCTCCGATCCGGTCCAACACCCGGGCTTCCCTGTCGCTGAGACCCAGGGATTGCTGGCCGGGAATTGCCCGGACAAAGCGGCCGTCGTATTCACCGACAGTTGCAGCGCGCAACTGCGTATCCAGCGCGGCATGCACCACGTCCGGCGCCATCGTCGCGATCAAAGATACCGGCAGCACCCGGCGCGGCCCAAGGCTGACACCGCCGTTCAGACCCGCCGCAACCGGATGCACCTGACTGTCGCCGCCCAGACCGCTGGTCCGCATTGCGACGGCTTCCACCATGGTGCGAAAACCGCCCACCTGCGCGCCTGCCGGGTCAATCTTGGGCTTCCCATTTTCGATCAGCGCCACATCGGTGGTGGTGCCGCCAATATCACTGACCAGCGCACTATCGACACCGGTCAACCAACGCGCGCCCACCAGGGACGCCGCCGGGCCGCTGAGGATTGTCTCGATCGGACGCGCCCGGGCCTGCTCTGAGGACATCAATGCACCATCTCCCCGCACCACCATCATCTGCGCTGTGATCCCAAGATCGGCCAGACGCGTCTCAGCGCGCCCTATCAACCGGTCGATCATCCCGATCAGCCGCGCATTCAGAACCGCGGTCAATGCGCGTTTCGGCCCGTTCAGCCGCGCGGACAGTTGATGCGAACATGTGACGGGAACGCCGGTTTCTTCAGCAATAATGCGGGCGACCTCCAGCTCATGGGCGGGGTTGCGGGTCGCAAACTGACCGGCGATGGCAAACCCGCTGACTGAGGCCGCCTCCTGTTGCAGAAACACGCGGAGCGCCTCTGTGTCCAGTGGCGCAGCCTCACCACCGGAATGGCTGTGGCCACCGGCGAGGACCAGCGCAGGGTCGCCCTTCAGCGCCTCGCGCAGACCGTGACGATCCAGATCCGCCTCACCAAAGCCGATGTATATCAGCGCGACGCGACCTCCCTGCCCCTCCACCAGCGCATTGGTTGCCAGCGTTGTGGACAACGCCGCCAGCGCAATCTCTCCCGGTTCCACCGCAGCCTCTGCCAGAACTGCGGCAACCGCCTCCCCCACACCGATGGCCAGATCCTGCCGGGTGGTCAGCGCCTTGGCCTTGGCCAGCACATCACGATCATCGCGGATCAACACCGCATCGGTATAGGTGCCGCCTGTATCGACCCCAAGCAAGAGCGCCATGGCCGTTCTCCCTTCACCATATCTTTGGTCTTGGTCACCGGTTTAGCGCAGCCCTGCCGCCAATCCATTCTGTTTGCGTCACATCAGTCGCTGAACAGCCCAACGGGCGGCATCCGCCACGGTGGAATCAGGATCTTCGGTCAGGGATTCTGCTGTCGGGCGCAGCTGGGGCAGGCCGGAATTCCCGATCGCATAAAGCACGTTGCGGACAAACCGGTCCCGACCGATCCGCTTGATCGGGGAGCCGGAAAACAGCGCCCGAAAGCTCGGATCATCCAGAGCGGCCAAATCCGCCAGCTTAGGCGCGTTGAATTCCGGGCGTGCCTCATAGCGGATATCACTGGCGGCCACGGCAAACTTGTTCCAGGGGCACGCCGCGAGACAATCGTCGCAGCCATAGATCCGGTTGCCCAATTTGGCGCGCAGCTCCTCATCGACTGGCCCCTTATGCTCAATCGTCAGATAGGAAATGCAACGCCGCGCATCCAGCTGATAGGGCGCCGGAAAGGCATCGGTTGGACAGGCCGTCAGGCAGGAACGGCACGACCCGCAATGATCCGGTTCAGCAGCATCCGCAGGAAGGTCGAGTGTCGTAAAAACAGAGCCTATAAAGGCCCAATTGCCCCAGTCACGGCTGACCAGATTGGTGTGCTTCCCTTGCCAGCCAAGACCCGCCGCCTGTCCGAGTGGTTTCTCGGGCACCGGCGCGGTGTCAACAAAGACCTTGACCTCGGCAGCCTCCTCCACGCGCGCGGCCTCCGCAATCAACCAACGGGCCAGACGCTTAAGGCGCTTTTTCACCAGGTCATGATAATCCTTGTTCCGCGCATAGACCGAGATCGCCGCGCGATCTGCTTGTCCGACAATGTCCATGGGATCCACATCAGGCGTATAGCTTTCGGCGAGCATGATCACCGAACGCGCCTCGGGCCAAAGCTGGGCCGGGTCGCCACGCCAATGGCTGCGCTCCTCCATCCAGCCCATCTGACCATGATAGCCCGCGTCCAGAAACGCCTGAAGCCGGTCCGGCACCTCAGGCACGTCCGACGGGCGGCAGATCCGGCAGGCCACGAACCCCTCCGCCAGAGCCTGTGCGACCAAGCGGTCTTTTATGTCGGCTGTCTTTATCATCTGGCTAGACATATATACCGTGTTGCTTCGGTCAACATCTGGAAACAGCAAAGCTATGGATGTGACCGGATAGATCACCCCTCGCCATGCCCGCTTGAGACATCAGAGGAACCGAAGCACACGCAGACTTGAACTCCGTCACTGCTGCCTGTCAGGGCCAGCGCAATACGACTTTGCCGCTGCGGCCGGACTTCATCGCAGCGAAGCCTTCCGCGAAATCCTCGACATCAAACCGATGGGTAATGACCCGGCTGACATCCAGACCATTCTGCAGCATTGCGATCATCTTATACCAGGTCTCGAACATCTCGCGCCCGTAAACGCCTTTGATGGTGATCGCCTTGAACACGATTCGGCTCCAATCGACGGGAGATTTGCCGGGAGGAATGCCGAGCAAGGCAATTTTGCCACCCATTACCAGCGCCTCCACCATCTGATCCAGCGCGGCCTGACTGCCGGACATCTCCAGCCCGACGTCAAAACCCTGCTTCAGACCCAGTTCGCGCACCACGTCCTGCAGGTCTTCCTTTGCGACATTCACCGCACGCACCGCCGGGACAACGTGTTCTGCCAACGCCAAGCGGTCCGGGTTGATGTCGGTGATTACCACATGCCGCGCGCCGGCATGTCGTGCCACTGCAGCCGCCATGACACCGATAGGGCCGGCACCGGTGATCAGTACATCTTCCCCCAGCAGGTCAAAGCTGAGCGCGGTATGGACGGCGTTGCCCAGCGGGTCGAGGATGGCGCCGATCTCATCCGGGATTTCCTCCGGCAGCGGCACCACGTTAAAGGCGGGGAGTTTCAGATATTGGGCAAAGGCGCCCTGCTCATTCACCCCGATACCACGGGTGCCGGGGTCCAGGTGGAACTTACCCGCCCGGGACTGGCGCGAATCCGTCTGTATCAGATGTCCCTCTCCGGAACAGCGCTGCCCTATGGTCAGGTCCGTTACATTCCGCCCGACCTCAACGATCTCGCCCGCGAATTCATGACCGGTGATCATCGGCACTGGCACCGTATGCGACGCCCATTCATCCCAGTTCCAGATGTGGATATCGGTGCCGCAGATGCCGGTGGTTCTGATCTTGATCAGCACTTCATCTGGACCGATCTCCGGCACCGGCGCCTGCACCATCCACAGGCCTTCTTGCGGATGGCTTTTCTCCAGCGCCTTCATCGTGTTGGGACGGATCATGACAGAATTCCCAGTTCATTGCCCACTTTGCCAAAAGCGGCCAATGCGCGGTCCAGCTCATCTCGCGTCAGCGCCGCATTCATCTGAGTGCGAATGCGGGCCTGACCACGCGGCACCACCGGGAAAAAGAAACCGGAGACATAGACACCTTCATCGAATAGCCGGGATGCCATGTCCTGCGCCAGCTGTGCCTCGCCCAGCATCACCGGAATGATCGGGTGCTCACCCGGCAAGAGATCGAAGCCAAGTTTTTCCAGCCCAGCGCGCCAATATTTCGCATTCTCGAACAGCTGGGCGCGTAAGCCGTTGCCTTCCTCCACCAGCCGGATTGCCTCCAGCCCGGCGGCCACAATTGATGGCGGCAGCGAATTGGAGAACAGATAGGGCCGCGCCCGCTGCCGCAGGAGGTCGATCACTGGCTGCGGCCCGGCGATGTAACCGCCGATAGCCCCCCCAAGTGCTTTGCCCAATGTTCCGGTGACGATATCCACGTCCACCCCGAAATGCTCCGGCGTGCCTGCGCCAGTGGCGCCCATGAAGCCGGTTGCGTGGCAGTCATCCACCATCACGATGGCATCGTATTTGTCCGCCAGCGCCCGGATCTCCGGCAGCTTCGCCAGATAGCCATCCATCGAGAACACGCCGTCGGTGGCGATCATGATATGCCGCGCCCCGTCCTCGCGTGCCTGTTTCAGCCAGGCCTCAAGGTCGTTCATATCGCTGTTCAGGTAACGGTAGCGCTTGGCCTTGCACAGCCGGATGCCGTCGATGATCGACGCATGGTTCAGGCTGTCAGAGATGATCGCATCCTCCGGCCCCAACAGCGGCTCAAACAACCCGCCATTCGCATCGAAACAGGCAGCAAACAGAATCGCGTCATCCTTACCGAGAAACTTCGCCAGACGTTGCTCCAGCTCACGGTGGATATCCTGCGTGCCACAGATGAAGCGGACAGAGGCCATGCCAAAACCCTTATCATCCATCACACCACGCGCGGCAGCAATCAGATCGGGATGATCTGCCAAGCCGAGGTAATTGTTGGCACAAAGGTTGATGACCGCTGCATCCCCAACCCTGATCTCGCCCCCCTGAGGGGAGGTGATCATTCGTTCCCGCTTGTAGAGACCATCGGCTTTGATCTCTTCCAGGGTCTTGGAGATGTCGGTCAGAAAATCAGTGGACATGCGGGAACTCCTTCTCTTTCGAGTCGGAGTTCTACCATAACGGATTAATTTCCGAAATAGGGGATTTCAGGATAACGGAGATATATCCGTCAAAATGGACAAACCGGGCGACAGACCTCCGTCACGCGTTTTTCACGATCAGGAAAACGCGGGCCGCGCCTCCCAATGCTGCAATGGCATGGGTCACATCTGCGGCATATCGTGCGGTATCTCCTGCATGCAGCCGATCTGTGGCGCTGCCAGAGGTGAGCGCCACGGCCCCTTCCAGCACGGTTACATGTTCAACTGTACCCCGCCCGTGCGGCTGACTGTTCAGCGCGCCACCATCCTTGAGGCGGATATCGTAGACCTCGTGCCCACCGGCGTCTTCCGGCGGTGATAGAATGCGGATGAGGCATCCCTCGCCCATATTCTCAATCGAAGGGACATCGCCATCGCGCAGGATTTCAATACTGTCCTGCGCCTCATTGCTGTCCAGGAGCCCGGCAAAATCAACCTGTAGTGCGCGTGTCAAATTCCAAAGGGTTGCAATTGTAGGCGAGCTTTCTCCGCGTTCGATCTGGCTTACCATAGAGCGGCTGACACCAGAGAGATTGGCCACCGCCTCAAGGCTGAGGCCCTGGGCCCGGCGCGCCTCTTTCAGGCGGGCAGGCAACAGGGTCAGGATATCGTCTACATGTTCCGTCATGACGGAATCACTGCGCCTTTACGACCTATTTGTCAAACAGACGCCATGACACGGAAGTCATGTTTTGACGGCACGTTCTGCGGGACAGGCCATGCTGCATCCGCATACTCTGCGCCAAACCTATGAGGAGAGAGAGATGACCGATATCGTGATCCTGGATGGCGCCCGTACCGCCATTGGCACCTTTGGCGGGTCGCTTGCCGGCACCACGCCGATTGATCTGGCAACCGTGGCCTCCAAGGCCGCAATGGAACGCTCCGGCGTTGCGCCGGAACAGATCGGCAATGTGGTATTTGGCCATGTGATCAACACCGAACCCCGCGACATGTACCTGAGCCGGGTGGCGGCGATGCAGGCGGGCATCCCCAATGGTACGCCGGCGATGAACGTGAACCGGCTTTGTGGGTCTGGCGCACAGGCGATTGTCTCCGGCATCCAGTCACTGATGCTGGGGGATGCGGAATTTGCCCTTACCGGTGGCGCCGAAAACATGTCGCGCAGCCCCTTCATCGTGCCAAGCGCACGCTGGGGTCAGAAAATGGGTGATGCGCGGGCACTGGACATGATGCTAGGCGCGCTGAACTGCCCGTTCGGAACCGGCCACATGGGGGTGACCGCCGAAAACGTCGCGGATGAACATGACATTACCCGCGCCCAGATGGATGAATTTGCCCTCGCCAGCCAGACCCGCGCTGCCGCAGCGATCGAGGCCGGATATTTCGCCAGCCAGATCACCCCGGTTGTGGTGAAGGTAAAGCGGGACATGGTGCCGTTTGACGTAGACGAACATCCCAAAGCCAGCACGCTAGAGACACTGGGCGGGCTGAAAGCTGTGTTCAAGAAAGACGGCCGTGTCACGGCCGGCAATGCCAGCGGTATCAACGACGGCGCGGCTGCCATCGTTATGGCCACGGCCGACGCAGCGCGGCAGGCCGGGCTGAAACCCAAAGCGCGCATTTTGGGCTACGCGCACGCCGGTGTCCGCCCCGAGGTCATGGGCATTGGTCCGGTTCCCGCAGTACAGAACCTTCTGAAGAAAACCGGGCTGTCGGCCTCCGATTTTGACGTCGTCGAATCAAACGAAGCCTTTGCGGCGCAGGCACTTGCGGTGAACAAGGAACTGGGGCTCGATCCTGCGAAAGTGAATCCGAACGGCGGCGCAATCGCGCTTGGCCATCCTGTAGGCGCGACTGGTGCAATCATCACGCTGAAGACACTTTATGAATTGGAGCGCATCGGTGGCTCCAAAGGGCTGATCACCATGTGCATCGGTGGCGGTCAGGGCATTGCCCTTGCAATCGAACGTCTCTGATCCCACCTCCTGAAACACAAAAGGCCCCGGTTTTCACCGGGGCCTTTTTCATTGGGTAACATATGTCTTAGCTCGGGCTCATCCCGCGCAAACGTTCGGAACGACGGCGCAGCATCTCAACCACGGTCAAGAGACAGATCGAGACCACAACAAGAATGGTCGCCACCGCCAGAATGGTGGGGGAAATCTGTTCGCGCAGGCCGATAAACATCTGCCAAGGCAGAGTCTTCTGACCGGCCGAGCCGACAAACAGCACAACCACAACCTCATCAAACGAGGTGATGAAGGCAAACAGGCCGCCGGAAATCACACCGGGCAGGATCAGGGGCATCTGCACACGGAAGAAGGTGGTCACAGGACCAGCCCCCATATTCGCCGCAGCCCGCGTGAGCGAGCGATCAAAGCCAACCAGCGTCGCAGTCACTGTGATGATCACGAAGGGGATCCCCAGTGCCGCATGGGCCAGAACCACGCCAAAATATGTCCCCTGCAGGCCGATCCGGCTGTAGAAGAAATACATACCCGCAGCCGAAATGATCAGTGGTACGATCATGGGCGAAATCAGAATTGCCATGATGGCGCGACGGAACGGCACATGCGGCTGGCTGAGGCCAATCGCAGCGAGGGTGCCAAAGCCAACCGACAGGATTGTCGCCATCGGTGCGATCTTGATGGAGTTCCACATAGCCTGCTGCCAATCCGCGTTGGTGAAGAAATCGCGGTAATGTTTCAGCGAATATCCTTCAGGATCGAAGCGGATCATTTCCGGCGTGAAGGTGAAGAAGTCCTGTGCATTGAACGACAGCGGCATCACCACCAGAATCGGCGTAATCAAGAAGATGAAGATCGCCCCACAAATCACCCGGAACGTATAGTGCCACAGCACCTGCCCCGGAGTGAGATATGGCGCCAGATGCACGCGGTAGCGCGAGGTCGAGAGCCAGAAAATGAACCAGCCGACAAAAGCGCCGAACAGCAGCCCCATCACGGCTGCCGGCAGACCGCCCATTACGAAACCCGCAACAGCAAAGGCTGCGATCAGGATCCAGCGGATCAACCGCTCCTGATCACGCATCCCCGCAAGGGCAAATCCGAGTCCACCGACAAGAGCTGCGCCAATCAGAACTCCGAGAAGCCCGGAGCCTTGGGCGGTCCCCACGAAGAGGCCGAAGAAGGCCCCGGCAGCAGCCGCAACAAGCGCGACAAAACCGGGCGTTTGGTTTTCAACAGGTGTCAAAGCCATGTGTCTTATCCCAGTTTCACGTTGTCGATGCCGACAATCTTGTCATAGGCCCAGTAGAGCGCGAGGACGACGACCAGCAGAATACTGCCAAGTGCCGCAGCAAGACCCCAGTTGAGCGATTGCGAGATGTGGAAGGCAATCCGGTTGGAGATGAAGACACCTTTGGTGCCGCCAACCAGTTCCGGCGTAATGTAGTAGCCAATCGCCAAAATGAAGACGAGGATCGACCCCGCACCGATACCCGGCACTGACTGCGGGAAATAGACCCGCCAGAAGGCTGTCCAATTGGTCGCGCCAAGGGATTTGGCCGCGCGCAGATAGGAAGGGTTAATCGTCTGCATCACAGAGTACATCGGCAGGATCATGAACGGCAGCAGGATGTGGGTCATCGCCACAATCGTACCGAACTGGTTGTTGATCATGACCAGGCGCGCATCATCTGCGACCAGCCCCAACCAAACCAGCGTATCATTGATAACACCTTGTTGCTGCAACATGACTTTCCAGGCGGAGGTCCGCACCAGCAACGATGTCCAGAACGGCAACAGCACCAGGATCATCAACAAGTTTGCAGTGCGCGACGGCAAGTTGGCCAGAATCCAAGCCACAGGATAGCCCAGAACAATACAGCTCACAGTGATCGCCAGCGACATGATCAGGGTGCGCAGGAAAAGCGTACCATAGATGCGTTCGTTTTCCGGTCGCAGCTCAGCCCCTTCAGCACCTTTCTGGAAGTCGGCAGCATTCAGGAAGTAACCGTTGGTATAGGCCCCGGAATAGGTCTGAATGGTGCGCCAGACCTCCGGGTCAGCCCAATCTTCATCGATTTTGATGAACTGCTCCCTGAAGGGACCATCCTCAGCCAGATCCCAACGTTTGACCTTGCGCCCAGCCTTGCGGAAGAGCGAGGAAATGCCCGGATTTTCGTAGTTCAGACGCGAGCCTACACGGGTATGAGTCTTTTCCTGCGCGGCAATCTGAAGATCAGCAGCCAGCGCCGCGAATATGGCCTCATCCGGCGTCTCGCCCGAATTTGCATCCCAGTCTTTGAGCGCAACCACGGTCTTGGGTAGGGTATCAGAGACGATCTTATTCTCAACCGAGCGGAACAACATGTCGGCAATCGGGAGAATGAAGGTCAGAAGAACAAACAGCAGAAGCGGCGCGATCAACATCAGGGCGCGAATTTTCTGCATCCGGAGAGCTCGGGCCAGGCTACGCTTCAGCGGCGTGCCATCGGCGGCCAGGACCGGTCCGGTGTGGGTGGTATCGCTCATGGGTAGGAGCCCCCGTCGGAATTTTTTGTTGGTGGAGAAAGGGCCGTGCGCCAGGCACACAGCCCTTTCCCGATGATGTCAGTCTCTGTTCAGGAACAGATTACTTGGCCAGCCATGCCTGGAATTTTGCATCCAGATCATCACGGTTATCGGCCCACCATTCGTAGTCATAGACATGCACGTTGCCAGCATTTGCCGGATCGGTTGGCATGTGCGGCGCCATATCGATACCCAGAATGGCGTGCTTACCAACCAGCGGTGCAGACGACGCACGCGCCGGACCATAGGAGATGAATTTCGCCTGATCAGCCAGACGCTGCGTGTCGGTGGCGAACTTCAGGAAGTCCATCACGCGAGCCTTGCGATCTTCGGGCAGGTCAGCAGGAACAATCCAGCCGTCGAGGTCAAAGGACTGCATATCCCACAGCATGTCGATTGGCTGGTTCTGCTCAGCGATAGCCGAGAACAGGCGGCCGTTGAAGGTCGAGCCCATGACGACCTCACCGTCGGCCAGCAGCTGAGGCGTTTCTGCACCAGCGGTCCACCAGACAACCTGATCCTTGATGCTGTCCAGCTTGGCCAGCGCGCGCTCCACACCTTCATCGGTGCTCAGCACGTCATAGATCTCATCCTTGGCGACGCCATCGCAGTACAGAGCCCATTCAACGTTGTCGATCGGACGCTTCTGCAGGGCGCGCTTGCCGGGATATTTTGCAGTGTCAAAGATATCGCAGATGGAGGATGGCGGGGTGTCACCCACTTTGTCCATGCGATAGCCGAAAGTGGTCGAATACACGATCTGCGGTACAAAGCAGTCGCTCACGATCAGCTCGCCGAAGTCTTCGCTTGCGGGGGTGCCGTCGGGCGCCGCGGCAAGCACTTCGTCGTGATCCAGCTCAGCGGCCAGACCTTCGTCACACATGCGCATGGCGTCGGAGGCAACCACATCGACCAGATCCCAGGTCACATTGCCAGCTTCGGTCATAGCGCGCATTTTTGCGGTCGCTTCGGCCGAGCTTTCGTCCCAGATCACTTTCAGATCAGGGTGCATTTCCTGATAGGGAACGACATATGCCTTCAGCTGGCTTTCCTGATAGGCGCCGCCCCAGGACACGATGGTCATTTCGTTGGCCATATCGGCGGCCATCGCCATCGGCGCACACAACGCCGTGGTGGCCGCCAGGGCAGTCAGTTTGGTGAGTTTCATAGACACTCTACTCCTTGTTGAAATTATTATTTGTCTGGATCGTCGCCCCCCGGTCGTTCATTGCCGGGGGTTCGGGCACGCGTGGAGGCTTAGGCGTCCAACGCGCGGCAATCTTCAGGCAACCAGCCGATTTCGATCTGCTGGCCGGGCTTCAGCCGTTCCTGATCGGGGGCGTTGCGGGTTTTGATGATGAACTCATCATTGCCGGCAACCCGCAAGCGAGTGCGGAAAATATCGCCCATGTAGATGAATTCCAGCACTTCCGCCTTCAGCGTATGAGCGCCTTCCTGCATCCGGTCCTTGTTGTATTCGACACGTTCAGGACGGATCGAAACGCGGGTCCGTTCACCTGGCTTGGACACGTTGATTGGTTTGCAGTCGATCAGCTCGCCATCGTCCAGCTGCACCAGTGCGATGCCGTTGTTGACCTCTTTGACAGTGCCTTCCAGCGTGTTGTTCTCGCCAATGAACTGCGCAACGAAACTGTTGGACGGCTCTTCATACAACTGATCCGGCGGCGCCAGCTGCTGGATGCGGCCGTCGTTGAATACAGCGACGCGATCCGACATGGTCAGCGCTTCGGTCTGGTCGTGCGTCACGTAAACCGTAGTGATGCCCAATTGATGTGCCAGATGGGTGATTTCGAACTGCATCTTTTCCCGCAGCTGCTTATCCAGTGCACCAAGCGGTTCGTCCATCAGAACCAGTTCAGGCTCAAACACCAGCGCCCGTGCCAGGGCAACCCGCTGTTGCTGACCACCGGACAATTGGGCCGGTCGACGCCCTCCGAAGGCCCCCATTTCCACCATATCAAGCGCGCGCTTCACCTTCTGCTCACGCTCGGATTTACCCATGCTACGAACCTCCAGCGGAAAGCTGAGGTTTTCGGCAATAGTCATATGGGGGAACAGCGCGTAATTCTGAAACACCATCCCGATGCCGCGCTTGTGGGGTGGGATATTATTGATCGAGATACCGCCCAGCCGGATATCACCATGGGTTGCTGTCTCAAACCCCGCCAGCATCATCAGACAGGTTGTCTTACCCGAACCGGACGGGCCCAACATTGTCAAAAATTCACCTTTCGGCATGGTGAGGTTCAGGTCTTTGACAACGAGGTTCTCGCCGTCATAACTCTTCTGGACGCGTTCGAATTCAACGAACGCGCTCGTGTTTGACGCATCAGCCAAGTGAGGCTCCCTGGTTTGGTTCGGCAGATTGGCTCTGCACTTCTGTCGCGATGTAAGCACACCCAAGCGTTGGTGCGCAACCGGATCATCCGGATCATCTCTGCAATTTACCTTAGGGCCGATAGTTCGGTTAACGGTACGTATTACGACGAACGAGTGCTGAAAAGCGACAATTTTCCAGACCCGGATCAAATAGAAAATCCATTCGCACACGCGATGATTGAACGCAGCAAACCGTTACCGGAAACACTTCAAGAGGCGAATTTGACCACCCGAAACGGATTCGCAAACGCAAGAAAGACGCCAGTACCGAGCTGGAACTGGCGCCTTCTTTGGTCAGCGGAAAGCCTGATGTCAGGCGCTGCGCAGCATGTCCTGATCCTGCAAGGCCGCATAGCATTCATCAAGGGACTGACGCGCCCGCGCAATAAGGGTATCGATCTCCTCCGGTGTGATGACCAGCGGCGGCGAAATAATCATCCGGTCGCCGACATGGCGCATCACCAGATTGTTGGCGAAACAACGCTCGCGACAGATATAGCCGACGGTGCCACCCTCGGCGGCGAAGGTCGCACGTGACGCCTTATTTGGGGTCAGGGCAATGGACCCCATCATGCCGACAATCTTGGCCTCCCCCACCAGCGGATGATCTGCCAGCGCCTCCCATTTTTCCTTGAGATAGGGCGCGGCCACATCGCGCACGTGGCCGATGATGTTCTCCTCTTCCAGGATACGCAGGTTTTCAAGCGCGACAGCAGCCGCCACCGGATGGCCCGAATAGGTGTATCCGTGATTGAATTCGCCGGAACCGATCACCGACGCGATCTCATCACTGACAATCGAGCCGCCAATCGGCGCATAGCCGGAGGACAGCCCCTTGGCGATTGTCATGATGTCAGGACGAATGCCCACAGTCTGGCTACCAAACCAATTTCCAGTCCGCCCAAACCCGCAGATCACCTCATCTGCAATCAGCAGGATCTCGTATTTGTCACAGATACGCTGGATTTCTGGCCAATAGGTTGCGGGTGGTACAATAACACCGCCAGCACCTTGCACAGGTTCAGCAATAAAGGCCGCAACGCGATCTTCGCCCAGCTCAAGAATCGCCTGTTCCAGCTCTTGCGCCCGTGCAAGACCGAAATCTTCTGCCGACATATCGCCGCCTTCGGCCCACCAGTTCGGTTGATTGATATGATGGATATCCGGAATCGGCAGACCACCCTGCTCATGCATCGCAGTCATGCCGCCGAGGCTACCACTGCCGACAGAGGACCCATGATAGCCATTTTTACGGCTGATGATCACCGATTTTGTCGGCTTGCCCTTCATCGCCCAATAGTGGCGCACCATCCGGATGTTGGTGTCATTAGCTTCAGATCCTGACCCGGCAAAAAACACATGGTTGAGCCCGTCCGGCGCCAGCTCAGCAATCTTCGCCGCCAGCGCGATAGCCGGCGCATGGGTGGTCTGAAAGAAGGTGTTGTAATAAGGCAGCTCACGCATCTGGCGCGCCGCGACATCCGCAAGTTCGTCACGGCCGTAGCCAATATTCACACACCAGAGGCCGGCCATGGCATCCAGGATCTCATTGCCCTCACTGTCTGTCAGTGTAACCCCGCGGGCGCGGGTGATGATCCGCGCGCCTTTTTCAGCCAACTCGCCATTGGCGGTAAAAGGATGCATGTGATGGGCCGCGTCCAGCGCCTGAAGCTCGGCTGTGGGCAGGTGATTTGTAATCGCAGTCATAAGGCAGACTCCTGAAAGAAGAGATTGCCCCCAGAATATGATCAAATTCCATCATGTCAATCGAATCAGCTGGCTTGTGTGAGACCCTGTCGCACCTGATCCATACCCTGGGCCACATCCCTTTCCATCGCCAACACCGCCAGATCTGCGTCCTTGCGATGAAGTGCCTCCAAGATATCCTTATGGCGATCAGGAAAGCTCTGGGTACCAAGCCGCCCGCAGACCACCCGCAGCGACGGGCCAAAGCGCAGCCAGAGCCGATCCGCAAGATCTGTGAGGATTGGCGCGTCAGCATGCGCATAGAGCCGCGTATGGAATTGGTAATTCTGCACCAGATAGCCCGCCACATCTCCCGCAGAGATCGCCTGATCCAAGGCTGTATCTATCGCCTCCAAGGCCGCGATATCCGCTGGGGAGACCCGTTCTGTAGCCAATCTCGCAAGCTGACATTCAATTGTTTTTCTTGCATAAATTAGCTCACTCAGATCACTCTCGCGCAGCATTGGGACAGACACGCGGCGATTGCCCTGGAACACCAGCGCCCCATCAGAAATCAACCGCCTGATCGCCTCTCGAACAGGCGTCATGCCGGCACCCAGCGACTCGACCAGGCCCTGGATGGTCACCGCCTGGCCGGGCGCCAGATCGCCGAACAGGATCTGCCCGCGCAAGGTCTGATAGACGGTTTCATGCGCCGGCAGTTTCGCGGTCGGCTGACTGACGGATGATGCGTCTGGTTGGCTCAGGTTCACCTTCGGAATCCCTCCTAAATTTTGGGCAGCTTGCACCAAGTTTTCCCAGGTGAAAACATAAACAGTATTGCCGAATGAGGCAAAACTTGATCAAATCCTTACCAGCCGGGCACGGAAACCGGCACGCACAGGGAGATACTCATGACACTCAAGACGATGACATTGACCGCCATCGTGGCGCTGAGCAGTGCGGCCGCCGTCGCCGAAGAAGTTCGCGTTTACAACTGGTCCGACTATATCGATGAAGATCTGCTGGAGAAATTCGAAACCGAAACCGGCATTGATCTGATCTACGACGTTTTCGACAGCAATGAGTTGCTCGAAACCAAAATGCTGGCCGGCGGGTCCGGTTATGACGTTGTGGTTCCAACCGGGTCCTTCCTGGCGCGGCAGATCCAGGCCGGCGCGTTCCAGAAACTGGATACAAGCAAACTGTCGAACGCCGGCAACATGTGGGACGTGATCGAGGATCGCACCGCCCGTTATGATCCCGACAATCTCTATTCAGTGAATTACATGTGGGGCACCACCGGTATTGGCGCCAATACGGCCAAGGTGGAGGAAGCGCTGGGGGCCGATGCACCGATCGACTCGCTTGAACTGGTATTCAACCCGGACAACATGGAGAAACTGGCCAATTGTGGCGTCTACTTCCTGGATGCTCCTGATGAGATGATTCCAGCGGCTTTGAAATATATTGGCGAAGATCCCAACAGCATGGACCCCGATGTGGTGGCCAAGGCTGAGCCAGTGCTGATGGCCATCCGCCCTTATGTGAAGAAATTCCACAGCTCCGAATATATCAACGCGTTGGCAAACGGTGATATCTGCGTGGCGTTTGGCTGGTCTGGTGACATCCTGCAGGCGCGTGACCGTGCTGACGAGGCCGACAACGGTGTGGAAATCGTCTTCAACGCCCCCAAGGAAGGCGCTCTGATGTGGTTCGACCAGATGGCGATTCCGGTTGATGCACCAAACTCGGAAGGCGCGCATAAGTTCCTGAACTTCATCATGGAAGCCGAGAATATGGCGGCGGCCTCCAACTACGTTTATTATGCCAATGGCAACAAGGCGAGCCAGGAGTTCCTTGAGGAAGATGTGATCGGCGATCCCGCGATCTACCCAAGCAAGGAAACCCTGAAAAACCTCTACATCAAAGAAGCCTATCCGCCCAAGGTACAGCGTAAGGCCACCCGCATGTGGACCAAGATCAAGTCCGGGACCTGATCCGACACTGTTGATCACGCGGGGCATGATATCTGCCCCGCGTTTTACCTTTTGGGGACGTCGGCAGCTGTTCCACGCCCGTCCCACAACCTGCGTCTACTACTGGGGGCTCACGTGACCATTCCTGTTTTTGAACCCTGGAACGATCCAGAGGCCAAGCCCCTGATCCAATTCCAGAATGTCACCAAACGTTTTGGTGAGTTCACCGCCATCGACGATCTTACGCTCGGGATTTATGAGAAAGAGTTCTTTGCTCTGCTTGGCCCGTCAGGCTGTGGCAAAACGACAATGATGCGGATGCTTGCTGGGTTTGAGACCCCAACCGAAGGTAAGATTTTCCTGTCAGGTCAGGACATTGCCCCGGTGCCGCCGAACAAGCGACTGGTGAATATGATGTTCCAGTCCTACGCGCTGTTTCCGCATCTGAGCGTCTGGGACAATATCGCCTTTGGGCTGAAGCGCGAAAACAAGCCCAAGCATGACATCGCCGAACGGGTGCAGGAAATGCTGCGACTGACCCGACTTGAGAAATTCGCCCGCCGCAAACCACACCAGATCTCTGGCGGCCAACGCCAGCGGGTTGCCTTGGCCCGGTCGCTGGCCAAAGCTCCGAAACTGCTTCTGCTGGATGAACCACTCGGCGCGCTCGACAAGAAGCTGCGCCAGGATACTCAGTTTGAACTGATGGATATTCAGGAAAAAACCGGCACCACTTTTGTGATTGTCACCCATGATCAGGAAGAAGCAATGACTGTCGCCTCCCGCGTGGCGGTAATGGACAATGGCCGGATCGTGCAAGTGGCCACACCAGACCGGATCTATGAGACCCCAAATTCACTATATGTTGCGGATTTCATTGGCGATGTGAACATCATCGGCGGCACCGCCACCCCCACCGGCCCCGAACAATATGCAGTCAACTGGAAAGACGGCGCCGCCCCGCTCACAGTCAAAAGCCAGGCATCCTTCTCCGACGGGCAGGAGTGTCATCTGGCGATCCGCCCGGAGAAGGTCACGATCAGCGCCGAGCGCCCGGCGGAGGCTGACAACACGGTGCAGGGGCGCATTCTGGATATCGCCTACCTCGGCAATATCTCCACCTATCACGTTGAGCTGCCCTCCGGCGCAGTGATCAAGGCGCAAGCCGCTAATACCCGCCGCATTGCGCGTCGCGCCTTTACCTGGGAAGACCCGGTCTGGCTGTCTTGGACAGCCACGGCCGGTGTTCTGCTGGCGAACTGATGCGCCGCTTTTTCCTGATCGCTATCCCCTATGCCTGGCTATTGGCGCTGTTTCTTGTGCCTTTCGCCATCGTCTTCAAAATCTCGCTGTCGGATGCCGCCGTTGCGCGCCCACCCTATATGCCACAGTTCGACTGGGTCACTGGTATCGGCGCCTTCCTTTCGGATCTGGATTTTGAGAATTTCACTTGGTTGACCGAAGATGATCTCTACTGGAAAGCCTATCTCAGCTCGTTGCGCATTGCGGTGGTATCGACAGTTCTGACGTTGCTGGTCGGCTATCCGATGGCCTACGGCATGGCGCGCGCGCCTTCGGAATGGCGCCCAACGCTAATGATGCTCGTGATCCTACCGTTCTGGACCAGCTTTCTGATCCGGGTCTATGCGTGGATGGGAATCCTGTCGAACGAAGGCCTTTTGAATCAGTTCCTGATATGGGCCGGGCTGATTGATACACCGCTGACGATCCTGAACACCAATACAGCTGTCTATATCGGTATCGTCTACACCTATCTGCCCTTCATGATTCTGCCGATCTACTCCGCTTTGGAACGGCTGGATGGCTCGCTCATTGAGGCCGCAGAAGATCTGGGTTGCTCGCGTATGGAGGCCTTCTGGCTGGTCACCATTCCACTTTCACGCGCAGGTATTATCGCAGGCTGTTTCCTCGTCTTCATTCCGACGCTGGGCGAATTCGTGATCCCATCACTGCTGGGTGGATCTGATACGCTGATGATCGGCAAGGTGCTGTGGGAAGAGTTCTTCTCAAACCGTGACTGGCCAGTGGCCTCAGCGGTGGCGGTTGTGCTGCTTCTGATCCTGATCGTGCCTATCGTGCTGTTCCAGCGCAACCAGCAGAAACAACAGGAGGCGGACCAATGACACGATTGAGCTGGTTCAACACGGTTTCGCTGACACTGGGGTTTGCGTTTCTTTATATCCCGATGGTGATCCTGATCATCTTCAGCTTCAATGAGAGCAAACTGGTCACCGTCTGGGCGGGGTTCTCCGTCAAATGGTACGGTGAACTGCTGCAGAATGAAGCGTTTCTGAATGCGGCCTGGGTGACGCTGAAGGTGGCGGTAATGTCCTCAACCATCGCAACGGTTCTGGGCACCATGGCCGCCTATGTCCTGGTGCGCGGGGGGCGTTTCCTAGGCCGCACGCTATTTTCCGGGATGATCTATGCGCCGCTGGTTATGCCAGAGGTGATCACCGGCCTGTCGCTACTGCTTCTGTTCATCGGCATCGGTCTGGATCGCGGAGTTATGACCATCGTGCTGGCGCATACGACCTTTTCGATGTGCTATGTTTCAGTTGTCGTTTCCTCGCGGCTGGTGACCTTTGACCGCTCGCTGGAGGAGGCCGCGCTTGATCTTGGCTGCTCGGCGGCTGAGGCATTCCGCCTCGTGACGCTACCGATCATCGCACCTGCAGTCATCTCCGGCTGGCTCTTGGCCTTTACCCTATCGCTGGACGATCTGGTGATCGCGTCATTCACGTCCGGTCCGGCCGCAACGACTCTGCCGATCAAGATTTTTTCAGCCGTGCGTCTGGGGGTCAGCCCAGAGATCAACGCACTTTCCACGATTATGATCGCCATTGTAACGGTCGGCGTGGTCACCGCCTCGCTGGTCACAAAACGCCAACTGGTACGCCAGCGCCGCGACGAGCAAAACGCCGAACGTAGCTAAACATTAGCCCGCGTCCCAATCCGGGGCGCGGGCCAGCCCCAGCGCCTCAAGCTGATCTGGCCCCACGTAACGCAGTGCCTTATCGTGCCATAGGTCCGGCCCCGCCGCCAACTGATCGTAGTAGTTTTCGAATTGATGCGGCTGACTGAAGTGCTGACCGCGTTGTTTTTCTATCCTCGCTTTTTCCGCGATCTCAGGCAGGAATTTGCTGTGCAGAAGCACCCCGGATGGCATCCCCCCACCCGGTCCATCGTACAGCGCATTCAGCCATCGCGGCAGCGCCGCATGGGTAGAGTTGGTATAGGCGTAGCGGCGATCCCATTTGATCAAAGGGATTTTGTTCAACGTCGGTGCTCGCTGCGGTTCAGCAGCAAAAAATACCCGCTCCCGCGTGCCGCCCTGCACCCACAGATTGCCGCGCGGTGCCTGACGCGTACTGCGATATGGATCTGGATCGAACCACGGCAACACAGTGCGGGGATCATCGCCGGGGGAATAGCTCACCTTTCCCAGCGGCCCCCTGGGGAAAAGATCCAGCATCAGTGCGCCAAAGCCCACCCTGCCCTGACGGTCCAGCCAATGGGTCAGGCCACGCAAACCATGTTGCGCATCGCCGCCGAACACCAGCAATTCGTCTGTATCAACACTTAGGCACCAGCGGCGGTGACCATGGCGAATCTGCAGCCAGGTCGCCCAATCCAGACCGAACCGCGCATCGCGGTAGCTGGTGCCAGTCTGCCAGAGCGAAACATCCGGCTGCGTGGCAAGATATTCCGCGCACCCATCATCACTGCCATTGTCGACGATCAAAAAGTGATCAACACCCAACTCACGATAGAACTGCAGGAAAAAAGGGATCCGGGTCGCCTCATTTCGCAGAACGGTGATGGCGATCAAAGCATCCTTTGCCAGGATGGCGGTATGATCCGTCACCCTGCGCAGTTGATGACGCGCCCGAAACGCCCGCCAGAGCAGCTGGCGGCGCTGCCATCTCAACCGATAGGCCACCGCCAGCGAAATCTCTGGCAGCGGCACAGAACCCGGAGCCAAAACAGGCCCCGTCACCCTAACGCTCGTATGCGCCGGCTTTGTGCCAGCCCCAGGCATCCGCAATCATCGTCTCAAGGTCGGACCGCGTTGGTTCCCAGCCCAGCAGTGTCGCCGCACGCACAGAGCCCGAGACCAATTTGGTACAATCCCCGGCGCGCCGTGGCCCGATAGAATGCGGCACCGATTTGCCGGTGGTCGCTTCGGCCTTGTCCATAACTTCGCGCACCGAGAACCCGGTGCCTGTCCCCAGATTGAAGACCTGACTGCCTTTGCCATCCTTCAGCCAGTTGAGGCCCAGAACATGGGCATCAACCAGGTCGCAGACATGCACGTAGTCGCGTACACAGGTACCATCCGGCGTGTCATAATCGGTTCCGAAAATGGTCAGCGCATCGCGTTTGCCGTCAATCGCATCCAGAACCAGCGGCACCAGATGGGTCTCGGGACGATGGAATTCACCCACCTCAGCCTCGGGATCCGCACCCGCCACGTTGAAATAGCGAAAAATCACCGATCGCAGCCCATGCGACGCACCAAAGTCGCGCAAAATATCCTCGACCGCACGTTTGGAGGCGCCATAGGCATTCAAAGGCACCTGCGGCGTGCTTTCGTCCAGCACCACATTGTCATGCTCCCCGTAGGTGGCGCAGGTGGAAGAAAACACGAAATCAAGACAATCGGCCGCAACCGCAGCCTCAATAAGCGTTAGGGAGCCACCTACATTGTTGGTCCAGTAACGGCCAGGTTCGCTCATGGCTTCGCCGACCTGGCTCAGCGCGGCAAAATGCATAACCGCCGCCGGCTGATATTTGGCAAAAACTTCGTCCAGTCGCGCGCGATCACTCAGATCCCCCTTCTCGAAGGGGCCGAATTTCACCGCGTCCTGCCAGCCCGTTACCAGATTGTCGTAGGTCACGGGCGTGAACCCAGCCGCGCGCAGCGCCTTGCAAGCGTGGGAGCCGATATAACCAGCCCCACCGGTCACCAGAATATGTGTCAAAGCAGCGTTTTCCTGATCAAAAGGCCGGACGTTGCTGCCCGGCCACCCAAAATTCACATGTCACCAATCTTCGCCAATCGCAGCAAAGTGGCAGGTATTATTGCGCCGCCTTATCGACCTGCGCAATCTGATTGATATAGCACATCAGATCATCACGCAGTTCCTCACGCGCCAGCGCGAAGGCAACCGTCGCCTGCAGGAAACCCGCCTTGGACCCGCAGTCAAATCGCTGACCACGGAACCGGTAGCCATAAACCGGCACATCAGCGGCAATGTCTTCCGCAATGGCATCCGTCAGTTGGATTTCACCGCCAGCGCCCTGTTTCTTCTTGTTCAGATTCCGCAGCACAGAAGGGGCCAGAATATAGCGGCCAATCACCGCCAGATTAGATGGCGCCTCTTCAGCTTTGGGCTTCTCAACCATGCCATTCACAGACACCACCGATCCCATATCATCGCGCACATCCAGCACCCCGTAGGATGATGTCTGCTCCGGGGGAACCTCCATGGCCGCAACCATATTGCCGCCGGTTTCTTCATAGGCTTCCACCATCTGCTTGAGACAGGGCGTTTCCGCCGCGATGACGTCATCGGGCAGGATCACCGCAAAGGGTTCATTGGCGATCAGACGGCGCGCGCACCAAACCGCGTGGCCAAGGCCTAGCGCCTGATGCTGACGAATATAGGCGATCGCGCCCGAATCCATATTGGTCGCCTTCAGGATATCCAGAAGGTCGTCCTTGCCCTTCTTCCGCAGCTCCTGTTCGAGCATGGGCGAGTGGTCAAAATAGTCCTCAAGCGCGCCTTTGCCGCGCGAGGTTACAAAGATGAATTCCTTGATCCCGGCCTCACGCGCCTCATCAATGGCGTATTGGACCAGCGGACGGTCCACCAGCGTCATGATTTCTTTGGGAACAGATTTGGTCGCTGGCAGGAACCGCGTTCCAAGACCGGCCACCGGAAAAATTGCCTTCGTTACTTTTCTACGCATTTCGCACTCTCATTGTCTATTTCTCAAACCGTTCTGATGCGGTTTGTCAGTGGTGGCCGATTTGGTGACAAAACCTGCCTTGAAAGGCCGGCTTAAGTATTCCGCAGGCAATTCAGAAAATATACCCCCAGTCACGTTTCGCTCACGACCTTCCCTAAGATGTTTCATTTTATCGACAATTCGGGCCTATTTGTGACCCATCTTTTTCATCATCGCCTCAATCAGCGGTACGTCTTCGGGGTTGTTCAGCTCCCAGAATTCACGTCCGCGCGCCTCGACCTCAACGCAGAGGATCTTGCGACCATTTTCAAGGAAGCGCAGCTGCTCCAGCCCCTCCAGCGTCTCAAGGGGACCGACAGGCCACCCTGGATAAGCATTGAGCGCGTCTGGCCGGTAGGCATAGACTCCGACGTGATGGAACACCGGGGTGTCTTGATCCGCCTCATAGGCCGTTGAAGTGAACGGCACCACTTCCTTTGAGAAGTAGAGCGCGTTGTTATCCCGCCCGAACACGGCGGTGGTGCCGCCGACGCGACCGGCCTTACGGTCTGCCAGCAGACTGTTCAGCGTCGCTCCGTCGCAACGCAACACCGGTGTTGCCAGCCCCTTGTCAGGGGCATCGCGCAGACCCGAGATCAGATCTTCAACAAACCAATGTGGCGTCAGCGGCGCGTCACCTTGCAGGTTCACGACTATATCGTAGCCGCCCTCAAGCGTCGCCAGCGCTTCTGCACAACGCTCGGTCCCGTTGCCGCAGCTTTCGGAGGTCATAACCACCTCAGCGCCAAAGCTTGTGGCAGCGTCCCGAATCCGCTCATCATCGGTGGCCACCACAACACGATCGACACCATTGACGGCCATGGCAGCGCGCCAGGACCGTTCGATCAAGGTCTGGCTTTCTCCGCTGGCACCGGTCAGCGCAACAAGCGGTTTGCCGGGATAGCGTGTGGAGGCATAGCGGGCAGGGATGACAATCAGGACAGACATCAGGCTTTTTTCAACTCCACACCCGGCGCGTAGGCGATAAAGAAGGGGTTGGCATACCCCTCCTTGCCATAAGTGAGTGGGGTGTGGTCATCAAAACGCACCACTTGGCCACCCGCTCCACCCAGAACAGCATGACCAGCCGCTGTGTCCCATTCCATGGTGCGGCCAACCCGTGGATAAAGATCGGCTTCCCCGGTGGCGACCAGACAGAACTTCAACGAGGATCCCGCACTTTTACTGTCTTTCACAGCATATCTATTGATGTAGTCATCAGTCGCCTGATCGCGATGCGATTTGGAGGCAACCACCATCAGCGCATCATTATTGCTGTCTGCAACACGAATGGGCTTGATCTCTCCCATGGCTGCGGGATCAAAAGCGCCGGTTTCCTCAACCGCTGATCCGTCCGCCAAGGTGAAGAACATCCGCGACCGCGCCGGCGCATAGACCACACCACGGGTCGGCACACCTTTTTCAACCAGCGCGATATTGACGGTGAAGTCACCGCGGCGATGAATAAACTCCTTGGTTCCATCCAAGGGGTCAACGATCAGAAAAGTGTCGCCGCTCTTGCTATGCGAATCGGCCTGCTCTTCGGTCACCAGCATCACATCCGGAAATGCCGCCCGCAGCCCGGCAGAGATCAGCGCATCTGCGGCCTCATCGGCGGCAGTGACCGGGCTTTCGTCCGACTTCACCTTCACCTCGAATTCATCCGAGTTGTAGATCTCCATGATCTTCTCTCCGGCCTCGATCGCCAATCGGCGAATTACCGGAATAAGGTCATCATATGTCACAAACGCTCTCCCTGACCGGGTTTGGTTGATTACAGCAGTTGTCCCCCTTATGGTCGCGAGGAAAGGGAACAGCAAGATTTCCGTGGTAACGATAAGCAGAGTTTCACCTAAAGCAGGTCCGGACTAAGCGACATCATGTTCGAGCAACGCCACAAACGGTCTCGTCTCAGCAGCCTCATCGCCATGGGTGAGGTTGTCTTTCATTCCGTGGCGCGCAGTGTGCGCTCCAAACATAATAATGCTTTCATGGCTCTTGCGACCAATCTCATGCAGGCCGTGATGTTTGTCGTCGTGTTTTACGTGATGTTTTCCCTGCTCGGCCTGCGTGGTTCGGCCATTCGCGGCGATTTTCTGCTCTATGTGATGTCGGGCGTATTTTTGTTCCTGACCCACACCAAGGCCGTTTCCGCCGTCGCCGGAGCAGAGGGGCCAAGCAGCCCGATGATGCAGCACGCCCCGATGAACACGATCGTCGCCATTCTGTCGGCGGCACTGGGATCACTGTATATTCAGGTGCTGTCGATGCTGATCATCCTGTTCGTCTATCACGTGGCGTTCACCCCGATTGAAATTGAGGAACCGATTGCCGCCTTTGGCATGGTGCTGCTCTCTTGGATAACCGGCGCTGCGGTAGGTTTGATCCTGCTGGTCATGAAGCCTTGGTCGCCGGGGACTGTTGGCATCATCTCCACGATCTACCAAAGGGCCAATATGATCGCCTCGGGAAAGATGTTTCTGGCGAACACTCTGCCCAGCTTCATGCTGTCGATGTTCGACTGGAACCCGCTGTTTCACTGCATTGATCAGGCACGGGGGTTTGTGTTCATCAACTACAACCCCCATTTCAGCAACTGGCAATACGCCGGTTGGGTGGCACTCGTCCTGATCATGATTGGCTTGATGGGGGAGTTTTACACGCGCCGCCGTGCCTCGATCAGCTGGGGCGCAAAGCGCTGATCCGCCAGGCAAACAGATATTCAGGTCACCACACGCAGCGTCAGATTGATCCGCCCGCCCTTCGGCAGCAGGCGTGAGGATTTGAACCGAATGCGATCAACCCCGTGATAGGTCAGCCGGGCATCCCCACCCATCACGACCACATCGCCCGAGTTCAACCAGACAGTATCGGTCTTGCCCCCGCGCGATTGATTGCCAATCCGCAACAGACCGTCATCGCCTAGAGAGACTGACACCACCGGGTAGGAAAAATCCGCCTCATCCTTGTCCTGATGCAGCCCCATCCGGGCCCCTTCACCATAGTAGTTGATCAGACAGCAATCCGGTTGCCGCTCCAACCCAGTGGTGACCCGCCAGATGTCCAGAATCTCTGATGGTATCTCAGGCCAGCGGCGCCCGGTCGGGTGGCGCTCTTCATAGCGGTATCCATCCCGATCACTGACCCAACCATAGGCCCCGGCTGATGTCATCCGCACTGACATCTTACCACCACCGGGCACCTCAGGCGAAAACAGTGGTGCTGCGCGCAGAACGGGGCGCAGACACTCAATCAGCCGCTGCTGCCCATCCATATCCAGAAGGGGTTTTGTCAGCTCAAACCCCCGCAATCGCAACTTCATCATCACTGTTAGCCCGTTCTTAACCGCTCCCCTGTCAAAAACCGCTGTAATTCGCGAAACAGGACGCGATCTGGCGGTTGCAGGGGGCATTTGCGCTCCCTATATACGCCGGGAAGCGGTGAGGTGCAGACCAAACCGCAACTGAATCGGGGCCGGAATGCCAAAATGGGTTCAGACCTCGGGTAATCGCCTTAGAAAGTAAAAAAGGGATCGAACATGAGCAAAGTTATCGGAATCGACCTCGGGACCACCAACTCCTGTGTGGCCATCATGGACGGCTCGCAGCCTCGCGTTATCGAAAACGCTGAGGGCGCCCGTACCACGCCGTCGATCGTAGCCTTCACCGACGATGAACGTCTGGTGGGCCAGCCGGCCAAACGTCAGGCCGTCACCAACCCGGACAATACCGTTTTTGGCGTCAAGCGCTTGATCGGTCGCCGGTTTGATGACAGCGATCTGGCCAAAGACAAGAAAAATCTGCCCTTCGCCGTGATCAACGGCGGCAACGGAGACGCATGGGTCGAAGCCAAGGGTGAGAAATACTCCCCTTCGCAGATCTCCGCCTTCATCCTGGGCAAGATGAAAGAGACCGCCGAATCCTATCTCGGCGAAGAAGTGACCCAGGCCGTCATCACCGTGCCTGCCTATTTCAACGACGCTCAGCGTCAAGCGACCAAGGACGCGGGCAAGATTGCCGGCCTTGAAGTGCTGCGCATCATCAACGAACCGACAGCTGCGGCCTTGGCCTACGGTCTGGACAAGGAAGAAACCCAAACCATCGCGGTCTATGACCTCGGCGGCGGTACTTTCGACGTGACCATTCTGGAAATCGATGACGGCCTGTTCGAGGTTAAGTCCACCAACGGTGACACGTTCCTTGGTGGTGAAGACTTCGACATGCGGATCGTCAACTACCTGGCAGACCAGTTCAAGAAAGAGCACGGCGTCGACCTGACCAAGGACAAAATGGCCCTGCAGCGTCTGAAAGAAGCCGCTGAAAAAGCCAAGATTGAGCTGTCCTCCTCCAGCCAGACCGAAATCAACCAGCCGTTCATCTCGATGGATCCGTCCTCGGGCCAACCGCTGCACATGGTTATGAAGCTGACCCGCGCCAAGCTGGAAAGCCTGGTCGGCGACCTGATCAAAGCTTCCATGAAGCCTTGTGCCGCTGCCCTGAAAGATGCGGGTCTCTCGGCATCTGACGTCGACGAGGTTGTTCTGGTCGGTGGTATGACCCGTATGCCCAAGGTTATCGAAGAGGTCAGCAAATTCTTCGGTAAGGAACCGCACAAGGGTGTGAACCCGGATGAAGTTGTTGCCATGGGTGCCGCCATTCAGGCCGGCGTTCTGCAGGGCGACGTGAAAGACGTTGTTCTGCTCGATGTGACGCCGCTGTCGCTGGGTATCGAAACCCTGGGTGGCGTGTTCACGCGTCTGATCGACCGTAACACCACCATCCCGACCAAGAAGAGCCAGGTCTTCTCAACTGCGGAAGACAACCAGAACGCGGTGACCATTCGCGTGTTCCAGGGTGAGCGTGAGATGGCGGCCGACAACAAGATGCTCGGCCAGTTCAACCTCGAAGACATCCCGCCCGCACCACGTGGCATGCCGCAGATCGAAGTCACTTTTGACATCGACGCCAACGGCATCGTCTCGGTCGGCGCAAAGGACAAGGCGACCGGCAAAGAGCAGAATATCACCATCCAGGCCTCCGGTGGTCTGTCCGATGACGATATCGAAAAGATGGTCAAGGATGCTGAAGACAATGCCGAGGCGGACAAGGAACGCCGCGAGCTGATCGAAGCCAAGAACCAGGCCGAAAGCCTGATTCACTCCACCGAGAAATCGATGGAAGAGCATGGCGACAAGGTCGACCCGACCACCATCGAAGCCATCGAACTGGCGATTGCCGCACTGAAGGACGATCTCGAGAATGAGAAGTCCACCGCCGAGAAGATCAAATCCGGCGTTCAGAATGTCACTGAGGCTGCGATGAAGCTGGGTGAGGCGATCTACAAGTCGAGCCAGGAAGAGGCTGCGGATGAGCCGACCGCCGCAGATGACGCGGCAGGCCCCGGTGATGATGACATTGTCGATGCCGAATTCGAAGATCTGGACGACAACAAGCGTTAAGGTCTGATTTTGGCCAGAGCGGGCCGGTCCGAACTCCGGGCCGGCCCGCTTTCGTTGCGGCAAGAAGGGTATTCCGATGTCCAAACGAGATTACTATGACGTTCTCGGGGTGTCCAAAGGGGCCACCGCCGATGAAATCAAGAAAGGCTTTCGCAAGAAGGCAAAAGAGCTGCACCCCGATCGGAACAAGGACAATCCCGAATCCGAGGGGCAATTCAAAGAGGCCAATGAGGCCTATGATGTTCTGAAAGACCCGGAGAAAAAGGCCGCATACGACCGCTACGGCCACGCGGCCTTTGAAAACGGTATGGGTGGCGGTCAGCGCGGTGGCCAGGGTGGCCAGGGCTTTGGCGGCGGTGACTTCTCCTCTGCCTTCTCTGATGTATTCGACGATCTGTTCGGCGACTTCATGGGGGGACGCGGCGGCCAAGGTGGCGGACGGCAACGAGCCGCGCGCGGCTCCGACCTGCGCTACAACCTGCGCATCTCGCTTGAAGATGCCTTTGCGGGGATGCACAAAACCATCAACGTGCCGACCGCTGTGGCCTGTGGATCCTGCGAGGGCACCGGCGCCGAGGGCGGTGTGGAGCCGACCACATGCCCGACCTGCTCAGGCATGGGCAAGGTGCGCGCGCAACAGGGCTTCTTCACGGTGGAACGCACCTGCCCCACCTGCTCCGGCCTTGGACAGATCATCAAGAACCCCTGCAAATCCTGCCAGGGCCACGGTCGTGTCGAGAAAGATCGCTCCCTGTCGGTGAACATCCCTGCTGGCGTAGAAACCGGCACCCGCATTCGCCTTGCTGGCGAAGGTGAGGCGGGTATGCGGGGAGGGCCTCCCGGTGATCTCTACATCTTCGTAGAAGTTGCCGCGCATGATCTGTTCGAGCGGGACGGCAATAACCTGTACTGCCGCGTCCCCGTGTCCCTGGCCAAGGCTGCCCTTGGCGGGGCGATTGAAGTGCCCACCATCGACGGTGGTCGCGGGCGGGTTCAGATCCCTGAAGGCAGTCAATCTGGTCGCCAGATGCGCCTGCGTGGTAAGGGGATGCCTGCCCTGCGCGGTGGTGCCACCGGCGACATGTTTATCGAGCTGGCGGTGGAAACCCCGGTGAACCTCACCTCCCGGCAGAAAGAGCTGCTGCGGGAATTCGAGGATCTATCCGAGGACAACACCAACCCGGAATCGCGGAGTTTCTTCTCCTCGGTCAAGAGTTTCTGGGACGGGATGAAGGGCTAAGACCAGCCTGTTCGACCAAAATAAAAAGATAAAGCGCCCCCGAACGGGGCGCTTTTTTTGATGGGTTTGCGGCATGTGGCGGCTTTGATCTGACCGATTAACCTTTTCGCAACCCTGATGGCGCGAGCATTGCACCATGCCCAAGGATCCCGCATTCGAGGACGTCTCCCTGCCGCTGTTTCCAGACAGCGCAGAGATCATTGCACGCACCCGAAAACCACCATCGCCACCCTCCTATATCAAGGACCATCGCGCCCGGCTGCGGGACCGGTTCATGACAGGGGGCGCTACTGCGATGCCGGATTACGAACTGCTGGAACTGGTGCTGTTCCGCTCCATCCCGCGCCGGGATGTGAAACCGCTGGCGCGCCAGTTGCTCGACAATTTTGGCGATTTCAATCGCGTGATTACTGCGCCTCCTGAACGGCTCGCACGGATTGCGGGAGTTGGCGATGCGGTGATCACCGACCTAAAGGTGTTGGAAGCCGCCGCCCATCGCATGGCCCGCGCGAAGGTACTGCAACGCCACATCCTGTCCTCTTGGGACGCATTGCTGGATTATTGCCATACGGTCATGGCCCACCGCGAAACTGAGCAATTCCGGGTGCTATATCTTGATCGTAAGAACACATTGATTGCGGATGAGGAGCAGGCCAAAGGCACCGTTGACCATGTACCTGTCTATCCACGGGAAATCGCAAAGCGTGCCTTGGAGATCGGCGCCAGCGCACTGATATTGGTGCATAATCATCCATCAGGCGATCCGACGCCCTCGCCCAGCGACATCGAAATGACCGACCGGGTTGCCCGTGCTCTCGCCGCGCTGGATATTGTGCTACACGATCACCTGATCATCGGAAAATCCAGCGAACTCAGCTTTCGGTCGGCCGGGTACCTATAGCTGGCTAACGGACCCAAACTTCCACCCGGCGATTCACCTGACGCCCCCACCGCTGGTCTTCACAGGCCATTGGCAGCGCTTCACCGAATGCCGCAATCTCAATTTCCGTGCGCTCCAAATTCGCGGTTTCAGCAGCTGCAATCACCGCATCGCGCACCGCCTCGGCACGTTTCTTAGCGATGGTTCTATTGCCGCTCGCCGGTCCATCCCCGTCTGAGAAGCCGACGAAAACCAGTTCCCGCGCATCATAGGCACCCGCCTCAAGCGAGCGCGCCAGTTGTGTGATATTGCTTCGCGATTGCGCATCTGGGCGGGTCGAGCCCGGCTCAAACCGGAAAGACGTGGTCAAACGCTGTAGGCCATCCAACCGACTGACAAGCCGCTGCAATTCCTCCAGCGGGACTTCCGACCCCGCCGCCGTGATCGCATTGGCCAACCGGTCACCCTGTACGTTCATGGAAATACGCTCGGGCGCCTGATCGACGAAGCCAGCCCTGCGAATCACGATTTGCGCACCAGGTCCACGCACATAGCTCAGGAAATCCCGCGCCAGTTTGGGCAGCCGCCGGGACGGCAGATAGAGAAACATGGGCGCGGTCAGCGGATAGTCTTCGGTCTTGATCGAACGGCGGTTGGCTCGTAGCGAAAACCCGCAGGCACCGCGCAATGTCAGGACCCGTGCGGTCGAAGTCTCGGCAAAACTTGCTAAGCCAAGCGCAAAGGGGTCCGTTGCAACCACGCGCACCAAGGTACTGCCACGATCATGGCGCCGCAAACGGGTCCCAAGTGCCGCAATATTTGGTGTCTCCAAACGATCCGATATCGCCTGTGCCAGGCCGGAACCGGCCACCGGAAGATGGAGCGAAATCGGCGCATTCGGTCCACCCAGCTCCGACCAGTTGCTAAGGTCACCAGACAGCACCCGCGCCAGATCTGCGACTGAGATTGAGCGGACGGGATTGCCTGGGGCCACAACGGGCACCATCGCATCCAGCGCCAGAACGCGGCTGCGCTGTGCGCCAGTCATGTCGCCCATCCCCGCCTCACGGGCCCGCTCACGCTCGGCGCTTCGAATTTCACGCAAGGCCATAACGATATCGGCCTCATTCGCGAGAAGATCGGCAAATCCTTCGTCCGTGTTGCTGACAAAAAAACTGAACCTCGCCGCAACGCGGCCAGTGTCGCGCAGCAGGACATAGTCGAAATTATTGTCGGGCATAGGATCGCGTCGTGTCTGAAACCCGTTTCGCAGCGCAAACCCCTCGATCAGAGCCGGTAACAGGACCTCTGCCATGGTCGACGATCCCGACAGGCTGATCTCCGCAACGAAATCAGACAGGCTAGGGCACCCCGGTCCCTCACAGCTGACACCAGAGCCGTCGACCGTCAGTTCGCCGAACTTGGTGTCAACGCGATAGAATTCGCCGTCGAATCCCAGAATATTCCCGGTGATCTCAACAGCTCCATCCGGCGACGAAAGTGTCACGTCCTGCGCCTTCAGCGGCAGGATCCCGGTGACAAGAAAGAGTGCGGCGCATATCACCGCACGAAACAAAGCCATGAGAAATCCTGAATAAACCGCGAGTTAATTTGCGGCGATTTTCAGGGTTTCCAGAAGATTATTCAACACAAGAAAGTCACCTGTTGCAGCACAATCCGGCATTGCCAGCGTCAGGTCACGGGTCCGCAATCTGCCATCACGCAATTCCAGCGTCTGCGCCGAGACATCACGACCACAATTGATTGCTGTCACCTCGGCCTCCACGGTCAGATCAATCGCACCGCTTTGATCACCGCCAAGGCGCGGGACGCTATAGACCTCCGCCAGCCGCGGGGCCAACTGCGTGGCGTCGCCAAGCTGTACGACAGAGCCACGGCCTGCCGTCAGATCGGCGCCACGCCAAACGTGACCCGCGCTGCCATAGCCCGCGCCAAATTCCCGCGCATGCAATTCAAACCCACTGTTGCCTGCCCATTGCAACACGACCCGACTAACAAGATCCAGATCCGGTACCGATGTTGTCGCAACCGCCCCGCGACCGCTTTTGGGTTCCACGATAAACACAGCCGAAGAGGACAGAGCCGGTATCTGCACCGTTAACGCGCCGGTCTCATCCAGTCGGCTGGAAAACATCATGCCGTTGTGGTGAATGGTCAAACGTTCACCCGGTCGGCACAGGGACAATACGGTCAGCCGGACCTCAGCCATCGGGCCGGGAACCGCCTCAGCGGTCATCTCGCAGGAGGTCTCGGGATTCTGACGCAGGACTTGCTGAGCGTCGCTGTCACCTGCCTCGGGTGTTGCTGCCGTCAGGCTAATGGCGTCAATCTGAAGCGGGACATCCGCAGACAGATCGGGCGGTGCTGCTTCCGCAACGACGGCCAACTCCGCAACAGGGGCGGCTACACTGGTCTGTGGACTGCCAGCGGTATGCTGCATGACAAGACCAATCGCCAGGGCGCTACAAAGGGTCGCCGCGCTCATCAGGGCTGTGCGTTTGCTGATCATTACCGACTCCTTACCCAAAAAGGTTAAGGAACCGTGACGTAGAAAGGCGGCCAATTGATGGCCGCCTCTTGCAGAGAATCTGGCGAAATCGTGCAATTATCACTGATTTCTCCGGGTATTGTCGCGAAATAATTCCGCCTCGGAACCTCAGCTGAGGCTGCCGTGACAGTGTTTGAACTTCTTGCCAGAGCCACAGGGGCATTTGTCATTGCGCGATGGATTGCCCCAAGTGGAGGGATCGTCCTCGACAAAACCATCCGCTGGCGCCTCCTGCAACGCGGTTGATGTATTGGCACCCGCCGCAGCCTTCTGCAGCTCGGCCTGTTGCGCGGCCATCTGCATCATCATCTGGCGCTGCTCGTCTTCGCTGATCGGGCGCACATGGGCCAACTGCTGGGTGACGGTTTCCCGCAGCGTATCAAGCATATTCTCGAACAGCTGGAAGCTCTCGTTCTTATACTCGTTGAGCGGGTCGCGCTGCGCGTAGCCACGGAAACCCACGACGGAGCGCAGATGCTCCAGCGTCAGCAGATGCTCGCGCCATTTCGCATCAATTGTCTGCAGCAGAACCTGTTTTTCGATGTTGCGCATGGTTTCCGGACCAAAGGCCTCGGTTTTCTCAACCATTTTCGCGTCACTGACTTCCACCAGACGTTCGCGAATTTGCTCGTCGTCGACACCTTCCTCAGCGGCCCAGTCGACAACCGGAACATCCAGACCCAGCTTCTCACGGACCTGCTCCTGCAGCCCCTCGCTGTCCCACTGATCCGCGTAGGTCTTGGCTGGCATGTGTACATCCAGCAGGTCGTCGATCACCTCGTGGCGCATATCAGCGACAATTTCCGAGAGATCCTCAGCCGCCATGATTTCACGACGCTGATTGAAGATCACCTTGCGCTGATCATTCATGACATCGTCAAATTTCAGTACGTTTTTGCGCATGTCAAAGTTGCGGCCTTCGACCTTCGCCTGTGCGCGTTCCAGCGATTTGTTCACCCATGGGTGAATGATCGCCTCGCCTTCCTTCATGCCCAGCGTCGACAACAGCTTATCCAACCGCTCGGAGCCGAAGATCCGCATCAGGTCATCTTCAAGGCTGAGATAGAACACTGTGCGGCCCGGGTCACCCTGACGGCCGGAACGGCCGCGCAGCTGGTTGTCGATGCGGCGGCTTTCGTGACGCTCAGAGGCCATCACAAACAGGCCACCCGCTTGTTTGACGGCTTCCTCATCAGCGACATGCGCCTCTTCGATGCGCGCGCGAATAGCCTCATGATCTCCATCAGGGGTCTCTGCGATCGCCTCAAGCACCTTAAACTCGACGTTGCCGCCCAGTTTGATATCGGTTCCCCGGCCCGCCATATTGGTGGCGATGGTCACCGCACCCAGACGACCGGCATCGGCAACAATCTGCGCTTCCTGCTCGTGGTGGCGGGCGTTCAGCACGTTGTGCTTGATGCCCTCCTTCTGAAGAAGCTGGCTCAGCAGTTCAGATTTCTCAATTGAGGTGGTGCCCAGAAGAACCGGTTGCCCATTTTCATGGGCTTTCTTGGTCTCATTGATCATCGCCTGATATTTTTCCATGGCAGTGCGATAGACCTGATCGTCCTCATCCTTACGCGCAATCGGGCGGTTGGTTGGCACTTCGACAACGCCAAGGCCGTAAATTTCGGCAAATTCTTCGGCTTCTGTCATTGCGGTACCGGTCATGCCCGACAGCTTGCCATATAGCCGGAAGTAGTTCTGGAAGGTCACAGAGGCCAGCGTTGTGTTTTCTGGCTGGATCTTCACCTCTTCCTTGGCTTCGATGGCCTGATGCAAACCTTCGGAGAGACGGCGACCTGCCATCATCCGTCCGGTGAATTCATCGATCAGTACCACTTCACCGTCACGCACGATGTAGTCCTTGTCGCGCTGGAACAGCTTATGCGCGCGCAGGGCCTGGTTGACGTGATGCACGACTGTTGTGCTCTCGGGATCATAAAGCGATGCGCCCTCCTCAAGCAGCTCATGGGCGATCAGCTGCTGCTCGAGGTATTCGTTGCCATCCTCGGTGAAGGTAACGCCGCGAGTTTTCTCATCCAGCTCGTAGTGATCATCGCTCAGCAGCGGGATCAGCTTATCGATGGTGGAATAGAGTTCGGACCGATCTTCCGCCGGGCCGGAGATGATCAACGGCGTGCGGGCCTCGTCGATCAGGATGGAGTCGACCTCATCCACGATCGCAAAGTTATGATGCTTCTGGAACACCTGATCCAGCGAAGGCTTCATGTTATCGCGCAGATAATCAAAGCCCAGCTCGTTGTTGGTCGCATAGGTGACGTCGCTCTGGTAGGCAGCCATCTTCTCAGCGTCTGGCTGACCCGACCAGATCACACCGGTGGTCATGCCTAGCTGCGCAAATACCTTGCCCATCCATTCGCTGTCGCGCTTGGCCAAATATTCGTTGACGGTGACAATATGCACGCCCTTGCCCGTCAGCGCATTGAGGTACGCCGGGAAGGTCGCAACGAGGGTCTTACCCTCGCCGGTCTTCATCTCGGAAATATTGCCCTGATGCAGGAAAATGCCACCCATAAGCTGGGTGTCAAAGGCCCGTAGACCCAGCGCCCGGCGCGCCGCTTCGCGCACATTGGCAAAGGCCTCGGGCAGCAGGTCATCCAGGCTTTCCCCGTCCAGCGCGCGTTTGCGCAGCTCGGCAGTCTTGTCCTGCAAATCCTGATCGCTGAGTTTCTCGAACTCGGGCTCCAGCGCGTTGATCTTGGCAATCAGCGGCCGTGTCGCCTTGATTTTGCGGTCATTCGGCGTGCCGAAAACCTTTTTGGCGAGTGTTCCGATACCCAGCATGTGTTCTCCAACCGTCCTGTCATTGGCCCCTGGCGTTGGCAGGCTTGCCCGCCCCGCTCGCAACCCATAAACAAAGATGGAACAGCGGTCCTGCCAAAGGCCTCATGGCGATGTAAGGTCCCGCAAATACAGTGTCAACGCTACGCCCCTTCGTGGCCAGATAATAGGAAGAATTCAATGCGCAAAGGTCTCACTTATTTATCAGGGCTCGCCCTGACAGTCGCTTTGACACTGCCCATATCCGCAGCTGCAGAACCCCATGCCAATACGGTGGTGGCTACGGTAAACGGCGAAGAGATCACAATCGGTCACATGATCATTGCCCGCGCTACATTGCCCCAGCAGTACCAACAGCTACCCGATGATGTTCTCTATGACGCGATCCTGGATCAGCTGATCCAGCAGACCAGCCTGAAGCAGGAGCTGAATGGCGAGGTGCCGAAATACGTGGCCCTGTCGCTGGAAAACGAGGCCCGCTCCCTGCTGGCAGCAGACGTCATCGAAAAGGTCATGGAAAATGCGGCCTCGGACGAGGATCTGCGCACAGCCTATGATGAGAAATATACGGACGGCACGGGCGGCGATGAATTCAACGCCTCGCATATTCTGGTCGAAACCGAAGAAGATGCCGCCGACATTCGCGCAGAACTGGATGCCGGCGCAGATTTCGCCACTCTGGCGCGCGAACGCTCCACCGGCCCGTCCGGTCCCAACGGCGGTGAGCTGGGCTGGTTCAGCAAGGGCCGCATGGTCCCGGAATTCGAAGAAGCGGTTCTGGTGATGGGCGCAGGTGATGTCTCCGATCCGGTCCAGACCCAATTTGGCTGGCACGTGATCAAGCTCAACGATCGGCGGACCTCCGCTGCGCCAACCTTTGATGAGGTCCGCGAAGAGCTGGCTACGCAGATGCGTCAGGAGGCAGTAGAAGACCGTGTGCTCTCCCTGACCACCGCCGCCACCATCGAACGCCCTGAGATCGAAGATCTGGATCCCGCAATCCTGAAAAATCTCGATCTGGTGAGGAACTGACAATGGCATTACCCCGTTCTCCGCTTGCGCCGGATCACTTCCCAAAGCTGCCGCAGATCGCAGGTGTTCGATTTGCCTCCGCTGCGGCTGGTGTGAAATACAAGAATCGCACCGACGTGATGCTCGCCGTGATGGATCCGGGCAGTACTGTGGCTGGCGTGTTCACTCGATCCGCGACACGCTCTGCACCGGTTCTGGACTGTCAGGCAAAACTGGCCTCAAGCGACAATCACACCGCACACGGCGCTGCCATTCTGGTCAACTCAGGCAATTCAAATGCCTTTACCGGACACTATGGCCAAACCTCCGTCGCCGAGATCACCCGCACAGTTGCGGATATCACGGGCATTCCAGCAGCTCGGGTGTTCACCGCCTCCACCGGCGTCATCGGTGAACCGTTGCCCCATGAGCGGATCGTGTCGCAAATTGCGACCCTGAACGACGGGCTGGTCGCGACAGCGATTGAAGACGCTGCCGAAGCCATCATGACAACGGACACCTTCGCCAAGGGGGCAGGTGCCACGATTGAAGTGGGTGGAAAAACAGTCTCTATTGCGGGGATTGCCAAAGGCTCCGGCATGATTGCGCCCGATATGGCCACCATGCTTGTCTATATTTTCACTGATGCCCAGATCGCACAGAACGACCTGCAAGCTCTCCTATCACAGATCTGTGATCGCACGTTCAACTGCATCACTGTGGACAGCGATACTTCGACATCCGACAGTTTGATGCTCTGCGCCTCCGGCGCCTCTGGCATCGATGTCACCGGCAACACAGATTTTGCACTGGCTCTGGAAAACGTAATGCTGGATTTGTCACATCAGGTGGTTCGTGATGGCGAAGGCGCGACCAAATTTGTCGAAATCCAAGTCACAGGCGCGATGAATGACCATGACGCCAAGGTTCATGGACTCTCGATTGCCAACTCACCGCTGGTGAAGACCGCCATCGCGGGAGAGGATCCCAACTGGGGTCGTGTGGTGATGGCCATCGGTAAATCCGGCGCCGCTGCCGACCGAGACAAGCTGTCGATCTCCTTCGGAGAGGTATTGGTCGCCGAAAAAGGCTGGGTCTCGCCTGGCTACAAAGAGGCCGACGGCGGCGCCGAGATGGCGAAACCAGAGATTGTCATCAAGGTTGATCTGGGGCTGGCAGAGGGGAAGAGTACCGTCTGGACCTGCGACCTGACCCATCAGTATATTTCCATAAACGCGGATTACCGGTCATGAAGATGGTTCTTGTGTCCGCCGTCGCCCTGATTGATGTCGAAGGTCGTGTGCTGCTCGCGCAGCGCCCTGAGGGCAAAGCGATGGCTGGTCTGTGGGAATTCCCAGGCGGCAAGGTTGAATCAGGCGAAACCCCTGAGGCCGCATTGATCCGGGAGTTGGAGGAGGAGCTTGGCATCAACACCTGGGAATCCTGCCTCGCGCCGCTGACATTTGCCAGCCACAGCTATGATGATTTTCATCTGCTTATGCCTCTGTTTGCCTGCCGCAAATGGGAAGGCATCCCGCAAGCCAAAGAGGGGCAAACCCTGAAGTGGGTGCGCGCGCAGAACTTGCGCGACTACCCGATGCCAGCCGCTGACATTCCGCTGATCCCGATCCTGCGAGACTGGCTGTAGCCGGGAATTTTCCTATTTTACGGTGCGATCGCATGGCTCCGCCAGCTTCTGTGGCGGGGTCGCGGTCAGCCCATCAATCAATCGTTAACTTTTTTCGTCAACCCTGAGAGCCAAGCAGAAGTAATTTATTGAAGTCTTGGCGACCAAAGGTGGCAGCGATCATGATCCGAACAATCAAACAGGGCGCGTTCATTTTTATACAGGGCACGTTCGTGCGCAGCCTGCCCAATGGAAAGATCTCAGTCCGTGTCGGCAACAAAACTTACGAAGGTGAACCGGTCAGCCGCGCGGCCTGACAGGCACCAACACAGCCCCTCCTTGGCGGGTTTGTCCTCCCCAAACCTGCTACAAAAAAAACCCCGACCAGTTTGGTCGGGGTTTTTTTATTTTCATTGTCGAATTACCGATCAATCGAGCGTACGGGTCACTTCCTCGCGCTCGAAAATCTCGATCACATCACCCTTGCGGACATCATCGTAGTTTTCAAACGCCATACCGCATTCCTGACCCGACTGAACCTCGGCCACTTCGTCCTTGAAGCGTTTGAGAGTCTTCAGCGTGCCTTCGTGGATCACGACGTTGTCGCGCAGCAGACGGACGCCGGCGGAGCGGCGTGCCACACCTTCGGTGACCAGACAACCTGCAACCTTGCCCACGTTGGACACTTTGAAGACGTCCTTGATCTCGGCGTAGCCGATGAAGTTCTCGCGGATTTCTGCGGACAGCAGACCCGATGCAGCAGCTTTCACATCGTCCACAAGGTCATAGATGACCGAGTAGTAACGGATCTCCACACCCTTCTGGTTGGCAGAGTTCCGCGCCGATGTGTTGGCACGAACGTTGAAGCCCATGACCGGCGCGCCGGAGGCTTCGGCCAGACCGATATCGGTCTCGGTGATCGCACCGACACCCGAGTGCAGCACGCGCACGCGCACCTCGTTGTTGCCGATTTTTTCCATCGCCTGAACGATAGCCTCGGCAGAGCCTTGCACATCAGCCTTGACCAGAATCGGCAGCTCAGAGACGTTTTCGTCTTCCTTGGCCTTCTGCATCAGCTGTTCCAGCGTGGTCGCGGCACCCGCAGCAGCTCGCTTATCCTTCGCGGCCTGCTCACGATACTCAGCGATCTCACGGGCCTGCGCCTCGGTGTCGGTCACGTTCAGAACATCGCCCGCTTCCGGTGTCCCGTTGAGGCCAAGAACCTCAACCGGAACCGAGGGGCCTGCTTCCTGCACGCGCTCACCCTTGTCGTTGATCAGCGCACGGACCTTACCGTATTGCTCACCTACAACAAAGATATCGCCCTGACGCAGCGTCCCGTTCTGAACCAGAACGGTGGCAACAGGGCCACGGCCCACATCCAGCTGCGCCTCGATCACGGCACCTTGGGCCGCACGATCAGGGTTGGCTTTCAGTTCCAGAATTTCCGCCTGCAGCGCAATCGCTTCCAGCAGTTCGTCGAGACCCTGACCTGTAACGGCAGAGACTTCGACATCCTGGACTTCACCAGACATGGCTTCCACGATCACTTCGTGCTGCAGCAGATCGGTGCGGACCTTGTTCGGGTCAGCTGCCGGTTTGTCGATCTTGTTGATCGCAACAATCATCGGAACCTGCGCCGCCTTGGCGTGGTTGATCGCTTCAATCGTCTGAGGCATCACGGCATCGTCAGCAGCAACAACCAGAACCACGATATCTGTCACCTGAGCCCCACGCGAACGCATGGAGGTAAAGGCAGCGTGACCCGGTGTATCAAGGAAGCTCAGCACAGCGCCACCCTCGGTTTTCACCTGATAGGCACCGATGTGTTGGGTGATGCCACCGGCCTCGCCAGCAACAACCCGCGCATCGCGAATTGCGTCCAAGAGCGAGGTTTTACCGTGGTCAACGTGACCCATGATGGTAATCACTGGCGGACGCGACTGCAGATCTTCGTCCTTGTCCTCGACCTCTTTGATGACGTCTTCGACATCCGAATCAGAAACCCGGACAACTTTGTGGCCAAATTCTTCGATGATCAACTCGGCAGTATCGGCATCAATGGTCTGGTTCTGCGTGACCATCATGCCCATGTTCATCAGAGATTTCACAACTTCGCCGACGCGCTCCGCCATCCGGTTGGCCAGCTCAGAGACAACAATTGCCTCAGGCAGCTGGACGTCACGGATCACCTTCTCACGCTCAACCGAGCCCATCGCCTTCTGACGCGCACGCTCCTGCTTACGCTTCATCGACGCCATGGAGCGCTGACGACCGCCTTCGCCACCGGTGGCCTGACCAAGTGTCAGCTTCCCGGAGCGGCGACCACCACCATCATTGCGACCCTTGGCATTGCGGTTTTGCCGGTCGTCACGATCGCGGTCACCCTTGCGGGGCTGCGAGGACGGGCCGGGTGCCGGGCGTGCCGCGGCTGGTTCAGATTTTTTCTTTTCAGCGTCAGAGGCTGCGCGTTTTGCAGCGGCTTCGGCTTCGACGCGCTTACGCTCTTCGTCTTCGGCCTTCTGACGGGCGCGCTCTTCAGCTTCGCGCTGTTCACGTTCCTTGGCTTCCTGCTCAGCCCGGCGGCGCTCACGCTCTTCAGCGCGGGCCTTCTCCTCAGCTTCGCGCTGCTGCGCTTCTTCCACTTCGCGGGCCTTGGCGGCCTGCAACGCCTTCAGACGGCGCGCCATCTCTGCATCGCTGATGCCAGCCGGACGCCGCGATGCGTCGCCGGAGGGCGTCGCACCGGAGCCCCCTTTTGCCGCGGTCGGCTTGGGGACCACAACGCGTTTGCGCTTGGTTTCCACCACGACATTCTTGGTCCGACCGTGGCTGAAGCTCTGTTTCACATTCCCGGGCCGGGACCCACCACCACGAAGACCCAACGTCTTTTTGCCGTCACTATCGCTCATAAAGCTCTTTATCCTTCCGTGCGGCCCTTGCCGCCCACCGTTTCGCGCAAACCTTGTAGTCGTTGCGCTTCCTCTACAACACGTTTGCCGAGTCCACCAGAGGCCAGCGCCGCATGTATCACAGTTTGGCGCCCAAAGGCCATGCCCAGCTCATCCGCAGTGAGGCATCCGATGAATTTCCCACGGTGCGGCGTGCTTAATTTTGATTTGCCCCGTCCCGATCCATCCGAAGCCTGAATCAAGACGCGAGCGTGTTCCTTGGCCAGCCAGTCCTTGACCTTCTCGTAGCCAGAGACCGCATCACCCGACTTGCGCGCCAGGCTGATCAGTTCGATCAGGCGCCGCAGCACCTGACCTTTGATTTCATCTTCCAGCCCATCGGGCACCGTCACCGGAGCCTTGAAACCGCGCGCAAAGAGTTTCTTCTTTATCGCGGTGCGAAGCGCAACCTCGGTTGAAGTCACATAGACCCCACGCCCGGGCAACTTACCCATCACGTCAGGAACCACCTGACCTTCGGGGCCAACAACGAAGCGGATCAGCCCTTCCTTGGGCTGAATCTCGCCTGTTGCCAGACATTTCCGCTCCGGTCCATCGGACCGGTCTTTGTCACTGCCACCGCGTGCCATTGCTACCCTCGCTGCGAGGCCTGATATCAGGCTTCGCCCTCTTCTGCTTCGCCGCCTTCGATGTCGGCATCGTCTTCAGCGTCCGCTTCCAGTTCGGTGGGATCCACCCAACCCAGCAAAACGCGGGCAGTCATGACAAGGGTCTGGGCGTCTTCCAGCGACACATCAAATGGTTCCAGAATGCCGTCATCCTTGACGCGCTCACCTTTGTTGGTGGTCCAGCCGCCGGCCAGTTCCCAATCCGCGCAGGTGGCGAAATCTTCCAGCGTCTTGATGCCATCCTTGGCCAACGCTTCAACCATTTGGGGCGTCAGACCGTCAAAGTCAATCAGGCTATCCTCAACACCCAAGGCACGGGCCGCATCAATTGCTGCCTTCGCCTGCGCTTCCAGATAGTCAGCAGCACGGGCCTGCAGCTCTTGTGCGGTGCCTTCGTCAACGCCGTCGATGACCAGCAATTCATCCAGCTCGACATAGGCAACTTCTTCGAGGTTGGTGAAGCCTTCGGAAACCAGCAACTGAGCGAAGAACTCGTCCAGATCCAGTGTTTCCATGAACAGCTTGGTGCGCGCCTCGAATTCCTTCTGGCGACGGGCCGATTCTTCTTCCTCGGTCATGATGTCGATATCCAGCGCAGTCAGCTGGGATGCCAGACGCACGTTCTGGCCACGACGGCCGATGGCCAGCGACAGCTGCTCTTCGGGGACCACGACCTCGATCTTGCCAGCTTCTTCGTCCAGAACAACCTTGGACACTTCCGCAGGCTGCAGAGCGTTCACGAGGAAGGTCGGCTGATCTTCATTCCAGGGGATGATGTCGATCTTTTCACCCTGCAGCTCATTGACCACAGCCTGCACACGCGAACCGCGCATACCGACACAGGCGCCAACCGGATCGATGGAGCCATCATAGCTGATCACAGCAATCTTCGCGCGCGAACCCGGATCCCGGGCCACGGCCTTGATTTCAATCACACCGTCATAGATTTCCGGCACTTCCATCTTGAACAGCTCAGCCATGAATTCCGGCGCAGTCCGCGACAGGAAGATCTGCGGGCCACGGGGCTCACGGCGCACATCCTTGATGAAGCAGCGGATCCGATCATTGGGGCGATAGCTCTCACGGCCAATTTTCTCGTTGCGGCGCAGGATGGCTTCGCCAGCGCCCACATCGACGATGACATTGCCATATTCTTCGCGCTTCACCAGACCATTGATGATGGTGCCGGCGCGATCCTTGAATTCTTCGTACTGACGATCACGCTCAGCTTCGCGCACCTTTTGCAGGATCACCTGCTTGGCGGACTGGGCGGCAATACGGCCCATTTCGACCGGAGGCACTTCCTCGACGAAAACATCGCCAACCGACGGATCGGCCATATATTGCTTGGCCTGCTCAACAGTCAATTCCGCCTGGTAGTTCTCCAGCGCGTCATCTTCGACCACGGTGCGGACGCGGGTAAAGGTCGCACGACCAGTCTTGCGGTCGATGGATACACGGATATCCATTTCGCTGCCGTAGCGGCTCTTGGCGGCCCGCGCCAGGCTCTCTTCCATCGCATCGACAACCAAACCGGGGTCGATCATCTTTTCGCGCGCCACGGCTTCTGCAGTCTGCAGAAGCTCCAACTGGTTTGCTGATGTGATAGCCATTACTTTTTCTCCTCTTCGGACCCATCGGCCTCGATTTCGTCGAATGCGTCTTCGTTCAGGGTGCCCGCAGCTTTGCGCTGGCGCAGCATTTCTTTGATCAGATCGTCGGTCAGAACCAGTTTGGCGTCGCTCAACCAATCAAATTTCAAACCGATGGTGATAGTCTCGCCATGTTCTTCGATATTGATCAGAACTTCATCATCCTCGACACCCGCCAGCTCGCCCTTGAAACGGCGACGGCCATCGATCAGCTCGCTGGTTTCAATCTTGGCCTCATAGCCTTCGAACATCTCGAAGTCCTTGAGGCGTGTCAGAGGGCGGTCAATACCGGGGCTGGAGACCTCCAGTGCATAGCTGTCGAGGATCGGATCCTCCACGTCCAGCGTCGCGCTGACCGCATTGGAGATTTCGGCGCAGCCATCAACCTCAATGCCGCCGTCAGGCTTGTCTGCCATGATTTGCAGCGTGGTGGTCTTGCCGGACATCAGCCGAATACGCACCAGCTCAAAACCGAGATCTTCGATCACCGGAGTGATGATCTCGGCAAGCCGCCGGTCGATGGCTGCCTTGGCTATCAGGTCATTGGTCATACGAATTCCAGATCAGTGATTCGGGCACAAAAAAACGGGCGCGCGGCCCGTTGAATTTTCCGGTGGAGCTGAGGGGCAAACCCGACGCGCCGCTGTTACGACAGGCATATACGCCGTCTCAGGTCAAACTGCAAGGGGCAGATCCCTGTCGCCCTCCAGTCACCAGCCGCACCGCAAGCAAGACCTCATAGTTTCACCAATCAGACACGCCACCAGCGCTCAGCGATACGGCCATCATCCAGCGCTGAGCGGGCACCTATCCTGCGCGGCAGGCCCACATCCCGACGTGCCGCCAAGGCCATATCGCTCGCCGATGGATGATAGTGAAAACTGCCGTGCGACAACAACCCGTCAGGCGCAGGTAAGGCGGCGACATCAACGTACCCCTCCCGCAAGGCCTCTGCCCGAACCCCTGCATCAGGAATCACAATCAGCTCAACGGTATCGACCCAGCCTGCCTGACCCGATTTGTAGTGATCCGTCACCCGCGTCGCCCGAAAATCGCGGCCAGCGCGCGCGCGGTCCACCCGGTAGCACCCGGTCCCATCTGCCACAGAGAGATCACACGAAACCTCTCCGCCCGCAGCGATCGAAAAACGGCCATCTGCCAGCAGATAGGGAAGATGCGGGTTCGAGGCGCCCAGCGCAATCTGGATACTGTCTTGAGAAAGCACCTCAATCTGCGCCCCGTGATCGGCTTCAATAACGCTGTTGCGCAGGCTGGCGGCCACATCCTGAGCATGTAGCTGCGCCCCACTATGAAATGTCACATCGGACCGGATATCAAATCGCCAGATCCGCGCATCCGGGCTGCTGCTCCAACGGGTGGCCAACTCAGGGCGCAATGACCCATCCGGGCCGATTTCCGTCAGCGTATCAAAGACAGCACCACGGGCCACATGATCCATCAGATCGCCATCCCGTGGTACAGCCAATCGCAGGGTTCCCCCCGACCGAGGGGCATCTGCAAGTGCCGCACCGGTGGCAGCCAGCAGCGCCGCAGCCGCACCCGATGTGAACAACGCACGTCTGTCGATCCGTGTCATGGCTCCTGCTCCTCGGCAATCTGGTCCATCGCGCGCACCAGTTCCGCGCTGATTCCCGGTTCCGAGAGAGCATGCCCGGCATTGCGCACCATCTTCAACTCTGCATTTGGCCACAGCTCCTTCAACCGCCAGGCCGAGGTCGGTGGGCAGATCATGTCATACCGCCCCTGAACGATTACGCCCGGAATATGCGATATGCGACCCATATTGGCGAAGATCTGACCATCGTAATCCAGAAATCCGCCATTGATGAAATAGTGATTCTCCAACCGGGCAAAGGCGCGGGCGTAGTCACCGGGGCTTTCCCCTGAAACGCCGTTGGAATGGATAGAGGCCAGTGCATTCTCCCACGCCGACCAAGCCCGACCGAACCGAATCTCTTCTGCCATATCGCCAGAAAACAATCGCCGATTATAGGCCGCGATCAGGTCGCTACGCTCATCGTCCGGGATCAGCGAGACAAATCGCGACCAAGTTTCCGGCCAGAACCGACCGGCGCCGCCCCCATAGAACCAATCCAGCTCCGACTTGGTCATCAGGAACACGCCCCGCAGGATCAGCTGGCGCACCCTCTCCGGATGGGTCTGGGCATAGATCAACGACAGCGTCGCCCCCCAGCTGCCACCGAACACCATCCATTGCGACACTCCGATCAGGCGTCGAATGATCTCCATATCCGCGACCAGATGCCAGGTTGTGTTGTCCTCGCAGGAGGCATGTGGCCGCGACCGTCCGCACCCCCGCTGATCGAACAGGATAATTCTGTAAAGCTCCGGATCAAAATACCTCCGCATCGCGGGGCTGGATCCGCCACCCGGCCCCCCGTGACAGACCACGACAGGGGTGCCATCCGGATTGCCGCTTTGCTCCATATAGATATGGTGCCCCTGCCCAACATCGATCATACGCTGGTCGAAAGGTTCGATGGGCGGGTACAAATACTGCACTGCGCGCTTTTGATACGGGTATTTGTCCATTACTGACCTAACTTAGTCCTGACTGATAAAAGAACACACGGAGACAGGAATGCAAGCGCCTCAATCCACGGTAGATCCGTCCGAGATCGCAAAATTCGAAGCCATGGCTGCTGAATGGTGGGATCCGACCGGAAAATTCAAACCGCTGCATATGTTGAACCCCTGTCGCCTTGATTACATCACGCAGCAGATCGCAGCAGAATTCGACCGTGACCTGTCGTCGGATGCGCCATTTTCAGGTCTGCGTTTGCTTGATATCGGTTGTGGTGGCGGCCTGCTGAGCGAACCCATGGCGCGCCTGGGAGCGGACGTCGTCGGTGCAGATGCTGCAGCCGGTAATATCCCGGTGGCGCAGGTCCACGCGCAGCAATCCGGACTGGATATCGACTATCGCCATACTACAGCTGAGGCACTGGCCGAAGCGGGCGAACAGTTCGATGTGGTCCTGAATATGGAAGTGGTCGAACATGTGGCCGACCCGCTTAGCTATCTGACCGCCACGCGGCAATTGCTAAAACCCGGCGGATTGCAGATCTGCTCTACCATCAACCGCAATCCCAAAAGCTACGCCATGGCCATCTTTGGCGCAGAGGTGGTGATGCGCTGGCTGCCGCGCGGCACCCATGAATGGTCGAAGTTCATCACCCCTGATGAATTGTTCGACCTGTTGACAAAATCTGGATTGACGCCGGTTGATCGCAAGGGATTCGTCTTCAACCCTGTGTTCTGGAGCTGGTCACTCTCGGAGCGAGACCTGAGTGTCAACTACGTCACCGCAAGCACCAAACCACGATAAAACATGTCGAAAATTGGCCGCTCCTATACTTAAGGATAGGTGATCATCCTTCTGCGCCGTTGGGCCAATACGCTGCCCGTGGTAAAAAGGTGGTAAGGGTCAAAATGTTCTGACCTGTCACCGAGTGAATGCACAGAGGCCCTTGTTCCGGGCCGCCCTGTCGTTAAGCCTACCACTCACGGACCAGCCTGACGGGGGGCACCAAGGACGTCTGTTCGCAGGCGTCCTTTTCCGTTGTCGGGGAGAGACGCCCAGCGCGGACATCTCCATCTAGTCGCGGCTGCCCAGCTTGATCCGAAATTCTCGCAGGATCGGCAGCGCGGATTTGACCCGGTCACCGCCCAGTTCCTCCACCACTTCGGAGATCATCGGCACGATGCTCGCCAGTGCAGCATCGCGCGCCTGCCGCCCAGCCGGGCTGATGGCAACCATTTTACGCCGCGCATCGTCCCAATCAGGGCGAATATGGACATAACCGGCGGCCTCCAGCTTTCCCAGCGTATTGGTCATCGCGCCGCGGGTCACATGAAACGCCTTCGCCAGCTGCGCGGGAGAGCGTTCCACGCCAGTACGTGCCAGATGGTTCAACACGGAGAAATGCGACAGTTCCATTCCCTTGGGCAGCACCTGTCCCAACCGGGTTCGCGCCAGCTGATCTGCCATCAGAATTTCGCTAAACAGCGAAACCGCAAGGGAATTTGTATCATCCATCAGGGGCCGTCGAACTCTCGGTCATGCGACAGGGAAGGCACCTGTCTGCGCGCTTGTGCCACTTTTTCAAGGTCAAGATCAATGTAGGTGATGCCGATATCCGTACCACCATCCGCAAGGATCTCACCCCACGGCGACACGGCAAGCGAATGGCCATAGGTGCGACGTGACTGCCCACGGGAAGCCGCATGGGTGCCAGTCTGTGCCGCGGCCAACACATAGCAACCCGTTTCGATGGCCCGCGCCTGTAGCAGGGCGTGCCAATGGGCGGCTCCTGTGACATGGGAAAATGCCGCAGGCGCCAAGAGAACCTGCGCCCCTGCCTTGGCCAGACGCCGATGCAGATAGGGAAAGCGCACATCATAGCAGATAGTCAGACCCAACACGGCAAAGGGGGTTTCTGCAACCACCGCTTCGTGACCGGGCCGGTATCCATCGGACTCGCGGTAGGTTTCCTCAGGTGTGACGTCCACGTCAAACATGTGGATCTTATCATAGCGGGCGACAATCTCACCCTTCGGGTCAATCAAAAACTGGCGATTGGCAAAGCGCCCATCTGTATCCGTCGTCTTCAGCGCCAGTGACCCCAGCGACAACCAGATTCCATGTTGCGCCGCCGTGTCCCGTAACGCTGACAACGTCGGATCATCAGCCTCCTGATGCAGGACGGATTGCTGATGACTGCGACTGCCGGACAGACAATTGGTCACCTCCGGCGTCAGCACAAACCCAGCGCCGCCCGCCACAGCATCGTCGATCATCTGCCGCACTATTCCCAGATTTTCGGCTGGTTGGTCGCTTGACGTCATTTGAAGCAGAGCGGCACGCATCTGTCATCTCCTCAGGCTGTCACATATTTTACCGCAGATCAGGCGGCGAGCAGCGGATCCAGCTTCCCGGAGCGGTCCAGCGCATAAAGATCATCACATCCGCCCACATGAGTTTCACCCACGAAAATCTGCGGCACTGTGCGCCCGCCATTGGCACGCTCAATCATTTCAGCCTTGCGGTCCGGGTTTGCCAAAACGTCGATTTCGTCAAAGCTTACACCTTTTTGCGTCAGCAAGCGTTTGGCAGCATGGCAGAACCCGCAAAGCGGGGATGTGTAGATTTCGACCGGTTTCATTCGGGTCTCCGTTTGAACATATCTGTTGGCTTGGCACGAACTTGGGCAGTCCATGATTAAATTGCCAGCCCCAGCGCGTTCAGATCACGAGTGCGTGACCCGTGCAAGCACCGCAACACGCACCCCCGTCGCCCCAGCATCAAGGCAAGCCTCGCTGCAAGCGCTGAGCGTTGCGCCGCTGGTCATCACATCATCCACCAACAGGACAATTCTGCCATTGATCCGCTCGGCGTGTTTTGGGTGGGCAGCAATCGACTGCGCCAATGTCGTGTAACGCTGATGGCGATTTTGCCCCTCCAGCGACGGGGTACGCCGTGTCCGGCGCAGTAGATCCGGGCAATAATCCAAGTCGGCGTCTTGTGCCACGATCTTGGCCAGTAGATCAGACTGATTGTAGCGACGGCGCAAAAACCGCGACCAATGCAACGGCACTGGCGCCACCAGCGGAGCATTTGCCAACAAGGTGGCCGCAGCCCGCGTCAGCCAGCGCGCCGCAGGCCGCGCGATCTCTGTGCGATCTCCATGCTTCAACGCCAGAATCAAACGCCGCGCGGTGCCTTCGTAAGACAGTGCCGCACGCCCCTGCTGCCAAGGGCGCGGATGCGCCATACAGTCATCACACTCAAGCCGAAAACCGTCCCCCTCTCCCATCAGCGCGACGCCGCAGCCGTCACAACAGGTTCCGCTGATGAAGGGGGTGTCGCGCCAACAGGGACCACAAAGCCCGAAATCACTGTCCACCCAATCTCCGCAGGCCAGACAGCGCGGTGGGTAAATCAATGAAACAGCCGTTTGTATCCGTGCCTTCAACATCCTAAATAGCCCTCATGACCCAAGCCACGACGCCCCGCCCGCAGCTGTTCGACCGCCGCGCCATTGCCGCCCATCGCAGCCGACTGACGCCTCAGGCCCTGTTCCTGCATGACATCGCCCGCGATGAGATTGAGGATCGGCTATCCATGGTTAACAGAAGCTTTACCAACCCAGCACTGGTTGCGCCCTTTGCCGAAGGATGGGAGCGCTGTCTGCCTGATGCCAAACATGTGGCGGATGACGAGACCTTGGATCTGGCAGTGGGTGCGCATGATCTTGTTGTGCACGCGATGTCGCTTCATTGGGCCAATGATCCTGTGGGCCAGCTGATCCAGTGTCACCGCGCCCTGAGCGAAGATGGGCTGCTGCTGGTTGTGATGCTGGGCGGCCAAACCCTTCATGAACTGCGCAGCGCCCTGGCAACGGCCGAAACACGGCTTCTTGGCGGGCTCTCCCCGCGCGTGGCCCCGATGGCCGAGGTCCGTGATCTGGGTGCCTTGTTGCAGCGGGCCGGATTTGCACTGCCGGTTGCTGATGTGGTGCCGCTGACGGCAAAATACCGCGACCTGCAACATTTGATGCATGAATTACGTGGCATGGGCGAAACCAATGCGATGACCGAACGACAGAGGATAACACCATCGCGCCGTCTCTTTGCAGAAGCTGAAGAGATCTACCGCGACACCTACGCAACTGCGGACGGTCTTTTGCCCGCAACATTTGAACTGATTTGCCTGACCGGTTGGTCGCCATCAGAAACCCAGCAGAAACCGCTCCGCCCAGGATCGGCGAAGGCCCGTCTGGCCGATGCGCTAAAGGTGCCAGAAACACCACTGCCCAAGTAGACAGTCACCGTCATAGATCTATCCTATGGCTGTGGTGGAATGATCCAATTGGCTATTTCCGCCGTATCTTCGTATTGCTAGGGCGGACCTTGATCCGCTGACCGATTACCGCACAGGACCCTAATAGATGCTGGACGCCACTGCCCCCGCCACCTGCCCCGCTCATGCTCCGGCAGATCACCCAAAAATCGCCCCGGCGAAAGTTGGTGTTCTCTTGGCCAATCTCGGCACGCCTGACGATTACAGTTACTGGCCGATGCGTCGCTACCTCAGCGAGTTTCTCTCTGATAAACGGGTGATCGATTATCCGGCCTGGAAATGGCAGCCACTGCTCCAGCTGATCATTCTGGCCAAACGGCCCTTCACATCGGGAGCCGCCTATAAATCCATCTGGAACCACGATAAGGGCGAGAGCCCCTTGATGACGATTACCAAAGAACAAACTGCGGCGATGTCCGAGGCCCTGCAGGACCGGTATGGCAGCGAGGTTATGGTGGATTTCTGTATGCGCTACGGCAATCCGTCTACAAAGTCCAAAGTCCGCGAAATGGTTGAGGCAGGCTGCCAGAAAATCCTCTTCGTGCCGCTATATCCGCAATACGCCGGTGCGACGTCTGCGACCGCCAATGACCAGTTTTTCCGCGCCCTGATGGAGGAGACCTGGCAGCCGGCTGCGCGCACAGTGGCTCCCTACTTCGACGATCCTGCCTATATCGATGCGCTGGCCCGCTCGGTCGAAAAAGCCTACGCCGCCGCAGAGAAAAAGCCCGAGATTCTCGTGGTTTCCTATCACGGCATGCCAAAACGCTATCTGATGCAGGGTGATCCTTACCACTGCCAGTGTCAGAAAACGACGCGCCTTCTGAAGGAGCGTCTCGGCTGGACCGACACCCAGATCACGACCACGTTCCAATCGGTCTTCGGGCCTGAGGAGTGGCTGAAACCCTACACCGTGGATCACGTCGCCACCCTTGCCAAGGACGGGAAGAAGAATATCGCGGTGATCGCACCGGCCTTCTCAGCTGATTGCATTGAAACACTTGAAGAAATCAACGAGGAAATCCGTGAGAGCTTTGAGCATGCAGGCGGCGAGGACTTTCTCTATATCCCCTGTCTGAACGACGATGCTGAGCATATCGACGCGCTTTCCGGTGTGATCGAACGCAATTTGAAAGGGTGGCTGGACTAATCGCCACGCCCCGGTCCAAATAGCCCAAACGCCCCGGCCAACGGGGCTTGGGAGTTTTGAACAGGGGCATTTCATGACCGCAATCCATTTGGCCGAAGATCACTGGGCCGCCGTCCTGCACGACCACTGGGGCATCCGTGCCGAATTGTCCCGGTTGGACGGGGAATATGACCTTAACTATCGCGCGCTCACTCCTGACGGCCAGGGCTATATCCTGAAAGCCATGCGCCCCGGCTGCGTCTCCGACCTTGTCGATATGCAAATCGCGGCTCTGGCGCATCTCCAAAACACCGATCCCGGCCTGCCGGTCCCCCGCACCGTTGCTGCAAGCAACGGAGAGCTGTGCCTCAGTCTCCAGGATGACACCGGCGAAGACCGACTGGTGTGGGTGCAAACCCTGCTGCCCGGCCGCTGCTATGCCAAAAGCGCGCCGAAATCCGCAGAGCTGATCCGCGAAATCGGCGCGACCCTCGCCGGTACCACCCGCGCGCTCAAAGATTTTGTGCACCCCGCCCTGGAGCGTAGGTTCAAATGGGATTTGATGACCGCAGACTGGATCACGGATGACATCACCTGCATTGCGGATGACAGCAGGCAGCAGGCGATTGCCGAGATATGCGCCGATTTTTCATCCCTGAAACCACAGCTCGACGCCCTGCCAAGACAGGCGATCCACAATGATGCAAATGACTACAATATCCTCGTCACTGGCGAACTGTCGGAGCCTCGAGTTGTCAGCGGCCTGATTGATCTTGGCGATATGTGCGCCGCGCCACGGATCTGTGATCTCGCCATTGCGGCCGCCTATGTCGTGCTCGACCACCCCCAACCGCAGAGAGCGCTTGCGGCACTGGTGTCGGGATATCACGCTGTAACCCCGCTTGCGGAGGAAGAGTTGGGTCTTCTCTGGCCGCTGCTGCGGATGCGGCTCGCCGTTAGTGTCGTCAACTCCACTCTGGAAGCAAAAGAGAACCCAGATGATCCCTATGTAACCATATCGCAGGAACCGGCCTGGCGATTTCTGGACCAGCCGAGTGAACATCCAGCCCTGATCACAGCGCGACTGCGAGCGACCTGCGGTCTGACGGTTGTTGATGGCGCAGACCGCGTACTGGCCTATTTAGAGACGCATTCAGGTGACTTTTCCCCCCTGATGGGACGGGATCTGACGGGTTTTCCGATGGGATCTCTCTCCGTTGAAGAGTCCACTTGGCCACAGAACCCATTTGACATGCCGCTGGCCGAGGCCGCTGAGGTCGGGCAGGAGTTCTCCGGCGCCAATGGAGCCAATTGGTGGCTTGGCTACTATCGCGAGCCCCGTCTGATCTACACCGCGCAGGCCTTCCGCAAGGGAGAGTATTTGGCAAGCGATCGTCGGACCGTGCATCTGGCAGTTGATGTTTTTGCTCCTGCCGGACAATCGCTTCATGCCCCCTTGGCCGGGGAAGTTCAGGTGGTTGAAGATCGCGCCAATCATCTGGACTACGGTGGTGTTGTTATCCTGAAGCACCACACAGACAGCGGCGACGCATTTTATACGCTCTATGGCCACCTTGACCCGGAGTGCTGCACGCGTCTGTCTGTTGGTGACAAAATCGCCAAGGGCGCACCATTTTGCCAGCTCGGCACAGCCGATCAAAACGGTGGGTGGGCGCCGCATGTTCATTTCCAGCTCGCCCTGTCAACGGAGGGGATCGAAGCTGACTGGCCCGGGGTTGCGGACCCCGATGACCTCGCACTTTGGACCGCGCTCTGCCCAAATCCGGCGCCACTTTTGAACCTGCCCACCGCTCAAGTGAGCTATCAGCCAACCGATAAATCAACGGTTCTGGCCGGGCGGCGTGCCCATTTTGGCGGCAACCTCAGCCTGACATACCGCGACCCGGTGATGTTGTTGCGCGGTTGGAAACATCATTTGTTCGATGAGTGGGGGCGCCCCTATCTGGACGCCTATAACAATGTCCCGCATGTCGGGCATGGCCATCCGCGCATTCAGGCCGCCGCTGCCGATCAGCTGAAAAGGATGAATTCCAACACCCGCTATCTGCATCCGGCACAGACTGCTTTTGCGGAAAAAATACTGTCCAAAATGCCGGATCATTTGGAGGTTTGCTTCTTCGTCAACTCCGGCACCGAAGCAAATGAGCTGGCCCTGCGCCTTGCCCGGGCGCACACTGGTGCCAAGGGAATGGTGACCCCCGATCACGGCTACCACGGCAATACAACCGGTGCGATCGACATCTCGGCCTATAAGTTCAATGCCAAGGGCGGAGTCGGCCCCTCCGACTGGGTTGAACTGGTGGAGGTCGCGGATGACTATCGCGGCACCTATGGTCGTGATGATCCGCAGCGCGCACAAAAATACGCTGATCTGGTTGATCCCGCTATTTCGAAGCTACAGGCCAGCGGCCACGGTGTTGCTGGTTTCATCGCCGAAACCTTCCCCTCTGTTGGCGGGCAGATCATTCCGCCCAAGGGGTATCTTCCAGCCGTCTACGAGAAAATTCGGGCAGCGGGCGGGATTTGTATCGCGGATGAGGTGCAAACAGGGCTTGGGCGCTTAGGCGACTATTACTTCGGCTTTGAACATCAAGGGGCTGCGCCGGATATCGTTGTTCTGGGCAAGCCGATTGGCAATGGTCATCCGCTTGGCGTCCTGGTCACAACCCGTGCCATCGCCGATAGCTTCGCACAGGGGCCGGAGTTTTTCTCGACCTTTGGCGGCTCTACCCTGTCCTGCCGGATCGGTACTGAAGTGCTGAATATTGTCGACGACGAAGGACTGCAGGAAAACGCCCGCCAGCGCGGAGCAGATTTGCTCAACGGTCTGCGTGACTTGCAGTCGCGCCATCAGGCAATCGGCGATGTACGAGGCATGGGGCTATTCATCGGGGTCGAGTTGATCCGTACCGACGGATCAGAGGCCTCGGAGATCTGCACCTATGTCAAAAACCGGATGCGGGACCACCGCATCCTGATCGGCAGCGAAGGCCCCAAAGACAATATTCTGAAAATCCGCCCGCCGCTGACCATAGATGCAGAAGGGATCGAAATGATTCTGAAAACACTCGACAGCATCCTGTCAGAGTTGTCTGACAGCTAGGCCACACTCAGCCTGCATCGGCCCCATCCGATGCGGATGGCACCAGCCGCCACGAAAAAAGGCGGTGGAAATCCACCGCCTTTCTTAACGTTCTGATACAAGCAATTAGTTGCTTGCAACAGCCGCGCCGACAACAACCAGCAGCAGCAGCGGCAGAAGGATGCCGCTGGAGGAGCTTTCGGTCTGCTCAACGATAACCGGCGCCTCAACGATCGGCTCAGCCAGGTTGCCCGCGGAAGCGGTCGAAGCAGCAGCAGTCAGAGCAGCAGCGATAACGAGTTTTTTCATGTTAACCTCCAAAAATATGCGCAGTTCAGTCCACCTGAACCACGCGCCCAAGACTTACCTCGTGATATTTTTCTAATCAGCAAAATCCCGGCATTGCAATTGCTTGTTGCATGATTCGGCCCCCGGAATGGGTCGATGTCGTCAAATTAGCAACACTTGAGTGCCCACTTTCGTCAGCCCAAATAGCTCTGAAATATGCTCATTATAAAGGCCAATACAGCCATTTGATGACTTACGTCCGATCTTGCGTGTGTCGTGGGTTCCGTGGATTCGGTAATACTTCCAGCTGAGATACAAAGCGTGGGTTCCGAGCGGATTGTCCGGCCCCGGCGGGATATAGGCCGGCCACTCAGGATTACGTTTGCGCATGTTCGGTGTGGGGGCCCAGCCTGGTCCATCAACCTTGCGAATGATCTTCGTCCGGCCGCGCCGCGTCAGATCATCAGAGAGCGGTACCGACGATGGGAACAACTTATAGACGCTTTGATCTTCAGACCAGAAATGCAGGGCACGACTGTCGATATCAACCAGCACCGCGCCGTTGCGCAGGCTGTCGAAGTAGGGACGCCAGTCCTTGGATCGGAAGGCGGAGATATTGCGTTGCACCGGCGGTTCGGGCTCAGGCGGCGGACGCAGGGGATCAAACCCCTCCGCGACGGTATCCGCTGCATCCTGAGCCCAGCCTGTGCTGGCAACACCACCGCCAATCAGCGAGGCGCCGGCAAACGCGGAACCGGCAATAAACTGCCGTCTTGAGAGAGTATCGAAGGGGCTGCGGGTCATGACTTTTCCAAACTGCGGAGATATGCATTCGTTATGCCGTATCTTATGGCGCGAATGCCTCAGTCGCAAATCAAACAATCCAGCGATGATCAATTCACCGCTGACAGGTTTGCGCCTATGTCACAGCCGGGGTATTGGAGCAGCCAGCAAATGAAGCAAGGTGTAGTATGACACGTGTATTTCTGATCCTTATCGCCGGGCTGATGACCCTTGTCGCGGCCTGTGCCCCTGCACCCGATGGCAGCACAGGCGGCAACGTGTACCGGATCCGTAACGCCGACAAGGTGCAGCTGCGGATGCTCGACTCGGTCAACGCCCTCCGCGAGGCCGCAGGTCGTCCCACCGTTCAGCTGAACCCGCAGCTGACCGCTGCGGCGGCTACCCATTCGCGCGACATGTCGGTGCAGAATCGGCCCTGGCATTTTGGCTCCGATGGCTCTTCGCCGCTGGACCGCGTGGCCCGCGCAGGCTTTACCGGCACCATGATTGGTGAGACGATTTCGGAAACCTATGAGTCCGAGCTGCAGACGCTGACGGCTTGGATGGAACAGGAAGCGACCCGGTCTGTCATCATGGACCCCAAAGCACGCACGATGGGCTTCTCCTGGTTTCAAGAATCCAACGGCAAGATCTGGTGGACCCTGGTAATGGGCAGCTGATCCAGCGTCTTCGCACTTAGCCAAAAATGAAGAAGGCCCGATCTGCCATAAGGCAATCGGGCCTTCTTCATTAAACTACGGTCAGCGTTGAAGATGATGCTGCCCATGTGATCAGGGGCGCAGAGTGATCACCGTTCCATCGCGCACCATCGCATAGATCTCTTCGATCTCATCATTGGTGACAGCAATGCAGCCCGCGGTCCAGTCGTCCACGCGCGCCGCACGCTTACGCTCTTTTGCATTATTGGGCTCACCATGGATGAAAATCTCACCTCCCGGTTTTTTGCCCATTGCCGCAGCTTTTGCCCGGTCCTGCCCGTTGGGATAGGAGATCCCGATTGAGAGGTGATAGCGGCTATTGGGATTACGCCGGTCAATCAGATAGGTGCCTTCGGGTGTTTTACCGTCACCTTCGATCTGCTTGTGACCAAGTGGAGCAAAGCCCAGCTCCATATCATATTCGCGCAGAACATCCTCATGATGGAGAAGATAGACCTTACGCGCGCCCTTGTTCACGACGACCGAGGTCACCTCGGGCCCGTTGTAGCTGCGAAATTTGCTTGGACCGGAGCTGCAGCCCGCCAGCCCAAGGGTCGCCGCGGCGCCCAGTCCGAATGTACGTCTGTCCATTATATTAGGTCTCTGCCTGATTTGCCTCAATTTCCAACTACTATCTTCGTCGGAAAAATCAAAATCACTTCTTCTCGTGCGGCGGCTGCAAGGCCGAGATCTGCTGCTCAATTGCCTCTAACCGGGCCAAAACCAGATCGCGATAGGCATCGGTGCGCTCACCCTCTTCCTCGTGATGGGCATCCTGCATGGAATTAACGATCAGACCAACCAACAGGTTCACAACCGCAAAGGTGGTCACCATGATGAACGGCACGAAGAAAGCCCAGGCATAGGGGTAGATCTCCATCACCGGGCGCACGATCCCCATGGACCAGCTTTCCAAGGTCATGATCTGGAACAGCGAATAGGCGCTTAGCGCAAGATTGCCGAACCAGTCAGGAAAACTCTCTGCAAAGAGCTTCGTCGCAATCACTGACCCGATGTAGAAAATGATCGCCATCAGCAGGAACACCGACCCCATGCCCGGCAATGCGGTGATGAAGCCTTCAACCACGCGGCGCAGACGCGGCGCGACGGAGATGACGCGCAGCACCCGCAGGATGCGCAGCGCCCGCAGCACCGACATTCCCTGCGCACCAGGCAGAAAGGCGATGCTGACAATCACAAAGTCGAAGATATTCCAGCCGCGCAGGAAAAACCGCAGCCGCTGCACCCAAAGTTTCGCCAACAGCTCGACTACAAAAATCGCCAGGCACAGCTGATCAATGAAGAGAACAGCAGCCCCAAACCGGGACATGATCGTATCCGAGGTTTCCATCCCCAGAGTGACCGCATTGATCAGGATCACAGCTGTGATGAAGTTGCCAAAGCCATCGCTGGAAATAAGAGTCCCGAGCCGCTGGGTCAGGGATTGTTTTGCGCTGATGCTCACCGGTTTCACCCCACGTAGGAAAAGCTGGCCGCCAGTTCGCAATGCGAAGACCAGCGGAATTGATCGACCACCTGTACCCAATCCAGACGGTAGCCGCCATCCGTCAAAATCTTGGCATCACGGGCAAAGGTAACGGGATTGCAGGACACATAGGCAACCCGCTTGGTCCGTGCAGTAACCAGCTGCGTTACCTGTGCTTCGGCCCCCGCACGGGGCGGGTCAATCACGGCGACATCAAACGCCGCCCCAAAGGGATTGAGATCCTCTGCCAGCAGCGGATTTCGAAACAGATCGCGGGTTTCGGTTGTAACCTTTTTCAGCCCCCTGGCCTGTCGCCAGCCAGCGTCAAGCGCTCGCAGCATGCTGCCTTCGCCCTCGACCGCGTGCACCTCTGCATTTTTTGCAAGTGGCAGAGTGAAGGTGCCGCAGCCGGCAAATAGATCAACGATACGTTTCGCACCGACCACACAGTCCTTAACCGCCGCAAGAAGCGCCGCTTCACCGTCGCGCGTGGCCTGCAGAAACGCACCCGGCGGCGGGCAGACATGGGCCGGTCCAAACGGTTGGGTTGGCGCCTGCTCCATACCGATCAGCTCGTCCTCCCAGGTCAGGCGTGCGATATGATGGGCATCAACAACCTGTGCCAGCGCGATACGCAACGGACCATCCAGCGGTTTGCCATTGGTAACCAGCACGTCCACACCGACCTCCGACAGGGTCACGGTCACCGACAGCGGCGCCTTACGGCTGGCACCAACCATGGCCAGCGCCTCAGCCATGGGGATGGCGGACAGCAGCTGCGGCGCCAGTAATTGGCAGTCAGGAATTTCAGTGATCACCCCGGAGGCGCGCCCGTGGAACCCGGCCATCGCCCCTTTCTTGGTGCGGCGCACTGATAGCGTGGCGCGACGGCGCGATTGTGGCGGTGAGGTGTGGATCGGGCGAAACTCTGTCTCAAGCCCCTGCGCCGCCAGCGCGTTACGAACGATATCGATTTTCCAGCCCGCAACAAAGTCATCTGTCGCATGTTGCAGCTGACAGCCACCACAGGATTTATAGTGCCGACAAGGTGCCTGGACGCGTGCCTCCGACGGGTTCTCGATGCGGATATCGCTGAGCTGGTGCCCGGCGCGAATACCGCTGACGGTCTCTCCCGGCAGAGTACGCGGTGCAAAAAGCGGGCCCTCGGCGACCCCGTCGCCCTGATGGCCCAGACGAATGATTGTGGCTGTGGTTCTAGCTGCATGTGTCATGGCCGCTGCATACCCTGCGACTGCCGTATGCAAAAGAAAAATGCGCAGCCCCCGTGTGAACGACGGCTGCGATGGGTCATACGGCGCCTATTCCGCAGCATCCCGCGGCGACAGTGAACTGCTCGCCTGATCATCAGCATCCGTCCGGATGAAACCACCAGACTGCCGCGCCCAGAACTGCGCATACAGACCGCCCTGCTCCAGCAGTGCGTCATGCGTGCCTGTCTCGGCGATGCGCCCTTGATCCATGACGATTATCCGGTCCATTTCACTCAACGTGGACAGACGATGCGCAATCGCCAGAACGGTTTTTCCCTGCATTACGCGCTCAAGCGCAGACTGAATGGCTGCTTCCACCTCTGAATCAAGGGCCGAGGTCGCCTCATCCAGTACAAGAATAGGAGCATCTTTCAGGATCGCGCGCGCCAGCGCGATACGCTGCCGCTGCCCACCAGAAAGCTTCACCCCGCGTTCGCCGAGATGGGCGTCATAGCCGGTGCGGCCCTGACCATCCTCAAGATCGTGTATAAATTCATGCGCTTCGGCTTTTTGCGCGGCGGCGATCAGCTCCAGTTCGCTGGCGTCAGGTCGACCATACAGGATGTTGTCCCGCGCCGAACGATTGAACATCGCAGTTTCCTGCGTGACCATGCCAATCTGACTGCGCAACGAGTTCTGGGTGACCTTTGCGATGTCCTTCCCATCGATCAGGATCTGACCAGTTTCCCCATCATAGAGCCGTAGTAAAAGCGAAACGAGTGTCGACTTCCCCGCCCCGGAGGCACCAACGATGCCCAGCTTTTCGCCCGGTGCAATGGTCAGCGAAACACCCTGAATGCCCCCGATATCACGCCCATAGGCAAAACCGACCTCGCGAAACTCAATCTGCCCATCGGTAACGGCCAGTACCTCAGCGGCGGTTTGATCCTCAACCCGGTCGGGACGGGTCAGGGTCGTCATGCCGTTCTCAATCTCACCAATATTGGAATAGATCGCCATGAGGGTAAAACTGACCCACCCAGTCATCTGGGCAATGCGCACGGACACCGCACCAGCTGCGACGATATCACCTTCGCTTGCGATCCCGTCGCGCCACAGCACCAGCGTCGCACCGATCAACAAGACTGGCAGGACGCCCGCCAGCGTCATCAGACAAAACCGGAAGCTGGCCGAAAGATACCCGAAATGCAGTGCTTTGGTGCGGAAATCCGCCATGGAGTCCTGCGCGGTACGCTCCTCAAAATCAGCATGGGCAAACAGCTTCACCGTTTTGATGTTGGTGATCGTATCAACCACCTGCCCTGACACCATCGCCCGCGCCCCAGCGCGCGCAGCGGAGCGTTTGCGAACGCGTGGCAGAAACCAGCGGATTGTAGCGAAATAGCCAACCAGCCAGACCACAAACAGACCGGTAATCCTCCAATCAATCGCCCCCAAGAGCACCAGCGCCCCCAGAAGTGAGGCCAACGCAAAAGCAACCACATTGATCATCTCAACCGCAACCGAAGTCACGGCATTGGCTGTCTGCATCTGCTTCTGCGCGATACGGCCCGCGAAATCATCGTCGAAGAAGCGCACCGATTGGCCCATCGTCCAGCGATTGAGCCGCGACAGAACCAGCGGGTTGACGTTTGGCTGCACGATGATTGCATTGGATGCCGCAGACAGGCCAAACAAGATCGGCCGCAGCAGCAGGAAAAACCCCAGCGCACTGGCAATGATCACAAGGTTACCGGTAGAGAAGAACTGCCCCGGTCCGCTGGAAATCGCGGTATCAATCACCAGACCCAATATATAGGCCGTCCCCGCCTCCATCCCGCCAGCCAGCGCCGAACAGAACGCGGCAAGTGCAAGCATCGGCCAGGCACCAGAGAGGCACCAGCGCAGGAAGCCCCCAAGCCGATTGGGCGGGGGGCCCTTGGCGGGTTGAAATGCGTCGATCAGATTGCCGAGTTTCATTCTGCTGCCTCGATATTCAGGAACCCGCCGGATTGGCGCGCCCAGAACTGGGCATATAGGCCCTCCGAGCGCAAAAGCACGTCGTGTGTTCCCTCTTCAACAATCCGCCCATCATCCAGCACTAGGATGCGATCCATCTGAGCAATGGTGGACAGGCGATGCGCAATCGCAATCACCGTCTTGCCCTGCATCATCCCATAAAGCGTTTGCTGAATTTCAGCCTCCACCTCAGAATCCAGAGCAGATGTGGCCTCATCCAGGATCAGAATGGGCGCATCTTTCAGAATGACACGGGCCAAAGTGACCCGCTGACGCTGGCCACCCGACAATTTCACCCCGCGCTCCCCGACATGAGCGTCGTAGCCGCGACGTCCCTCCGGGTCTTCCAGATCCAGAATGAACTCATGCGCGCGTGCTTGCTTTGCCGCCTCAATCATCTCCGCCTCAGTGGCATCAGGCCGACCATAAAGCAGATTGTCGCGGACTGAGCGGTGCAGCAATGCGCTATCCTGCTGCACCATGCCGATCTGACTACGCAGACTATCCTGCGTCGCCATGCGAATGTCCTGACCGTCGATCAGGATCGCACCGCCCTCAGGATCGTAGAACCGCAGCAACAGCTTCACCAGCGTGGATTTTCCGGCGCCGGAACGCCCGATCAGGCCGATCTTCTCACCCGCGCGGATGTTCAGGGTAATCCGATCCAGACCACCAGAGCCGCGCCCGTAGTGATGTGAAAGCTCACGCAGCTCCACCGCGCCTTCACGCAGATCAAGCGGTGTTGCATTGGCCGCATCCACCAGATCAATCGGCTGGGCGATGGTTTCCATCCCCTCCGCCACAACACCAAGCTGTCGGAAAAACGTGGTCAGCGCCCACATAATCCAACCCGTCATCGCGTTGAGGCGCAGCGTCAGCGCAGTCGCAGCCGCAACCACCCCGACCGAGGCAAGACCCTGCATCCACAGCAGGATTGCCCAACCGACAACACCAACAATCAACAATCCATTCAACGTCACCAGCGCGGCATCCATAATGGTGTAGAGCCTCATCTCCGCCTGGAACGTCTTGCGCGTGCCCTCGATTGCCTCTTTGGCATATGTGAGTTCGGTGTTGTGATGAGCGAACATCTTCACCGAATGAATATTGGAATAGCTGTCCACAACCCGGCCCGTCACGGTAGAGCGCGCATCAGATGCCGCCTGGCTGGCTGGTCCAACCCGGCGCACGGTCCAGCGGATCAGCACCGCATAGAGCGCGAACCAAACCAAGAGCGGCAGCAACAACCGGACGTCCGCAAGCCACAACAACAGCGCGGCCCCCACCAAATAAGCGAGCGCAAAGGTGATCGCGTCAAAAACCTGAAACACCACCTCGCCAGCGGCGGGCGGGGTCTGCATAATACGGTTGGCGATCCGTCCGGCAAAATCATTCTCGAACCAGCCAACCGATTGCCGAAGAACATGTTTATGCGACCTCCAGCGGATAAGCGTGCCGAAATTCGGCAAGATCGCATTGTTCAGCAACAACACATCGAACAGCTGTAACAGCGGACGCACAGTCAGAATGAAAACCGCCAACAGGATGAATTCCGTACCGTGGTCCTGCCACACCTTGGCTGGTTCACCAGACAACAGGTCGACCACCCGCCCCATGTAATGGATCAGGCCAATTTCCACACCAGCCACAATCACCGACATCAGCGCGGTGACTGCGAACACTTTTTTGAAAGGTTGTGAGTAGTCCTTCAGAAACGGCCACAGCTGCCGCGGCGGCGTGTCTGTTTCCAGGTAGTCACAATAAGGGTCGACAAGGTTTTCGAAGAAACGAAACATACGGGTGCTCCAATAATTGAGCATAGGGAATAGTCATGCGAACAGAGGCCATAGCCGTGGCCTCCCGACATATGTCGGACAGGTCAGGCGTCAGTCGTGCCAGATCCCGTGGTACATGCGTATTCCTCCCGTCATAAGATGGTCCCTTATGGGTAGGAAAAAAAATACGCTCTGTCACCCCTTTTTGATGGGGCGCGCTAAAAAAGGGCAGACTAGAGCAGCCGTTTCAACAACGCATCGCGGTCGAGCATGAACCCAGATCTGATCCAGTCCTTTTGCAAGGATTTGAGTGCCGCACCCAGCGCTGGTCCCTGCAGATCCGGCATCAAATCCTTGGCAGAGAGCGGAAATACCGCTGCGGCTCCTTTGGTAATTTCAGTCTCGACATCAGGTGCTATCGGCGCCTCGAATAAGGCGGATCGCAACAGCATCACATTGCGCGCCGTGCTCGCGCCGTGATGATAAGCCAGTGTCGCCGGTCCGTCCGTTCCTTCCGCACCTGCACGCAGCAGGCGCACATCCGCAGCTTGGGATTTACTCAGGCGCAGCGCCTCCCATGGCGCATCCCCGCCCAGCGCGGCCAGACGGCAAAGCGGATCGGCAGATATGCCTCCCTCCAGATGGATGAGCGGCCCCAGAGCACGATCATCACTTCCCGGAAGAATCAGAGATAGCAGGCCAACCTGCCGCATCACCGCGATTGCCGGCGCCGGATCAGGCGCTGCGAGCAGCTTCAGCACTTCACTGCCCACCCGTTCGCGCGAGAGACGACCAATCCCATCCAGGTTTTCGGCGATGGCCGATAATGCGTCCGGGTCGAAACCGGCATCTGAGTTGCCATACCAGGCATGAAATCTGAAATAGCGCAGCGAGCGTAGGTAATCCTCGCGGATCCGCTGCGCGGCACTGCCGATGAACCGGACTGCCCGTGCATGCAAATCTGGCAGGCCATTCAACGGGTCCACCAGCACCCCATCGGGACGGGCATAGAGCGCATTCATTGTGAAATCGCGCCGCGCAGCGTCCTCCTCGATCCGGTCGGCAAATGCCACGACGGCGCGACGTCCATCGGTAACCACATCACGGCGAAACGTGGTGATCTCATAAGGGGTCCCGCGATAGACCAATGTCACGGTGCCATGGTCAATGCCTGTTGGTATGGCCTTGATCCCGGCCTCTTCGGCGAGGGCCATGACACGCTGTGGAGCTACATTGGTCGAGAGATCAAGATCCGAAACCGGTACCCCCAATAGCGCGTTGCGCACACAGCCGCCGACAAAATAGACCTCCGCCCCACCTTTTGTCAGGACCTCGCAGACGTGCTGCACATCTGGATCTTCCAGCCATTTTGCTTTGACACGGGTCATGCCTGCATCCGTTCGGCAAGGCCGCGCAACATGCGTGCGGTGGCGCCCCAGATATAATAGGGGCCGTAGGGCACTGCAAAGTAATGCCGCCGTATTCCCCGCCAACGCCGGGACTGGATCTGATAGTTCGACGGATCGCAAAGATGCGAGAGCGGCACGCTGAAGACTTCAGCCACCTCACCCGCTTCGGCCAGAATATCAAACGGTTGATCAATCAGGGCAACTACAGGCGTCACCGTGAACCCAGTGACGGTTTCATGTATCGGCAGTTGTCCGACGATCTGCGGCAGGTGGCGCGGCAGACCAATTTCCTCCCAGGCTTCCCTCAGGGCGGCATCCGTCACGCTTGCATCTGCGTCGTCCTGTTTCCCACCGGCGAAGGCGATCTGACCCGGATGGTGCTTCAATGCAGATGAGCGTTTGGTCAGAATAACACGCGGCGCGCCCGCTGCAGTGCTGATCGCCACGAGGACACCGGCTGGTCGCAGTTTACGATCAACGGGAAGGACGACGTCGGGGTTCAGGTCGAAATCCGAGGACCCTTCCCCCTTTGTGCCCAGCGCGGCGGTCAGCTGTGCCCGAAGATCAGGCACTCTCACCCTGTTCGCTATCGCCTGCATCTGCCTCAAATCCCAGCGTCGCAGGATCAAGGTCGTAATGCGCACCGCAAAACTGGCAATCGGCTGTCACGCGCCCCTCATCTGTTGTCATGGTCGCAATATCCTTTGCCGAATAGATCGACAGGCTTTCGCGCACCCGGTCGGTGGAACACGTGCAGCCGAATTTGACCGCCTGCGCATCAAAGACTCGCGGTTGTTCCTCGTGAAACAATCGCAAAAGAAGATCTGTCGGCGTCACCGAGGGGCCGATCAACTCCATGTCTTCTACGGTCGCCAGCAGGTGCATCACACGGTTCCAGTTCTCCCCCTCTTCGCCGCTGACCAGATCCTCTGCGGCAAGCGTCGCACCAGTGCCTTCGCCATCCGCAACGAACGGGGAGGCCTTTGGCATCTGCTGCAACATGATGCCACCAGCGCGCCAGTGTTCCGGAACCCCAGGTTCAGCCGAGCGCCCAAAGCTGAGCGAGAAACGTGTCGGAAGCTGCTCCGACTGCGCGAAATACGCCTCGGCACAGGACGCCAAAGAACCACCAGCTAGCGGTGTGATTCCCTGGTAGGGCTTCATTCCCTCTCCCTGATCGACGAGAATGGCGAAATATCCCTCGCCCACCTGATCAAACGGCGCACCATTGGTGAGCCGTGAATCATCGAAGCTGGCATAGGCACGAATACGTGCGGGCTCTCCCTCGGCTGCGGGCGCATAATAATCGGTGGCAATCATGCGCACCGCCCCTTTGGACTGGACCTGCAACGACAGTTTCCACTGCAGTTTCATGGTCTGGCCAATCAATGCCGTCAGCAACGCCATTTCAGCAACCAGCGCTTCAACAACAGGCGGGTAATTATGCTGCTTCAGAATGCCATCCAGCACACCATCCAACCGCGCGACGCGGCCGCGCATGTCCGATACATCAAGCTGGAAGGGCAGGACGGTATCGTCCCACGCGATTTTCGATACAAGTGTCATGGGGTTTCCTTACGCGCCGTGGATTGGCATATCGGGCCTATATAGGGTTTACATCATCAGAGTGAAGAGGTCAGCGCCGTGATCAGACGTTTTGGCGATACGCCGGAAAAATCGCAAAGCTACCGACGGCGGCCAGGGGTCTACGCGCTATTGCCGCGCACTGGCAAGCTGTTGCTGACCTGTCAGCGTGAGCCCGGCCCGGATATTCAGCTGCCAGGAGGGGGCATTGATCCGGGAGAATCGCCTATTCCGGCGTTACACCGCGAGGTAATGGAAGAAACCGGCTGGACCATCTCTCAACCACGCAAGCTGGGCACGTTTCGCCGATTTGCCTATATGCCAGAGTATGATCTCTGGGCAGAGAAACTCTGCCATATCTATATCGCGCGTCCGGCGCGTCAGGTCCGCCCACCCACCGAGCCGTTGCATGATGCGGTGTGGATGCGCGCGGACGTCGCATGTGAAATCCTCGGCAATGCTGGAGATCGGCATTTCGCTAGCATTATTGCGCGATTGATGGGGCAGAGCTAACCGGTCAGGTAATGGTACAAAAGCCAGCATCTGTGGTGCCCGCCCTGACGCTCTATGGACCTTCATACTCAAACAAGGTCGCGGAGACGTCATCCTCCAACCCGTATTGCGAGGACATCACCTGTGTCAGGTTCCAATAAAGGTCATCCAGGAATTCCTGACCGGTCTGCTCCGCGTTGCACTTTCCAATAAGCTCAACCAGACCTTCCGCCTCAAGCATCTCGCCATTTTCCAGACGGGCCTCTGTAAAGCCATCGGAATACAGCAGCAGGCGGTCGCCCTTCTCCATCACCACATCTTCCTGCGAATATGTGATGTCCGGCACCAGACCAACTGGAACGCCACCCTTGCCAATAAACTCGGTGCTGCCATCTTTGCGGATCAGCAGCGGATGCGGATGACCTGCCTGCACCATCTTCAGCACGCCGCTGCGCAGATCGACGATGCAATAGGCCATGGTAAAATATTCTTCGATCCCGGTATCCGCGATCAGCCGCGCGTTCAGCAGACTGGCGACCTCTTCCGGCTGACGCAGCGCATAGAAGCGGTTGAACCGCTTCTCCATCCCGACATTCTGATCAAAATAGGTCGACGACAGATACCCGCCGAGCCGCGCGGTCATCATCGCAGATGTGATGCCGTGCCCGGAGACATCCACCGAATAGAACCCGATCCGGTTCACACCGGGTGAGAACATACCGACCAGATCGCCCCCGATGTGGCCGCAGGGTTTCAGCAGCAGGCTTACGGTGGAGGACCCGAAATCGCGGGAGAGTTCGGGGACCAATGACTCCTGAATTTTCCGGGCCTGAATCAGATCCTTGTCAATCGCGTCATAAACCCGCTGCAGTTCATCCAGCGTGTCTGATACAATCCGGTTTTTCTCAGAAAGCTCGCGCTGCATCCGCAGAATGCGCTCCCCCGCGGAAATCCGGGCGCGCAACTCGTCCGAACTGACCGGCTTGGTCAGGAAGTCATCCGCGCCCGCATCCAGGCCCTGTGCCACCTCGTTCTTTTCGCTCTTCGAGGTTAGCAGGATAAAATAGCTGTAGTTGTCCTGAGACTTTGTGCGAAACGCCCGGCAGAACTCCAGGCCGTTCATCCCCGGCATCATCCAGTCGCTGAGAATCAAATCCGGCGGATCACTCTCGCAAATCTCCATCGCTGCCTCGCCGCTCTCGGCTTCGACAACCTCGAATCCCCATTTTTTCAGCGATGCGACCAAGATTCGCCGTTGCAGACGGCTGTCATCGACCACCAGAACACGGCGGATCGAATTGGTCGTAACCTCTTGGTTTATTTCGATCGAACTGTCTGGCAACACCGAGTGAACCCCACAAAAAACGGCGCAAGATACCTTAAACGCAAGTCACTATCGCGCTCTTCGCTTAACAGGAGGTGAAGTTTGCGAATTATCAGCCTAGCCTCGCGTTAATCGGTGATTTACGAGTTTATAAGTAAAGCAATCGTAAAATGCGATATCAAAACAAGGTTTGCAAAGATGATTGATTGGTCACGCGCGAAAGAGCTGCACGAGGAAGTCGGCGCTGAGGACTTCTCCGAAGTTGTCGAAATTTTCCTGGAAGAGGTCGAAGGTGTTATCGAAAAGCTGCGATCACCCGATCTGGCAACATTGGAACAGGACCTTCACTTCCTGAAAGGCAGCGCATTAAACCTCGGGTTTCGTCAGTTTTCCCGTCTCTGCCAAGAGGGCGAGCGCCGCTCTGCCCAAGGAGAGGCCAAAGACGTAGACACCGGTGCCATCATTGCCAGCTATGAAAATTCCAAGGAAGAGTTTCTGCGCGATATGAGCAGCCAACTCTGAGCCGATACCGGCTCAGATCACAAACTGTGCCAAGGTCTCGTCGCTGGTGATGTCGGTATAGGCAAATCCAGCAGCATCCAGCCGGGCATAGAGATCAGCGAAATTCTCAGGACGCTTGGTTTCAATCCCAATCAGCACCGAGCCAAAGTTGCGCGCCGATTTCTTCATATACTCGAACCGGGCGATATCATCCTCAGGACCCAGAATGCCGAGAAACTCCTTCAGCGCGCCGGGCCGCTGCGGCAGGCGTAGCAGAAAATACTTCTTCAGCCCCATGTAGCGCTGCGCGCGTTCCTTCACTTCCGGCAGGCGCTCGAAATCAAAATTGCCGCCGGAGGTCAGGCAGACCACGGTTTTGCCGCGGATCCAGGAACGTACATCACGCAGAGCCTCAATCGCCAGCGCCCCGGCAGGTTCAAGCACCACACCTTCGACGTTCAGCATCTCAAGTATTGTTGTACAGATGCGATCTTCGGCAATCGACAGCACATCGGGCAATGGGACTTGTTTCAGGACCTCAAACGGCCGTGCGCCAACACGACCAACAGCGGCGCCGTCGACAAATGTATCAACATGATCCAATGCAACGGGATGCCCTGCAGCCAGCGCAGCCCGCAGGCATGCCCCGCCCGAGGGTTCCGCAAACAGACAATGCACCCGATCCCCGAACCAACGCGCGACGCCTGACGACATGCCACCGCCACCAACCGGCAGGATCACATGGTCCGGGGCCGCACCCAGCTGAGCCTCAATCTCCACCGCGATGGAGCTTTGCCCCTCAATCACGTCATCATCGTCAAACGGTGACAGGAAATGACCACCCTCATCAGCACACCACTTCTGCGCCGCAGCCAAAGTGTCATCGAAATAATCGCCAACCAGATGGATCTCGACACTATCGCCGCCAAACATCCGGGTTTTCTGGATCTTCTGCTGTGGTGTGGTCACCGGCATAAAGATCACGCCCCGCTTGCCCAATTCGCGGCACATATAGGCGACGCCCTGCGCGTGATTGCCCGCTGACGCGCAAACAAACAGTGATTGCTCCAGCTGCTTACGCATTGCGTTGAACGCGCCACGGATCTTGTAGGACCGTACCGGGCTCAGGTCTTCTCGCTTGAGGTAAATCTCAGCGTCAAACCGCTCTGACAATAGCGCGCTGCGCTGCAGCGGTGTGGCAGGAAAAATCGCGCGCATGGCCTGTTCGGCGGCCCGGGCCTGGGTCTGAAAGTCACTCATGTCACTTGAGTGACCCAACCCCGCCCCCAAGACAAGGGGGCAAGGTCAAATCATACTGAAGAATACCGCCGATCAGATCGGCCGTTTCTCCACGTAGTAGCCATAAAGCGTGGTGAGAGCGCTGATATTCAGGATCGCAAGCACGACAGAGAAAGCTATATCAAGCACCATCGCGATCAGCACAGCATCAGCCACAAGGAACAGGATCAGTTCAGCCACGAGCTGCAGACCAAAAAGACAAAGGCCGAGGACGAACAAGGTTCCGAATGCACCGGTTGTCAGTGCCAGTGACTCGCTCACACCAATAGGTTTACCAAGCGCCGCCGCCGGTAGGATCAATGCAAACCTGTACATGAATATCGTGATCAGCGCGCCAACGGCCAACAACAGGTACAGGCCAACCATCCCGATACTCTGAACCAATGCAGACCCGATAAATGCTAGGGCACCGTAGAACAGAATGGCGATAAAAAACAGCTTGATCAGACCCAAGATATAGTTGCCCACCTCCGCTTTATGCAATGCTGGAAGCCAGCCGCGAGGATGCTCTTCCAGCAGAATGTAGCGATGCCAGGCCACCACGGTCCACGTGCCAATCAAGCCAATCACCAGCCACAGTCCAACGATACGCCAGAGAACTGAAAAGAACATGTTGCCGTCAAACCCGCGCGCCTGAAGCCCAATATCGCCAAGCAAGCCACCGATGGCCAAATAGGCGATCGCCAACACGATCAACGCGGGAACAAGAAAGATCCGCATCAGCTGCGGGACATTCCGCTGCACCATGCTTACCGAATGTAGAAATAGCTTCCAGCCAATCATTTATTCATACTCCAATACTGCTCAATCGCCGCGCGTGACCATAATGTGCGCGTTCAGGTTCCGATCCGGGGAAAACCTTGCCCTTCTGACAAAAACCGGGTAGGCCGCAGGCGTTCTGATCAAGAGGAAATACAATGTCCGCGCCCAAGAAAGTTGTCCTCGCCTACTCCGGCGGTCTTGATACGTCAATCATTCTGAAATGGCTGCAGACCGAATACGGTTGCGAAGTTGTGACTTTCACCGCCGATCTCGGCCAGGGTGAAGAACTGGAGCCCGCACGCCAGAAAGCCGAGCTCTTGGGTATCAAGCCGGAGAACATCTTCATCGAAGACGTACGCGAGGAATTCGTGCGGGATTTCGTCTTCCCGATGTTCCGAGCAAATGCCGTCTACGAAGGTCTCTACCTGCTGGGCACCTCCATCGCCCGCCCGCTGATCTCCAAACGCCTTGTTGAGATCGCCGAAGCCACCGGTGCCGATGCGGTCGCCCATGGCGCCACCGGGAAGGGCAACGATCAGGTCCGCTTCGAACTGGCGGCCTATGCGCTGAACCCCGACATCAAAGTGATTGCCCCATGGCGTGAGTGGGATCTGACTTCGCGGACCCGCCTGCTGGAATTCGCAGAAGCCCACCAGATCCCTGTGGCCAAGGACAAGCGTGGCGAGGCGCCTTTCTCGGTTGATGCCAATCTTCTGCATACCTCCTCTGAGGGCAAGGTACTGGAAGATCCCGCCGTGGCCGCGCCCGACTATGTCTACCAGCGCACCGTTCATCCGGAGGACGCCCCAAACGAGGCCGAATTCATCGAGATCGGTTTCGAAAAAGGAGACGCGGTCAGCATCAACGGCGAAGCGATGTCGCCCGCGACCATCCTGACCCAGCTCAATGAATACGGCGGCAAACACGGCATCGGCCGTCTTGACCTCGTCGAGGGGCGTTTTGTCGGCATGAAGTCCCGCGGCATCTACGAAACCCCCGGCGGCACCATCCTCCTTGAGGCCCACCGTGGTATTGAATCCATCACCATGGACCGTGGCGCAATGCACCTCAAAGACCAGCTGATGCCGCAATATGCAGAGCTGATCTACAACGGTTTCTGGTACTCGCCCGAGCGCGAAATGCTGCAAGCCGCCATTGATCGCAGCCAGGAACATGTCACCGGCACCGTCCGCGTGAAGCTTTACAAAGGCTCGGCAACCACGGTAGGTCGCTGGTCAGATCACTCGCTCTACTCTGAAGCCCACGTGACCTTTGAGGACGACGCCGGCGCCTATGATCAGAAAGACGCCGCCGGTTTCATCCAGCTGAACGCACTGCGACTGAAGCTCCTCGCCGCCCGCGAGCGCCGGTTAAAAAAATGAGCGACCACGTCGATATCACAGACGATATAGACGACGATCTGACTGAAGAGATGGAGATGTTCGTCGAAGCGCAAGACACCGTTTGGAACGATGTCCGCGCCGAACTCTCTGCGGGAAAAAAGACGAGCCACTGGATGTGGTTCGTCTTTCCGCAACTCGCCGACCTTGGTCAGTCCCATATGGCCCAGCTCTACGGGATAGAGGACCTGGCGGAGGCAACCGCCTACCTTGCCCACCCGGTTCTGCGCACGCGATTGACCGAAGCCAGCGAATTGCTGCTGAGTCATAAGGATCGCAGCGCCCAGGATATCCTTGGCGAAACCGATGCCAAGAAACTGCGTTCCTCCATGACGCTCTTCACCTCGGTTTCTGACGCCCCACAGGTATTCAACGCAGTGTTGGAGACGTTCTTCGACGGCATCCCCTGCCCTGTCACCCATGATGCGCTTGGCTGACAACTGACGCGACCTCCCCTTTGGTCACCCTTGCCCGCTGACACCCCGATGCCTAACCCTTGGCGCAACGAGAGACACCGAGGGGAGACATCATGGCACTACAACCATTGGCGGAGGGCATCCGCGCCGGCCTGACCGGAAAAACCTTTGACGGGTCGCTGAAATTCGACTGTGGCGACGATGGTGTCATCGTCCTTGCGGATGGCGATGCTTCAACGAAAAACCGAGACACTGACTGCACTATCCGCATCAGCACCGAGAATCTGAAAAAGCTGCTGGCCGGGAAATTGAACCCGATGACCGGCGTGATGATGGGTAAGCTGAAAATATCAGGTGATATGGGCGTGGCGATGAAGCTGGGCAAACTGATCAGCTAAGCGAAACACGCTTGATAAGTGTCACCTTTCCGAAAATACTCCGGGGGTGAAGCGCCAGAGGCGCGAGGGGGCAGCGCCCCCTTACCCGATCAGATTTTCTGCGCTTTCAATCGTTCATAGTAGGGCAAAGCGGCCTCAAGAACCGGCTGCAAGGTTGCAGGCACTTCAGGCAACGGCCCTTCGGGTCCTGCAAATTTGGTCGACTGCCAGACAGACCCATACCAATGCGCCGCCCAGATGCCATCGTCCTTATGTCCCCCCATTGGCCATGATAGCATCTTCGGGGAAAACGGTATGCCAAGCCTCTCACAGAGCCGCTCCAACACCATTGCAGGATCGCTGCGGATATCATCGCTATCCACCACCACCGGCGCCTGATCCCAGCGTTTCACCAGATCGAACAGCTCAGCCTGCTGGCGAAACCCAATATCATCCAACGTAGGGTTTTCCCGTTTCTCGGCATATGAGGCAATGACCCGCGCCGGATGGCGGATCAGAAACACATTTGTGACCTCGCGCATCCAGTCGCGCGGTATTCCGTCAATCATATGCTGAGTCATATGTTTTTGATAGAAAAACGGTTTTGCAGCAGGCACCGACCCCAATAGGGAAGCGGCGACAACCTCAGCGTCTCTGGACTGACTTTCCAGAATATCGGCACGCATGGGATGCTCCAGACCGGTCTGCGCCAGATAGGCCGCATAAAAGGGCTCATCCACCACAGCGCAATCGCCGCGATTGCCAAAGGCATACATCATTGCAGTCGACAGGTTGCGTGGCCCTGACCACATGGCAATCCGCATCAGGCACACTCCTGCGCGATCAGATCCTTGTACAGTGCACGCAAACGCTTGGTCACCGGTCCCATCTCGCCATCACCAATCTGCCGCCCATCGATATCACCCACCGGTGTCTGTGCCCCAAAGGTGCCGGTCAGAAACGCCTCATCAGCGCCGTAGGTATCCACCAGGGAGTAGTTGCGCTCAAACACCGGAATATCATTGGCGCGGCACAGGTCGATGACCTTCTGCCGGGTAATCCCGTTCATGCAATAGTCGCCGGTCGAGGTCCAAACCGCCCCCTTGCGTACGATGAAAAAATTGCAGGCATTGGTCGTATTCACGAACCCATTCACGTCCAGCATCAGCCCCTCATCGGCACCCGCTTTCTCCGCCGCGATACAGGCCAGAATGCAGTTCAGCTTGGAATGTGAATTCAGCTTCGGATCCTGTGTCATCGGCAACCCGCGCAGATGTGGCACTGTCGCCAACCGGATCGGGCGCGGCAGGTTTGGGCGCGAATGCTCCATGATGATGGTGAACGTCGGCCCCTGCCGCGACAACGATGGGTGCTGGAACGGGCGGGTTTTAACCCCACGCGTGACCATCAGGCGCGCGTGGGCATCGCTGATCATGTCATTGGCACTTTGCGTGTCTAGTACAGCTTGTTTGACCTGATCTCGGTCCATCCCGATGTCCAGATCAATGGTCTTCGCAGCCTCAAACAAGCGGTCGAGATGTTCATCAATGAACGCCCAGGTCCCGTTGTACAGCCGCAGCCCCTCCCAGACACCATCCCCCAGCATGAAACCGCTGTCATAGACGCTGACCTTGGCCTCGGCTTTGGGAACAATCTCACCATTCAGATAGATCAGGATCTCTTCGTTTCGCTGGTCTTCCTGCGCTTGATGCGTGCTCATTTTTTCGGTCATCTGCTCCTCCTGCGTGGCGCACGCTAGAAGGATTGGATCCTATTTCCAAGCGGTAACTTCCCGTCACCAAGCCGTGACAAACCATGTCACGTGATTGAGCCCAAACAGCGCGCGGGCCAATGTAACGCAACGATGGAGGCGATGATGCGTTCGACAAACACCGCAAGACCAATTGTCCTGACCCTGTTCATGCTGCTGGCCGTGGCCGTGAAAGGACATCAGGCCCATGCCCAGAGTGTTGAAACCCTGACCGTCGCCGGCGGTTGCTTCTGGTGTGTTGAGAGTGATTTCGAAAGCGTCCCCGGCGTGCTCTCGGCGGTGTCCGGCTACACAGGTGGCAACACCAAATCGCCCACCTACAAACAGGTCACGGCAGGTGGCACCGGGCATTACGAAGCAGTTCAAATCCGGTTTGATCCGACCATGGTGACACGCAAGCAGCTGTTGTCGATGTTCCTGCGCTCGGTCGACCCCACCGACGCAGATGGTCAGTTCTGTGACCGCGGCGACAGCTATAGGACGGCCATTTTCACTTCCAGCGCGGATCAGACATCTGTCGCCAAGGCCGCCAAATCCGAGGCGCAATCCGCACTCGGCCAAACCATCGTCACGCCAATTCTGCCAGCGACCGCTTTCTACCCTGCCGAGGCTTATCATCAGGACTACTACAAGGGTCGCAAACTGGTTCTCACGCGTTTTGGCCCCAAACGTCAGTCTGAAGCCTATAAGCGCTATCGAAAGGCCTGTGGGCGTGACGCCCGCGTGTTGCAGCTTTGGGGGGATGCAGCGCCTTTCGCAAAGGGGCATTAACAACGGCCCTGAGGTGATGAAATGGAAAAGGCGCGGGAATACACCGCGCCTTTTCCTGCTAAGAACAGGTCGTGGCGATCAGAAACGTGCGTCCTGCACCTCTTTCAAATCTGGGATCACATCGGCGGTGCCCTTACGTGTCACCATCAGCGCGGCAGCGCGATTGGCCTGTGCCAGCGCCTGCGCCATCGGCAACCCACGATCCAGACCAGACAGCACATAGCCAGTGAAAGTGTCACCCGCCCCTGTGGTATCAACCGGGACAACGGAATGCGCCGCGACGTCATGAGTGGTTCCCGCCGTCGTGTCGTAGTGGCGCGCCCCCTTGGCGCCCAACGTCACAATCACATCTGCAACGCCCAGCGCCTCAGGCGTTTTGCCTGTCGCATCGCGCAACTGCTCGGCCTCAACCTCATTCAGGAACAGATAGTCGAGATAGGGCAAGACCGCTTGAACCGCCGCTGCATCAAACGGTGCTGCCGCATAGGCAACCTTCAACCCCAGATCACGCCCCATTTGGGCTGCCTCGGCCTGCATGTTGGTCTCGTTTTGCATCACCAGGATATCACCCGCACTGGCGGCAGACAGCGCTGCGCCAATCTGGTCTTCGCTGATCTCCCGGTTTGCGCCGGGGAATAGGATGATCTGGTTCTCGCCAGTGGGGTCAACGGCAATGATGGCGTGGCCGGTAGGCACATCCAACTGGGCGATGTGACGCGTATCGACACCGTATTCCAACAAACGCGTGACGGCCCATGCCCCTTCCGGCCCGACGGCGCCCAGATGACAAACATGGCTACCGGCACGCGCAGCCGCGACCGACATATTGGCGCCTTTGCCGCCCAGATACTGCTCCAGCCCCGTCGCCGCGAGGGTTTCCCCCGCAGTCGGCATATGAGGCAGCGCATAAATCATGTCGGCATTGATTGAGCCTAGGTTCCAGATCGCCATGAGATCACCCGATATTACAGGCAGCCAGAACCGCCATGTTCAGAACATCATTTGCTGTCGAGGTGGTCGAGCAGATCTGGATCGGCTTGTCGACACCTGACAGGATCGGACCAACAACAGTTGCCCCACCCATTTCCTGCATCAGCTTAACCGAAATCGACGCGGAATGCCGCGCCGGAACGATCAGGATATTGGCTGGTCCAGTCAGGCGCTGGAAGGGATAAGCCTCCTGCGCCTTAGCGTTCAGAGCAACGTCCACAGTCATCTCGCCTTCGTACTCAAAATCGACACCACGCTGATCCAGCACTGCAGGTGCCAGATGCATTTTTTCCGCACGCTCAGATACCGGGTAGCCAAAGGTGGAGAAGCTGACAAATGCGACCCGAGGTTCCAACCCCATATGTCGGGCAACGCCTGCAGCATGTTCCGCGATATTGGCCAGATCGTTTTCATCCGGCCATTCATGCACCAGAGTATCACCAATCAACACGATGCGCCCCTTGTGTAGCAGCGCCGTGACGCCAGCCGATCCGTTGGTCGCATCGGCATCAAACACATGATTGATCTGATCAAGAACATGCGCTGATTTTCGGGTGGCTCCGGTGACCAACCCGTCGCCGTGACCATGGGCGAGCATCAGGGCCGAAAATACATGCCGGTCGCGCCCGACCAGACGGTGGACATCCTTGCGATCAAAGCCCTTGCGGTTCAGCCGCTCGTAAAGGAAATCCTTATAAGTCTCGAAATGCTGGGTATTGGCCGCGTTGATGATCTCCAGCTCGCGCACCGCATCGCCCAGACCTGCAGTTTCCAGCTTGCTACGCACATCCTCTGGACGACCAACAACCAACGCCTTGCCGAAGCCGGATCGCTGATACATTACCGCCGCGCGCAGAACGCGAGGGTCGTCGCCCTCGGCAAAGATCATGCGTGATTGCGCTGCACGGGCGCGAGCGTTCAGACCACGCAGGATCGACTGGGTTGGATCCATCCGCCCACGCAGCCCATGCTCATAGGCATCCATGTCAATGATCGGACGGCGCGCAACACCTGTGTCCATCCCGACCTTTGCCACAGCAGGCGGGATCCGATGGATCAGACGCGGATCAAATGGAGTCGGGATGATATAGTCCCGGCCAAAGGACAGCGATTTGCCGTAAGCCAGCGCCACCTCATCCGGTACATCCTCACGCGCGAGACCGGCCAGCGCATGGGCACAGGCGATTTTCATCTCGTCATTGATGGCCCGGGCGTGGATGTCCAGGGCGCCACGGAACAGATAGGGAAAGCCAAGAACGTTATTGACCTGGTTGGGGTAATCCGACCGACCAGTGGCGACAATCGCATCCACACGCACCTCATGCGCCTCCTCCGGGGTGATTTCCGGATCGGGGTTTGCCATTGCAAAGATCACCGGATTGTCCGCCATGGATTTCACCATGTCCTGTGTCACCGCCCCTTTGACAGATACGCCAAGGAACACATCCGCGTCCTGCATCGCCTCTTCCAGCGTGCGCAGATCGGTCTTGACCGCATGGGCAGACTTCCACTGGTTCATACCCTCGGTGCGACCCTGATAAATCACACCTTTTGTATCGCAGACGATGCAATTGTCATGCCGGGCGCCCATCGCCTTCAGCAATTCGATACAGGCAATACCTGCGGCACCGGCACCGTTGAGGACGATCTTCACATCCTCGATCTTCTTGCCGGAAATATGCAACGCATTGATCAGACCGGCCGCACAGATCACCGCCGTGCCATGCTGATCATCATGGAAGACAGGAATGTCCATCTCTTCTTTGAGGCGCTGCTCAATGATGAAACACTCCGGCGCCTTGATATCCTCAAGATTGATCCCACCAAAGGTCGGCCCCATCAGACGCACCGCCTTGATGAACTCATCCGGGTCTTCGGTATCCAGCTCAATGTCGATCGAATTCACATCGGCAAACCGTTTGAACAGGACAGATTTTCCCTCCATCACCGGTTTGGAGCCCAGCGCCCCAAGATTGCCCAACCCCAGAACCGCAGTCCCGTTGGAGATGACCGCGACCAAATTTCCTTTGTTTGTATAGTCATAGGCCGTCTCTGGATTTTCCGCGATGGCTTCGCAGGGCACAGCGACACCGGGAGAATAGGCCAATGACAGATCACGCTGCGTGGTCATCGGGACCGTTGCGTTGATCTCCCATTTGCCGGGGGTCGGTTCCAGATGGAAGGCAAGCGCCTCTTCGTTAGTAATCTTCGCTTTGGGCATTGGCTTTGGGTGTCCTCTCACTGTCCCAAGCGTCATAGCCCAGCGCGCGCCTCTTCTCAACGAAGTTGCGTTTTCACCTTTCGTCGCAGCCGCCTGATTTGTAAGGTCGCGCCAAAGAAATCCCCCATTTTACGGAGCCGAACTTTGTCCACAGTCACGCCGATGATGGCCCAATACCTCGACATCAAGGCGCAGTATCCGGATGCCCTCTTGTTCTACCGCATGGGCGATTTCTACGAGATGTTCTTTGACGATGCCGTCAACGCGGCAGAGGCACTCGACATCGCACTAACCAAACGCGGCAAACACGATGGCAACGATATTCCGATGTGCGGTGTCCCGGTCCATGCCGCCGAAGGCTATCTGCTGACACTGATCCGAAAGGGATTTCGCGTCGCGGTAGGAGAGCAGCTGGAAAGCCCGGCAGAGGCCAAGAAGCGTGGCTCCAAATCCGTCGTGAAACGCGATGTGGTGCGGCTGGTCACACCCGGCACCATCACCGAAGATTCCCTTCTGGAGGCGCGCCGCCACAATTTCCTCACCGCCTATTGCGAGCTGCGCGATCAGGCAGCGCTCGCCTGGGCGGATATCTCAACTGGCGCGTTCCATGTGATGCCGGTTGCCTCCGTCCGGGTGTCCCCTGAACTGGCCAGACTGGCGCCATCGGAGTTGATTGTCCCCGATGGTCCTGCGCTGGACCAGCTGCGCACCATCGCAGAGGACCACCAGATCCCAGTGACCCCTCTGGCAAAATCCAGCTTCGACAGCACCGCCGCTGAAAAACGCATCTGTGATCTCTTTAAGGTCTCAACATTGGAATCCTACGGCTCTTTCAGCCGGGCAGAGATTTCGGCCATGGGCGCGGTCATCGACTATCTCGACATCACACAGAAGGGTAAGCTACCGCTGCTTCAGCCCCCGCAGCAGGAGGCTGAGGATCGCGTGGTGCAGATTGATGCTGCAACCCGTCGCAGTCTGGAGCTCACCCGCGCGCTGACCGGTGGTCGCGGTGGTTCGCTGCTTGCAGTGGTGGACCGGACCGTTACCCCCGCTGGCGGTCGGCTTCTGGAACAACGGCTGTCCAGCCCCTCGCGTAATCTTGATGTGATCCGAGCCCGGTTGACGGCGCTGGACTTCGTGGTGGGACAAACACAACTCGCCCAGTCGCTACGCACGGCACTGCGCAAAACACCCGATCTGGATCGGGCCCTGTCCCGGCTTGCTCTGGATCGCGGCGGCCCCCGGGACCTGGCCGCCGTACGCAACACGCTGATCCAGGCCGAGGCAATTTCCGATCTCTGTAACAAAGCCGATATGCCAGCACTATTGCAGCAGGCACGCTCAGGGCTCACCGGATTTGATGCTCTGCTGCCCCTGCTTGACGCCGCGCTGATTGCAGAGCCCCCCCTCTTAGCCCGCGACGGCGGATTTATTGCAGAAGGCTACGACAGCGAACTGGACGAGGCGCGCACGCTGCGTGACGAAGGGCGCTCCGTTATTGCGGCACTGCAAAAGAAATACTCCGATCACACAGGTATCAACTCACTAAAAATCAAGCACAACAATGTGCTCGGCTACTTCATAGAAACAACCGCAACCCATGCAGAGAAAATGCTCTCTGCCCCTCTGTCGGAAACCTATATTCACCGTCAGACAACAGCCAATCAGGTTCGGTTCACGACGGTAGAGTTGAGCGAAATCGAGACCCGTATTCTGAATGCCGGGAATCTGGCACTGGAAATTGAGAAGCGGCTCTATACAAGGCTATCAGACGCTATCTTGGCAGATGCGGCCCTATTGAATGCAGCGGCCCGTGGACTGGCGGAACTGGACCTGATCACCGCATTGGCCGATCTCGCCCTGGGTGAGAACTGGTCCTGCCCAACTGTAGACAACTCGCGGGAATTCAATATTTCCGGAGGGCGGCACCCCGTTGTGGAACAGGCCTTGCGGCAACAGGGCGGTAGTAGCTTCGTTGCAAATGACTGTGATCTGACCGCTGATACAGGGGCCGCCATCTGGCTGCTGACCGGCCCCAACATGGCCGGTAAATCAACGTTTCTGCGCCAGAACGCCCTGATTGCCATCCTTGCCCAAATGGGGAGTTACGTACCAGCCGACAGCGCCCATATCGGCCTGATCAGCCAGTTGTTCAGCCGGGTTGGTGCCTCCGACGATCTCGCTCGCGGACGCTCGACCTTCATGGTTGAGATGGTTGAAACCGCTGCGATCCTCAATCAGGCTGATGATCGCGCACTGGTTATCCTCGACGAAATCGGGCGAGGCACAGCGACCTATGACGGGCTGTCAATCGCTTGGGCCACGCTGGAACATCTGCATGAGGTCAATCGCGCCCGCGCGCTGTTTGCAACCCATTACCACGAACTCACCCAACTCGCCGGTAAGCTGCCCGGCGTCGACAATGCCACCGTTTCCGTCAAGGAATGGGAAGGTGAGGTCATCTTTCTGCACGAGGTTAAAAAAGGGGCTGCAGATCGCTCCTACGGCGTACAGGTCGCGCAGCTTGCCGGTCTGCCCGGCTCGGTTGTTGCGCGGGCTAGGGACGTTCTGGATATGCTGGAAGAGGGCAGCCGCAGTGGCGCTGGCAAAATCCAGATCGACGATCTCCCCCTCTTCGCAGCGGCCCCACCGCCTCAAGCAGCAGCACCAGTCGGACCCTCACTGATCGAAACGCTTCTGAACGATATTCACCCCGATGATCTCTCACCAAGAGAAGCACTGGAAGCGCTCTATCGCCTGAAAGAGGCCGCGAACTGACACAGAAAAGCGGCCTCCTCGGATAAGCAAGGGGCCGCTTGTCATCTTTCCAAAAATACTCGCGCCGCAGGCACGGGCCGCAAGGCCCGTCAATACTGCGGATCAGCTCGCAGGCGTCGAGGAGACACCAACCTGCGCCGGGCGCAGCAAACGGTCGTGCAGCATGAACCCTTCGGCGGAGACCTGGATGATATCGCCGGCTTTGGTGCCTGGCACCGGGGCCTCGAACATAGCCTCATGCACCTGCGGATCGAATCTCTGACCAACTTCCGGCGCGATCACCTGCATACCGTGCTTTTCAAACACACCAAGCAACGCACGCATGGTCAGTTCCACACCTTCAATCAAGGCAGCGGAAACTTCGCGCTGTTCATCGCTTGCGGCTTCGATCGCACGTTTCATATTGTCGTAAACCGGCAGCATGTCCCGCGCCAGTTTAGAACCGCCATACTGCTCAGCTTCGCGGCGTGCCTTGTCACCGCGCTTGCGTGCGTTCTCCGCATCAGCCAAGGCCCGCATGAACCGATCTTTCAGCTCATCCCGTTCGGCCCGCAGGCTATCCAGCTCCAGCGCTGCATCATCAAATTCTTCAGTCTGCGCAGAGAGCTCCTCTGCTTCGGCTTCTGTGATGTCGTCCAAAAAATCGTCGTTCTTGGGCTCTGCCATATCTCACCTCTAACTCCGGTCGGAAAGCAGCTTCCCGACCAGTTGCGCCGTATAGTCCACAATCGGCACGATCCGGCCGTAATTCAGGCGGGTCGGGCCAATGACACCCACCGCACCAATGATCTTTCGATCCGCGTTCATATAGGGAGACACCACCAAAGAGGAACCCGAAAGTGAAAAAAGTTTGTTCTCCGAACCTATAAAAATGCGCACACCTTCACCATCTTCGGTCAGTTGAAGAAACTCTTCGATATCGCGTTTGCGTTCCAGGTCATCAAACAGGTTTCGGATCCGGTCCAACTCCTCCGCAGCCCCGCCGTCCGATAGGAGATTCGACCGGCCACGCACGATCAGCCGCGCAGAATCGCTGCCGTCATCTTCCCAGGCCGCCAAGCCGCTTTCGATCATTTCACGAGCCAAGACATCGATCTGCTGCTGCCGGGCCTTGATCTCTTCCTGAATGGCACCGCGCACATCACCTAATGTCCGTCCCTCAATCAGCGCATTGAGGAAATTCGCCGCCTCTCGCATTGAGCTGGGCGTCTGTCCGGGCGGTGGCGTGAACAGGCGGTTTTCCACGTGACCGTCTGAAAACACCAGCACGACCAGCGCCCGATCATGGGCCAAAGTGACAAATTCAATATGGCGGATTTCGGCCTCATGTTTCGGTGTCAGCACCAGAGAGGCACCCTGTGTCACCCCCGACAGGGCCGAGCCCACACGATCCAGCATGCCTGCCAGACCCGCAGATCCACCGCCAGCAGTCCCGCCCATGGTCTCATCAATTCTCTGACGGTCCTGGGTGTTCAAGTCCCCAACTTCGAGCAGGCCGTCCACAAACATCCGCAATCCGACCTGTGTCGGAACCCGACCAGCGCTGGTGTGCGGACTGTTCAACAGCCCAAGATGCTCCAGATCCTGCATCACGTTGCGCACGGTGGCAGCGCTCACCTTCTCATTCAGGGATCGCGTCAGAGTCCGGCTGCCAACGGGATCTCCCGTCTCAAGATAGGATTCCACGACCGCACGGAACACATCCCGTGACCGATCGTTCATATCCTTCAATATGTCGGTACTGCTGTTCATCGCATTCTATGTGTGGTCACCGCCGAAGTTCCGCAAGCCTTGGCTCCCTGTCCTACAGTTGTCATTAAAGAGCGCAGCACCAAAAGGTCAATCATGCTTGCATAGCCAACCCTGCGGACGCTATCCCGATTGGTAAGCAAACAAAGGATGACCCATGCGACCCTCCGGACGAGACCTAGACCAAATGCGCGCCGTTTCTATCGAAACCGGCTTCACCAAACACGCTGAGGGATCCTGCCTGATAAAGATGGGCGACACCCATGTGCTCTGCACTGCCACCATTGAGGATCGTGTGCCGCCGTTTATCAAAGGCTCAGGTCTCGGTTGGGTGACCGCTGAATATGGCATGCTGCCCCGCGCGACCAACACCCGTATGCGCCGCGAAGCCGCGATGGGCAAACAGGGCGGCCGCACCGTCGAAATCCAGCGCCTTATCGGTCGCGCGCTGCGCGCCGGCGTCGACCGCGTTGCACTCGGCGAGCGTCAGATCAGCATCGACTGTGATGTGCTACAGGCCGACGGCGGCACCCGGTGCGCCTCCATCACCGGCGGTTGGGTCGCGCTGCGCCTTGCGGTGAACAAGCTAATGAAAACCGGCGAGGTCAAGATTGATCCCCTCGTTGATCCTGTGGCCGCAGTTTCCTGCGGCATCTACGCGGGTCAGCCCGTACTGGACCTTGACTACCCGGAAGATTCCGAGGCCGGCGTCGATGGCAACTTCATTATGACCGGGTCGGGCCAACTCATCGAAGTGCAGATGTCCGCGGAAGGATCCATGTTCAGCCGTGAGCAGATGAACACGTTGATGGACCTTGCAACCAAGGGCACCGCCGAGCTGGCAGAACTGCAGAAGGCAGCCTGCGCATGACCCGTAAATTTGTCGGCGACCGGCTGCTGGTCGCCACACATAACAAGGGTAAACTGGAGGAGATGAAACATCTTCTCCAACCCTTCGGTGTGACTGTCGTCGGCGCCGGCGAGATGGATCTTCCAGAACCGGCCGAAACCGAGGATACATTTGTTGGAAATGCCCGGATAAAGGCTCATGCCGCCGCTAAGGCGACCGGTCTGCCCGCCTTGTCTGATGACTCGGGTATCACCATTGACGCGCTCGACGGCGCCCCGGGAGTGTATACTGCCGACTGGGCAGAAACCGGTGATGGCCGCGATTTCATGATGGCCATGACCCGTGCCCATAATGAGTTGGAAGCCAAGGGTGCGGCCCACCCTCGCCTTGCACAATTCCGCTGCACGCTGGTTCTTGCCTGGCCTGATGGTCACGATGAGGTATTCGAAGGCGTGATGCCCGGCCAGCTGGTCTGGCCCATTCGCGGTAAGGACGGATTTGGCTATGATCCAATGTTCCAGCCAGACGGGCATACCCAGACCTGCGCCGAAATGGATCGCTGGGCCAAAAACAAGATCAGCCATCGCGGCCAGGCAGTCGCGAAATTTGTAGAGGCATGTTTCGGTGGATGATTGGCGCAACGGGGGGTTTGGCCTGTATGTGCATTGGCCCTTCTGTCAGGCCAAATGCCCCTATTGCGATTTTAACAGTCATGTCACCGCGCAAATTGACCAAACCAGATGGGCTGCAGCCTATCGTGCTGAGATGCTACGCGCGGCACCTGCTCTGTCTGGTCGCGTCCTGAATACGATTTTTTTCGGGGGCGGAACACCTTCGCTGATGAACCCCGATACTGTGGCCGCAATCATCGAGACAGCTCGAGAAATATGGCCTTTTTCCAACGACATAGAGATCTCTCTTGAAGCAAACCCAACCTCAGTCGAGGCAGGTCGCTTTACGGGTTACCGAGATGCTGGCGTCAATCGAATTTCTATGGGTATTCAAGCGCTTAACGATGGTGATCTACACCGCCTCGGACGGATGCACAGCGTTTCTGAGGCGCAGAAGGCCTTTGATGTGGCTCGAAACTGCTTTGACAGAGTCAGTTTTGACCTAATCTACGCCCGTCAGGGCCAAACACTGGTCGGCTGGCAACAGGAACTTGACCAAGCCTTATCTATGGCGATCGACCACCTGTCCCTCTATCAATTGACCATTGAGGAAGGCACCGCATTTGGGGATCGCTACGCGCGGGGGAAATTACGCGATCTTCCAAGCGACGACAACGCCGCGGATATGTATCTTACCACGCAGGAGATCTGCGACAAACATGGCCTGCCCGCCTATGAGGTCTCCAACCACGCGCGTCCCGGTGCGGAGTCGCGGCACAATCTGATTTATTGGCGCTATGGCGATTACCTTGGTATAGGACCAGGGGCCCATGGGCGCTTAACTCTTGACGGGACCAGATACGCGACTGAAACCTATCTGCAACCTGGGGCTTGGCTTGCTGCTGCAGAAAATCACACCGGTGAGTGTTCGCGCATCCCACTTACTCCTGAAGATGCTAGTGTTGAATACCTCATGATGGGGATGCGATTGGTTGAGGGACTCGATTTAGATCGGTTTCGTGCCATTTCAGGTCGTACTCTTTCTTCGGAGCGTATCTCTAATCTCCGCGAAATCGGCATGGTGGAGCTCTCTGACGAACGTATTCAGGCAACTGACACCGGTCGCGCGGTATTGAATGCGGTACTCCGCGATCTACTGGTGGAGTGACAACTGATGCGACTTCTCTACGCTGCGCTTGGGCTTTTATGCGTTGGGTTGGCGCTCGTCGGAGTGGCGCTTCCCCTCTTACCAACCGTTCCGTTTCTGCTGCTCGCCAGCTTTTTCTTTGCCAACTCTTCCGAACGCCTGCACGACTGGATCCTGAACCATCGACTGTTTGGCCCAATGATTCAGGATTGGCATGAACGAGGCGCCATCCGACCTGCTGCAAAAAAGGCGGCAACTTTCTCAGTTGCCGCCGTGTTCGGCTTGTCGATTATTCTCTCCGCACCAAGTCACGTCCTGATCCTCCAGGCCATCACGCTCGGCGCAGTGATGATATTCATCTGGTCACGACCTAACGGCTGAGACGTCCACAAAGATCATCCAGCTCATCCAGAGATGTGTAGCTGATCGACAAAACACCGCTTTCACCGCCGGCGCGATGATCAATCGACACCTTCATACGCAACGCGGCTGAGAGGTCAGCCTCCAAGGCGCGCGTATCCGCATCTTTCTCAGCTGTTTTCTTCGCCGAACGCGCTGTTGCAACTTGCAAGCCGGCCGCGTCCTTCTTCACCAATGCCTCGGTCGCACGCACTGAGAGACCGCCTTTGACAATTTTCTTCGCCAAATCTGACGCATTGTCGGAAGTGATGAGCGCGCGGGCATGGCCAGCTGAAAGACGACGCTCTTGAACCAAAGACTGTACGTCATCCGGCAGATGCAAGAGTCTGACCAGATTGGCAATATGGCTCCGGCTCTTACCAAGTGCTTCTGCCATTTTTTCTTGCGTATGGCCAAATTTGTCCATCAACTGCTTATAGCTCTGCGCCTCCTCCATCGCGTTGAGGTCAGAGCGTTGAATATTCTCGATAATGGCAACTTCCATCATCTCGACATCGGAATAGTCCCGAATGATAACCGGAACTTCGTGCAGTTGTGCACCTTGAGCGGCACGCCAGCGGCGTTCACCGGCAACAATCTCATACTGCCCACCAGGCCGCGGTCGCACGATAAGGGGCTGAAGAACCCCCTTTTCCCGAATGGATGCAGTCAGATCGTCCAGATCTTCTTGCAGGAACTGGCGACGCGGCTGATCCGGGTTCGCGATAACTTTTTCGATAGGCACCATGACTTCGGTGCTTCTGATTGCCTGTTTTTCTGTGCTAACAGGTTCCGGGTTCACATCCGCCATTAGAGCTGACAAGCCTCTTCCCAATCCTCTGGGTTTATTTTTCTTTTCTGACATTACTGCGCCTCCAGCTGTCGTTAGGCTGCGAGTTTCTGATGTCTCGCAATCAGTTCTTCTGCAAGGGCACGATACGCATTCGCCCCAAGCGAGTTCGTGTCATAGTTTAACACCGGCAACGCATAAGACGGCGCCTCGCTGACACGTACATTTCGAGGAATTTTAGTTTCAAAGACCAATTCACCCAGATGCCCACGGGCATCCTGCTCCACCTGCTGAGACAGGTTATTCCGCCGATCGTACATCGTCAGAACAATTCCCTCGATCCGCAAGTTCGGGTTCGCGGTCTGACGCACCTCACGAATTGTGAGCATCAACTGAGAAACCCCTTCAAGTGCGAAAAACTCACTCTGTAGCGGGACCAAGACTGAATGGGCTGCAACCATGGCATTGACTGTCAATAGATTCAGTGATGGCGGGCAGTCGATCAGGACATAATCCCAGTCATAATCATCCATTGCCGGCTGACGTAACGCATCGTGCAGTAAGAAGCTGCGCTTTTCATTTGTAAAAAGCTCGATATCCGCCGAACTTAGGTCGACCGTTGCTGGAATAATGCAAAGATCTTCGATCTCCGTCTCGCGAATAACGTCATTTAGTGCAACGTCATCTACAAGAAGATCATACGTTGTACGGGTGCGATCTGTCGCTTCGATCCCAAGACCAGTTGAGGCATTGCCCTGCGGATCCAGGTCTACAACAAGGACTCGATATCCGGTCTCAACTAAGGCTGCTGCCAGGTTGATCGCGGTCGTCGTTTTACCAACCCCACCCTTTTGATTGGCCACTGCAATAATTCGAGGCCCAGCCGGCCGGGACAAATCAGACACGCGTCACTCCCCTGATTTCTAAAACAACCGCCTCGGGTTCAGTCCAACTATTAGTGGATTTCAGGTCGAATTGCCATTGGCTGCGCGCGTTATCCACTTCTTTTTTCCACTGTATTCCTTTGGAGAAAAGCGCAATTCCTCCCGGTTGGAGGTGTCTCTCGGCAAAGCCAAGCAACGTTGTAAGATCAGCCAATGCGCGTGCTGAAATAACATCAGCCGCCATCGGTGGCACCTTTTCGATCCGCTCTGACACAACTTTTGCATTCGCTCCGCATTCGCGAATCGCCGTGCGAAGAAAGGCGCACTTCCGTTGATCGCTCTCGATCAAAGTAATCACGCAATCTGGCGCACGCTCAACCGCGAGAATCGCAACGACGACACCTGGAAACCCGCCACCACTCCCGATATCAAGCCAGGTTTGCGGAAAATCGATTCCTTGGCAGATTTGAACAGAGTCCACAATATGACGGTCCCAGACATTATCCAAAGTCGACTTCGCAATCAGATTTATTTTAGGAGACCATTTTTTGACGAGACTTTCATAGTGTTTAAGGCGGTCATATGTTTCACGTGAAACATGCGCCTCTCCGATCTTCACCTCACTCATTTAGGATCTCTTCCCTTGGCCGTCCGTGGCACCACGGCGCAGCCGTGCCAAGATCAATGCCAACGCCGCAGGTGTCATACTGTCAACCCTCCCCGCTTGGGCAAGTGTTTCCGGTCGTGATTTTTCAAGTTTCCCACGTAGTTCATTCGATAGCCCCTCGAAATCGTAAGAAAAATCAGGTGGAATACGATACCCTTCATCACGCTTCAAAGCCTCAATCTCTCGTTTCTGACGGATGATATAGTTAGCGTAAAGCGCGTCTCGCTCGATCTGACGGCGAATAGGATCTTCGCAGGTTGCCAGTTCGGGAAGCAGGCGTAAAATATCCTCGAATGCGACGTCAGGAAACGCCAATACATCAGTCGCGGTCCGTCTGTTTCCGTCCTGGTTTACTGCGATACCGGCTTCATTGATTTCTTTCGGCGTAAACTGGCGGGTATCCATCCTGGCTCGTGCTTCTTCGAGTTTTTCCATCTTTCTGGAAAAAAGCTCACGACGCACCTCACCGACACATCCTAGATTGGAACCAATACCAGTTAACCGCTGATCAGCGTTATCTGCGCGCAGTGATAGTCTGAATTCAGCTCGGGAGGTGAACATTCTATAAGGCTCAGTCACACCATTGGTGGTGAGATCATCCACCATCACGCCAATATAGCTATCAGACCGACTAAACGTGACCGGTTCCATTTCCTTTGAATAGCGCGCAGCATTCAATCCAGCTACAAGCCCCTGTGCCGCAGCCTCCTCATATCCGGTGGTACCGTTAATCTGCCCCGCAAGATACAGACCTTGATAGGACTTTAGGGCCAGATCTAGTCCCAGCGCGCGCGGATCTACATAGTCATATTCGATCGCATACCCGGGCTGCAAGATAACAGCATCTTCCAATCCGACAATAGAGCGCACATAGCGTTCCTGAACATCCAGTGGCAGACTTGTCGAAATCCCATTCGGATAGACCGTATGATCATCCACGCCCTCCGGTTCGAGGAAGATCTGATGACTTGTCTTATCTGAGAAGCGCACAACCTTATCTTCGATCGACGGACAATAGCGCGGACCCACACCGTCGATATGTCCACCATACATGGCAGATCTTTCTAGATTATCGCGGATAATGTCATGTGTATGCGTATTGGTGTGTGTAATGCCACATACGACTTGAGACGCCGATACGGATGTCGTCAAAAAACTGAAAAACGTCGGATCGTCATCTCCGGGCTGCCCTTCCAGCTTTTCCCAGGCAATTGTACGCCCATCCAGCCGTGGTGGCGTGCCTGTCTTTAGCCGCCCTAATTGCAGATCAAAGCTGTCGAGCCTTTCTGCGAGACGGACAGATGGCCTATCCCCCATACGACCGCCAGGCTTAGATACATCACCTATGTGAATGACACCTCTCAGGAAGGTTCCGGATGTCAGGATCACAGCACGGCTTGTGATTTCACTCTCGTCGGCAAGACGTACGCCACGGATTTTGTCACCTGTCATAAGGAAATCGACAACTTCACCAGTGACAATATCAAGATTGGGTTGCGCTTCGATTTCCGCCAACATCTCACGACGATAGATCTTACGATCTGATTGCGCCCTCGGGCCCTGTACAGCAGGCCCTTTCCGTCTATTCAGGAGGCGAAATTGTATGCCAGCTTTGTCAGCGACACGCCCCATAACGCCGTCAAGCGCATCAATCTCTCGAACCAGATGACCTTTCCCCAATCCGCCAATTGCCGGATTGCAGGACATCACACCAATGCCGTCCTTAGTGAGGGTTACGAGAGCCGTTTTTACTCCCATCCGGGCGGCCGCATGCGCTGCCTCGGTTCCTGCGTGGCCGCCACCGACAACGACCACATCGTAATTTGGATGTTTCACGTGAAACACTCCCTACTTTCCCAAGCAAAAACTGGAGAAGATTTCATCCAACAGATTTTCAACCCCAACACGGCCAACAAGCATCTCCAGGGAGCGAATAGCCGAACGCATATCTTCAGCAGCAACATCATAATACTCAGGGCCATATCTTAGCACATCTTGCGCGGACTGAAGCCGGTCATATGCCGTCTTCATTGTCTCTCGATGTCGTGCGCGAGTTGCAATGCCCACCTTACCAGCGCGATTCCGCAGTACTTTGGTGATATCTGTAATTAGCATATCTATGCCCTGCCCCGTTTTTCCGGAAACAGCCTTTTGAGGAACACCATCACCGACGAGATCAGCCTTAGGTGCGATGACAATATCATCCTCAGAGATGTCGATATCAATTGCAGCTCGATCTTCGGTCAAAAATACGCGCAGATCAGCCTTCTCTGCGCGTTCTTTCGCCATTTTGATACCGATCCCCTCGACATGATCATCAGTCTCGCGCAGGCCGGCAGTATCGAGAAGAGTTACCGGCAGCCCGGCAAGATCCATTCTTACTTCGATTACGTCCCGAGTGGTCCCGGCATATTCAGACGTGATCGCAGCCTCGCGACCGGCCAAAGCGTTAAGTAGAGTTGATTTCCCAACGTTTGGTGCACCAATGATCGCGACCTCAAAACCGCTGCGTATCCGTTCAGCCATTTTTACGCCGGCAATTTGAGGTTCCAGATCCGCCGTCACGCCGGCCAGAAGTTCTTTGACTTCCTTCGTTACATCAACCGGGACGTCTTCATCAGCGAAGTCAATCGTCACCTCGATCAGGGATGCTGCGCGAATGAGATCTTTTCGCCAGCGCTCAGCCAGGTCGGCCAACCCGCCGGCGAGCACGGCTTGCGCCTGTACCCGCTGCGCCTCGGTCTCTGCATCGATCAAATCCGCCAATGCTTCAACTTGGGAGAGGTCCAGCTTACCGTTTTCAAGAGCACGGCGCGTAAATTCACCAGGGTCAGACAGCCGCACGTCCTCGAACTGGCCCAGCAGATTAAGCATAGCGCTGACAACCGAAGTACTACCATGCACCTGAAATTCAACGGTATCTTCACCAGTAAAGCTATTCGGGCCGGCAAAGGTAAGCAGTAGAGCTTCGTCTATACGTGCTCCGCTGCAATCAGAAAGAACGCGTAACACCCTGCCCGGACAGAGCAAATCACCGCCACTGATGACAGAAGCGGTGCTAATGGCCTTTGGGCCAGACATGCGAATAACAGAAACGCCGGCCTTCCCTTGGGCGGAGGCCAGCGCAAAGATCGTGTCCATCAGATGACCTTCCTTTCGTGCCGGCCCGTCTACTAGGTGTTCATTGAGTCGAAGAACTCAGAATTTGTCTTTGTTTGCTTTAACTTAGACAAAAGGAATTCAATCGCATCGGTAGTGCCCATCGGGTTTAGAATCCGGCGAAGCACAAATGTCTTTGCAAGATCCCCTTTGTCAACGAGCAGATCCTCTTTCCGTGTACCGGATTTGAGAATGTCGATCGCTGGGAATACACGTTTGTCTGCAATCTTCCGGTCGAGGACGATTTCAGAGTTGCCGGTTCCTTTGAATTCTTCAAAGATCACTTCATCCATCCGGCTACCAGTATCGATCAGTGCCGTGGCGATGATCGTCAAAGAACCGCCTTCTTCGATATTTCGGGCTGCACCAAAGAACCGTTTGGGACGTTGTAGAGCATTTGCGTCCACACCACCGGTCAAGACTTTACCAGAAGACGGCACAACGGTGTTGAACGCTCTACCAAGTCTTGTGATCGAATCAAGCAAGATCACAACATCTCGTTTATGTTCCACCAAACGCTTGGCTTTCTCGATCACCATCTCCGACACGGCAACGTGCCGGGTCGCAGGTTCATCAAAGGTGGAGGATACGACCTCACCCTTGACCGAACGCTGCATATCAGTGACCTCTTCCGGGCGTTCATCGATCAAGAGAACGATCAAGTAGCATTCCGGATGATTCTTCGCGATGGAATGCGCGATATTCTGAAGGATTACTGTCTTACCAGTCCGCGGCGGAGCCACGATCAGAGACCGTTGGCCCTTGCCGATGGGCGACACCAGATCGATCACGCGAGCAGACCTATCTTTGATGGTGGGATCTTCGATCTCCATCTTCAGGCGCTCATCAGGATAGAGCGGAGTCAGGTTGTCAAAGGCGATTTTATGACGGGCCTTCTCCGGTTCTTCGAAGTTGATCTTGGTGACATTGGTCAGCGCAAAATACCGTTCGTTTTCCAGCGGCGATTTGATCTGACCGTCGACCGTGTCACCAGTCCGTAGCGCATACTGACGAATCATATCGGGCGAGACATAGATATCATCAGGACCGGGCAGATAGTTGGCCTCAGGCGATCTCAGGAAACCGAATCCATCCTGCAGAACCTCAAGCACGCCGTCGCCGGCAATTTCCCAGCCCTCATCCGCACGTTCGCGGAGAATCTGGAACATCATCTCGCCCTTGCGCATGGTGGAGGCGTTTTCGATCTCCAGCTCTTCGGCCATGGACAACAGGTCCTTAGGGCTCTTTGCCTTAAGATCGGAAAGGTTCAGGGATTGAACGGTCATATATATACGGCCTTTGTTCTCCCCTGAGATCTGGGGAGCGGTGTCATTGGTATAAGGAAGACACGAGTGCCCGGACGGGCCCGTTGGCCGCATACATAAGGGGTCCACCCTGTTGAGTCAAATCCTCGCTCAGAACTTGAAAATGACCGATACCACGATGACCACCATCAGCAATGTCGGGACTTCATTCATCATTCTATAGCTTCGACCACTGCGGGTGTTTTTACCATTCGCGAAATCACGGTGACGAACCAGCAACCAGTGGTGAAACCAGGTCATCCCCAGAACGCTCAGGCCCTTCGTCCAGGGCCAAAGACTGTTCCAGTCGACCAACCCCGGCGTCAGTACCATTAGCAGCCCTGCAGCCCAGCTGACGTACATGGCGGGCCTCATAATGATGCGAAGCAACTTCTCTTCCATCATGACAAAGATGGGAAGGCTGTCCGGTACCTTCTCTGCCTGCTCCACGTGATAGACAAATAGCCTCGGGAGGTAGAACAGACCTGCCATCCAGCTGATTACTGCCATGATGTGCAGAGATTTGGCGTAGGGGTAAATTTCAAAGAGCAGATCGCTCAGATCCATGGTTGGCCTCTCGGTTCCCTCTCTCCCCTTAAAATATAAGTATTTTAAAAGGATGATGTTTTAGTAGTGCACCCTAAAAACGGTGGATAACTGACTCGTCCACCGGCTTATCCCCGCTTGGGATAACTTACCAGCTTTACCCCCAGCGACATGATGCCCCTTGCCGGCAGGCTATAAAAACATGAGAAATATTACGTGCAAGCTGGGGTTTGATCGTGGGGATAAACTTGGGGTGAAATCAGAGCAACTGAGATATCCACGATTTCAAAGTTATCCCTATCCTCTCAGGGCGAATCTGCCGGCAAGCAAATGGGGATTTTGAGGTTCTCCACGGCTTGCGAATTGGCCGAAATTTCATACAAACCGTCCAAAGCTCATCACACTCTTGCCCACGGGGTTTTCCACATGTCTACCCACATCGTTCTGGCTTCCGGATCGCAGATACGCGCCCAGCTGTTGCGGCAGGCTGGCGTTCCGTTTGAGGTCGCCGCAGCCCGTATTGACGAAGCGGCGATCAAGGCGGCGCTTCTGGCAGAGGAGGCCACGCCGCGCGATATCTCCGATACGCTGGCAGAGGCGAAGGCGCGCAAGGTCAGCGCGAAACATCCTGGAGCCCTGGTCTTGGGCTGTGATCAGGTTCTCGAGTTTGATGGAAAATTGTTATCAAAACCAAAAGATTCGGATGATGCGTTTGCTCAGCTGAAGATGATGCGCGGCAAGCGACATATGTTATTGTCCGCTGCGGTTATCTATCGCGACAATGAGCCGCTATGGCGGCATATCGGGCAGGTGCGGCTTAGGATGAGGTCGAGTTCCGATGCATATCTGCGCAGTTATGTTATGCGGAACTGGGACAGTATTAAGTATGCCGTTGGCGGATATAAGCTGGAGGAAGAAGGGGTGCGATTGTTCAGCGCCATCGAGGGAGACTACTTCAATGTGCTCGGATTACCTTTGCTGGAGCTTCTGAACTATCTGGCCCTTCAGGGAGTGATAGAACAATGAATGATACTCGGATTCCGCTGGCTGGCGTGATCGGTAGCCCCGTTGCACATTCGCGATCACCTTTGGTGCACGGCCATTGGCTCCGGACCTATGGCATTGCTGGTCACTATATACCGCTGCATGTCGAACCGGGTCAGTTGGAGGAGGTCGTTCGCAGTTTACCCAAGATGGGCTTTGTCGGCGCAAACATCACCATTCCACACAAGGAACAGATCATGGAGATCGCCGATCAGGTGACGGATCGTGCGACATTGATTGGGGCTGCCAATACGCTGATATTCCGCGCTGATGGCTCTATCCTTGCTGATAATACAGATGGTTACGGTTTTATCACCAACCTACACCAATCCGCGCCGGACTGGGATCCTGCCGCAGGTCCGGCCGTTGTATTTGGGGCCGGCGGCGCCAGTCGCGCGGTGATCGCCTCCCTGCTTGAGGCAGGCGTGCCTGAGATTCTGTTGAGCAACCGGACGCGGGAACGGGCGGATCAGTTCCGCAGCGAATTTGGCTCCCGCATTCAGGTGGTCGACTGGGTGCAGGTTGGCAATGTCATCGAACAGGCCGCTCTTCTGGTGAATACGACCTCTCTTGGAATGGTTGGAAAGCCGCGTCTGCGTGTGCCTCTGGATGGGCTTCGTTCCAGCACTGTTGTGACAGATCTGGTCTACACACCGCTGAAAACGGAAATGCTGCAATGGGCCGAGGATATTGGCTGTACCACCGTTGATGGTCTGGGAATGCTGTTGCATCAGGCGGTACCGGGATTTGAACGTTGGTTTGGCAAGCGGCCCGAGGTTGACGCCGCTACGCGGGAGGCCGCATTGGCATGAGTTATGCGTTAGGACTAACCGGGTCTATCGGCATGGGGAAAAGCGCAACCGCGCAGATCTTTGCCGAAGAGGGTTGCGCGGTTTGGGACGCGGATGCTGCAGTTCACCGTCTTTATGATGTAGGCGGTGCGGCGGTCGCCCCCATTGGGAACGCGTGGCCCACGGCCGTTATAGAAGGCCGGGTTGACCGGGGTCGCCTGCGGGACATCATCGCTGGCGATAGTCGCGCCCTGCCCCGAATTGAAACCATCGTACACCCGCTTGTGGCTGCTGACCGCGAGGCTTTCAGAACGTCGTCGCCGCATGATGTTCTGGTGTTTGATATCCCGCTGCTGTTTGAAACCGGTGGCGACACAGGAATGGATGCCGTCGCCTGCGTCTGGATCGATGCTGAGACACAGCGCCAGCGGGTCCTTGCGCGCGGGACGATGACAGTTGAGCAATTTGAACAAATCCTGCAGAAACAGATGCCGATAGAGGAGAAGAAAGCGCGGGCCGATTATCTGATCGAGACCGACACCCCGGACCATGCCCAGGCTCAGGTACGGACCATCCTCGCACAGATTAGAAGGCTGATAGCAGATGCGTGAAATTGTTCTTGATACGGAAACCACCGGCTTTGACCCGTTTTCTGGCGACCGGATTGTCGAGATCGGTGCGGTTGAACTGCTCAATCACATGCCAACGGGCGAGACATTTCACGTTTATATCAACCCTCAACGCTCCATGCCGCAGGATGCGTTCAAGGTGCACGGCATCGGGCCGGATCTTCTGGAGCCGCCACAGCAGCCCGGCCCGGGTGCTGTCACCCTGCGCGACAAGCCTGTGTTCGCAAAAGTGGGCCAGAAATTTCTGGATTTTGTCCGGGATTCCAAAATGGTGATCCACAATGCGGCCTTCGACATGAAATTCCTCAATGCGGAGCTGGATTGGATGGGGCTGCCAAAGCTACCGATGGATCAGGCGGTTGATACGCTGGCGATTGCCCGTAAACGTTTTCCTGGCTCGCCGGCGACGCTGGATGCGCTCTGCCGCCGGTTCAATATCGACAACAGCAATCGAACCCTGCACGGGGCGTTGCTCGATTCTGAAATTCTGGCCGATGTTTATCTGGAACTAATTGGTGGCCGACAGCCGGACTTTGGCCTTTCAGCCTCCAATGATAAGGCCAGCAGCGGGGCGACGGTCACAGATGACTGGCGCCCGACTACACGGCCATCCCCGCTGTCGTCGCGGCTGACCGAGCAGGAACAGGAAGCACATGCCAATTTCGTTGCTAAAATGGGGGATGCCGCCCTGTGGAACGGCGCCAATAGCTGATTTCTGACCCTAAGGGTCAAACGCAAAAAAAAACGCCGCTGTTTTCAGCGGCGTTTTTCGTATCCCAAGCAGGGAACGCTTATTGCTGCGGTTGTTCCGCAGCCTCAGCCTGCTGCCGACGCGCCAGTTCGTTGCGATAGATCGCGACGAAATCGATATTATCGAGGTTCAGCGGCGGGAAGCCACCGTCACGGGTGACGTCGGAAACGATGCGACGCAGGAACGGGAAGAGCATGCGCGGGCATTCGATCAGCAGGAACGGATGCAGCTGATCTTCGGGAATGCCGGAAATGTTGAAAATCCCAACATATTCCAGTTCCAGAACGAAGAGGACGACATTGCCTTCTTTGTCCTTGGACTCGATGTTCAGCTTGGTCATCACCTCATATTGGTTTTCCGCCTGACGCTTTTTTGCATCAAGGGCAACCTGCACACTGACATCGGGCTGAACGTCGGCGCCGACGCCTTTTTGTGCCATGACGTTTTCGAACGACATATCGCGGATGAACTGGCCCAGAATATTCATCTGGACTTGCGGCTGCTGCACGCCTTCTGTTGCGCCGTTTTCGGCCATGAAGCTACTCCTAAACTATGTTTTGCTCGTGCTTATCAGCTTGGGAGCGGTACCTCAACGGGGTGTCACACCACTCGCTCAGCCTTGGCCATCAACCCAGCCGGATGGGCCCTTTTGGGGTCGATCATTGCTGACGTCCTCATAATCGGCATCAATGACATCGCCCTGAGGTTTAGGGGAATTGTCGCCAGGGTAGCTGCGTCCGTGCATGCTGCCAGGGCCCATCTGGAACCGGGCAACCGTCACTTTTGAGCGCAGGTAGCGATAAACAGCAATACGTATCTGTGGGACAAGAAGGGCGAAGCCAACCGCATCCGTGAAAAAACCGGGTGTTAGCAGCAGGGCGCCGGCCACCAGAATCATGGCGCCATGCGCCAGGGGTTCGGTGGGGTCATTCAACTGCTCGAAAGAGCTGCGCAGCTGGCCGAGCGCGAGCCGACCTTGCGTACGGACCAGCCAGGTCCCCAACACGGCCGTCAGCACCACGATAGCCAGCGTTGGCCAGAGGCCGATCGCACCACCGACTTGAATAAAAAGTGCGATTTCAATGATCGGAACCATCAGAAAGGCGAGAAAGAGATACATGCTGGGTTTCCTCAGAACTTGCGCGGGACGGTGGACTTGCGCCGACCCGTCACCTACATAAGGTTGGAACGCTTTAGTTTCAAACGAAGCATGAACATCTACCGTAGAGGTTGTTATGGAGTCGCCCGTGATTCAGCTGTTGGTTTTGGCCGGTATTGCCGTGTTTTTGATCCTGCGCCTGAAAAGCGTACTGGGCACCCGTGAAGGGTTCGAAAAGCCGGCCGTGCCGCAGGCCGATCGCCAGAACAGACGCCCCGAACTTGAGGTGATCGAAGGTGGACCAGATCACGATATCGTTGATTATGTCCCCGAAGACAGCCCGCAGGCCAGCGATCTTGCCGCGATGAAAAAAGCCGAACCTTCGTTTGAGGTGCGTGATTTCGTGCAGGGCGCCCGTGGCGCATATGAAATGATCCTCATGGCTTTTGAACGCGGCGAGCTGGATGATATTGAAGCCTTCCTTGCGCCTGACGTCTTTGACAGTTTTGTCACCGCAGTTGCTCATCGTGAGGATCAGGGGCTGACGATTGAGGCAGAGTTTATTGGCGTCCGTGAGACGACGTTGACCGACACCAGCTTTGATCCGGCGACTGGAGATGCACAGATCACGATGCGGTTTGTCGCTGAGTTGACCTCGGTTGTGCGTGATCGCGGTGGAGATATTGTTGAGGGTGATCCCAAGGCGGTGAAGCGCCAGAAAGACACCTGGGTCTTTGGCCGCACCATGGGCAGCGCGGACCCGAACTGGCATCTGGTCGCTACGGACGCATGATGCGTGGGCTCCGGCGGGCACTCTGTGCGCTGGCTCTTGGAGCTGGCGCATATTTGTTTCCGCAGGGCGGACAGGCGGAAATCAGTTATACCATGCTGTCCTTCGCTCAGCTGGAGGGATGGGCAGACGATGATCACGAAGCGGCGCTGGGTGCATTTCTACAGACTTGCCGTGATTTGAATGATCCCGACTGGCGCGCGCTCTGCGCATTGGCCAACGAACAAGACCCTAAGGCAGCGCGTGGCTTTTTTCAGCTGTTCTTTCGCCCGGTCCTGATTGAAGATGGCGCGCCGGCCCTGTTCACCGGCTATTTTGAACCCGAACTCTCAGGTGCTCGCCGACCCAGCTCGCGCTACCGGTATCCGGTTTATCGTCAACCGCCGGAGTCGCGCAAGATCAGTCAGTGGCTGACACGACGCGAACTTCTGACAAGCGGTGTGATGGAGGGGCGCGGGTTGGAAATCGCCTGGGTCGATGATCCGGTGGAACTGTTTTTCTTGCAAATTCAAGGGTCTGGTCGAATTCGCCTGCCCGATGGATCGTCGATCCGTGTTGGCTATGGTGGTGCAAACGGTCATGAATACCGGTCCATCGGCACTGAATTGGTCCGCCGCGGTATTTATAATATCCATCAGGTCAGCGCTGCAGTGATCAAGCGTTGGGTGCGGCGCAATCCCCTCGCCGGCGAGGATCTCCTGATGCACAATCCCTCATATGTGTTTTTCCGTGAGGTGAGCCGCATTCCCGCCTCTGCCGGGCCGCTAGGGGCAATGAACCGCTCGGTGACCACTCTGCGCAGTCTGGCAGTTGATCCACGTTTCACGCCGCTGGGCGCGCCGGTCTGGCTTGAAAAAGACGGAGCGAAGCCGATGCGCCGCTTGATGATTGCGCAGGATACCGGATCAGCGATCAAGGGCGCGCAGCGCGCCGATGTGTTCTTTGGCAGCGGTGACGAAGCCGGGATTGAGGCCGGCAAGCTGCGGGATCCGGGTAGAATGGTCGTTCTGTTGCCGATCCAACGTGCCTATGCGCTGTTGCCAGGGGACTACTGATGACCCGCCGCAAACTGACATCTGAGGAAATCGACCTGTGGCACCGCGTTGCCAAACAGGCTGAGCGGCTGCACCCGAAAACACACACCGCCCCTGCCACGGCCCATTTGCCAAAACCAAAACCGACCAAATCGATACTTCCGCCACAGGAGCGGTTCACGCCAGAGCTGTTCGAGTTGGGGTCCAAGGTTGGGCCAAAGTCGGCCAGACATGATCTTAAGCCCAGTGTCACCAGTGGGCTGATCGCTGCGCCGATGCAGATGGACGGTAAGGCCTATCGCAAGATGAAACGCGGTAAACTGAAGCCCGAGGGTAAGCTGGATCTGCATGGAATGCGGGTTGATTCCGCGCATCCGGCGTTGGTTGGCTTTGTCCTGTCAGCGCATTCTGCCGGCAAGCGGCTGGTGCTGGTGATCACCGGCAAGGGGAAGGATCGCGACGAACCCGGCCCGATGCCGGTCCCCCGCGGCGTCTTGCGACATCAGGTGCCGCAGTGGTTGTCCCTGCCGCCACTGTCGCAGGTGGTGCTTCAGGTGACACCGGCCCATGTCAGCCATGGCGGCGGCGGGGCGTACTACGTCTACCTGCGCCGCCACCGCTGAGATCGGTTCAAGACGCTTGGGTCAGCGATCTTCGCCGCGATAGATGTTAGCCTGATAGTTATCCGACAGCGTGATCTCGACAGCGTTGTCCTCCTTGTCAACGACCAGTCGGCCGGGGAACAGGCGTTGGATCGAGAGCGCCTCGCGGTCAAAGGCCGCAGCAGTCTGGCGGGCCGAATTCAGGATAGACAGCACTGCCGGCGAGGTTGCGGCCACGAAATGCCCGGATTCCGCAGTATCGGCATAGGCCGTTGTATCGACCACTTCGATGGGCAACTCTGACACGTCATCGAGTGATTTGAGATTGCCGAGCCGGCCCCTGTTGTGGGTTCCACGCAGGCGTTGCGACAGGTTCAGTACATTGTCCTTGCGCGAGACCATCACGACAAACGGCTGCGGTACCGGATCGATCCTGCGCATTTGACTGCGGAAGACTTCGACATCCAGATCCGGCGACATCAGGATCACTGCACCAAGGTTTTTGCTGCTCCAGCCGGGTGTCTTGATCTCCATTTGGCGCATGGTTTCCATCACCAGCTGCGATCCCATGGAATGTGCCACCAGCACCACGCGGTTGGACACGCCAGGTTTCAGATTGCGCAGCAATTGCTCCAGGCCATCGCGTGCAAACAACACGCTGTCGCCGTCGTAGGCATAACCCAATGGATTGCCCTGACTGGGCCAGGAGTAGATGATCGTGGCGCCGGGAATACCAATGTCGTTGCTCAGCTGCGCAGCACGAAAGGCCGTTTCAGCTTGGGTTGAGTTGAAGCCATGGACAAAAAACGGTGATGTCACGCTCCCCAATCGGGTAGTTCTTAAGCTCACGCTCGATCCGGCGGTTCAGCTCAGCCATCCCGTCGAGCCGTTGCCGACCCGCCATGGTGAACTGGGTTTCAGGGTTGGGTTCGGCATAGGCAAAATCCAATTGTCCCGGCGAATGACTGGGCGGGATCGACACTGTCAGCTCCAGCAGGCGCAGAGTATCGGATCGTTCCGGGCCAAAGGTCCCGTTGGGCAGCGGCTCACGAGTGGTTGCGCCAAATATGGTTTTGGCCTTGCCGACCTCCAACGCGTCGGGAACGGTTGGTGTAAAGGATCTGTCGGTGCACCCAGCCACAACAATCAACACGATGCAAAGACGGGAGAGGACTCGTGTAAAACGCATGTTTTGGACCACCAATTGACAATGGCGGCAGGCTACTGGGCGCCCACCGCCATGTCCACTGATTGCGCAGATGCCCTAACGGTGGTCAGAGCACATATCGGCTGACATCTGCAGATTTGGTCAGTTCACCAAGGTTCTTGCGAACAAATGCGGCATCCACAGTCACCGTTTCACCTGAACGATCAGGCGCGCTGAAGGACAGTTCTTCAAACACACGCTCAATCACCGTGTAGAGACGACGCGCGCCGATGTTCTCGACGGTCTGATTGACCTCAGCTGCGATCTTTGCCAGCGATGCGATCCCGTCATCGGTGAAGCTGACAGTCACCTCCTCAGTACCCAGAAGAGCGGTATATTGCAGTGTCAGAGCATTGTCCGTTTCGGTCAGGATACGTACAAAATCCTCTTCGCTAAGCGCGCGCAGATTGACGCGGATCGGCAGGCGGCCCTGCAGTTCGGGCAACAGATCTGACGGTTTGGCAATATGAAACGCACCCGAAGCGATAAACAGAATATGGTCGGTTTTGACCGGGCCGTGTTTGGTCGAAACAGTGGTGCCTTCAATCAGGGGCAGCAGATCGCGCTGCACGCCTTCGCGGCTGACGTCGCCGCCGCGCGCGTCTTGACGGGTGCAGACCTTGTCGATTTCATCCAGAAACACGATGCCATTTTGTTCAACTGACTCGAGCGCTGCCTTGGTCACGGTTTCATCGTCCAAGAGCTTATCGGCTTCTTCGCCGATCAGCACATCGTAGCTGTTTGCAACAGTCATCTTCTTGCGCGTGGTGCGTCCGCCCATCGCTTTGCCGAACAGATCGCCGAGGTTCATCATGCCCATGTTGCCGCCTGGCTGGCCGGGGATTTCGAACATGCCTCCCATCGGGTTGGAAGTGTCTGAAACATCCAGTTCAATGATGGTATCATCCAGCTCGCCGGCTTTCAGCTTCTTGCGGAACATATCGCGGGTGGCATCTCGGGCGTCAGTGCCGGCGATGGCATCAATCACCCGTTCTTCAGCAGCCTGGCGGGCCTTGGCCTTTACGTCGTCGCGCATGTGTTCGCGCGTTTGAACAATGGCTATATCCACCAGATCCCGAATGATCTGCTCAACGTCGCGACCGACATAGCCGACCTCGGTGAATTTGGTGGCTTCCACCTTGATGAAGGGCGCGCGGGCCAATTTTGCCAGCCGGCGAGAGATCTCTGTCTTGCCGACACCGGTGGGCCCGATCATCAGAATATTTTTTGGGTAGACTTCGTCGCGCAGATCATCGCCCAGCTGCTTGCGGCGCCAACGGTTGCGCAGCGCCACGGCAACCGCACGTTTGGCATCTGTCTGGCCGATAATGAAGCGATCAAGTTCAGAGACAATTTCGCGAGGAGTGAGGTCAGTCATGTGAGGTCCGTTTCAGTGAGCAGGCGGTAGCCGGTCCAGCGGCAGTACCCGTGAGAGAGGGGAAATCAGCAAGGCCCGGATCCGTGCCCAGAAGGCACCAAGGGTCACCAGGAACAGGCCCAGCACAAGAATGGTAGTGGCGGCGCCGTCCCCGTCGAAGACTGTGGCCGCCAAGGTGACGCTATATCCGATCGCAGCGATCAGAAATGACCGCCGGTCGATGATGATCGCAACCAGCGCGAAGGCGAGGAGCACCGCCATCAGTGTCAGATTGGCGCTGGATGTGCCGTTGTCCAGCAGACTGAGAGCGATGGTGTTGACCAATGCCGGGGCGGCCACCACGTGCAGCCAGAACCCCTGAGCAGAGCGCCGGGTCACCCGGTGCGGATCGCTCAGGTCAAACAGCATCGCAACCGCAAATACGCCGACGCCAACCAGCAGGGTGACCCATGCAAACGGGCCGGAGGCTGACAGTAGAAACAAATCACTCATGACTGTCAGACTGCCCGATTGATTTGCGGCCAGCATTAGCGCCAGCGTGAACACGCCAAGCGCGATCAGTGCCATGGCAAAGGGGACCCGAAACCGCAGCCAGTAAATCGCAATTGAGATGGTGGTCAGGGCAACAGCCAGTGGCAGGCTGGAATAGTCACCCTGCGCGACCATGAACACCTGCGAATATTCTGCCGAAAGTCCGACGCCGGCATTCAGGGTCCAAAGGATCGAGAGCGCAATCGCCGGCGCGACCATGCGGCGGCGGCGGATGAAATACTCACTCAGCAACCATAACACCACGGCACCAATCACAGAGGACATGGTTGCCTTTTGAACCAGACCACCCAACCCTTCGGTCATGGAAATGCCGGTTACAGCGGCCCACCCGGTGGCCAGAATGATCAAGCCGATGACAATGAAGATCTCGTTGAACCCTTTGAACAGCTCAAAAGGTTCATCACCGGGAGCAAGATTTTCACGCGCGCCCCGTCGGCTATGTGCCAAGGCCATGAGAGAGGCCGCCTGTGCCTCGCTCAGCAGACCTGAGCCCACCGCTGCACGAATATCGTTTTGATCGATATGGCTCATGTCAGTCCTTTTGGCTGATGCTTTCGACTGTCAGGCGACCGTTGGTATAGACGCAGATATCAGCGGCAATCGCCATCGCATCCCGGGCAACGGCTTCGGCGTTGCGATCACTGTCCATCATGCCGCGCGCTGCCGCCAGCGCGAAGTTACCGCCTGATCCAATGGCGGCGACGTCATGTTCGGGTTCCAGCACATCGCCGGCGCCGGTGATCACGAACATATCGGCGCCGTCGGTCACGATCAGCATGGCTTCCAGTTTTTGCAGGTATTTGTCAGTGCGCCAGTCCTTTGCCAGCTCAACACTGGCGCGGGCGAGCTGCCCGGGAGTGGCTTCCAGTTTCGCCTCCAGCCGTTCCAGCAGAGTGAAGGCATCGGCGGTGGAGCCGGCAAACCCTGCCACGACATCAAATCCACCGGGCGACAGGCGGCGCACTTTGCGGGCAGAGCCCTTGATCACGGTTTGGCCCAGGGACACCTGCCCGTCGCCGGCGATGACGACTTCGCCGCCTTTCTTCACGCCAATGATCGTGGTGCCGTGCCAGCCCGGAAATTGATCGTCTGCCATCATGTTCTCCTCGTTTCCAGGCCTATATGGGCACTGGTCATTTGTACCTCAACCGGGTGCTATCCGTTGCGGGGGCCGGTGATCAAGCGAATAGCCGCGTGCCGCGCCTGGCCCTGTGCCATGTGAAATGGTTCAGTTGAGCAGCAAAGGCGCCTCGCCGGCGATGCCTGAGGAAAGCCGCGCGCCCGGAATACGGGCAGATCGCCTAAAAAACATGCTATGCAAAAACTGCAATTCGGGGCTGTCGAACCGGCAATTGTGAGACTCGGCAGCTCATCCTACATGAGGCTCACAACCGACATGGTGTCGGCTGGTTCTCATAAGGAATGCGCAAATGGCTACCACAGCAAACATCCATGCGCCGCTCGGAGCAGTGACCGTACTCCGCCTGGTGGACGCAGTCTACAACGCCAAGTCTTCGATCCTGGCGTGGAAAGAAGCACGCGACACCCGCAACGCCCTGTCCGAGCTGACCGATACTCAGCTGGAAGACATCGGTCTGACACGCGCGGATATCGCAAATATCTAAGGGCACGTCCCTCAGTACCAAAGATGATTTGGCCGCTCCTTTCAGGGCGGCTTTTTCTTTTGTTAGAGCCTGTTTCAGTGATCAGGATCGCAATCGGTAGCGTCCTGACTGATCCGGCAACCAGGCCTCAATCGCTGCGGTGGCAACCACATGTTTGCTACCGTCCGCATGATCATCTACATCCAATCCGCCAAAAACCGCCCGCACAGTGGCGCGTCCACGTGGCAGATCGGCGGCCACCAGATCGCAGTCGACCTTGTCAGGCTCCTGAACACCGATTGTGACGTCAACCCGCATTTCAGTATGATCTATGCCCAGTTTGGTAAAGAGCGTGATCGACGAGTGGTGCAGCGCATCCTGTACGGCGCGGCGGGCTGCTTTGGTGTAATCTTGCCCATAAAGATCGTTGCCGGTGCCCATTTCCAGAATAATGCGTTTCTCGGTCATTCTGTCGGCTCCATATCAAATGAGACGATGATGGCTGCATTGGCGATTACTGTGTGGCCAGTGCCTGATTTGTCGATATCGAGGCCGCCTTTGGTCACATGAATTTCGGCTGTTCCATAGGGAAAGACTGCGCTGAGCGCGTCCCGGTCGATGGCGTCGGGGTTTTGTACGCCGATTTCAGCACGGATGCGCATGGCGGATTTTTGGAAGTCGAACAGTTCGGCAACATTGACAGAGTTATGCCAGAGCGCGTCCTTGATCGCGCGTTTTGCAGCCTCGGTATAATCCTGTCGCCGCAGCGACGTCCCCATACCGAACTCTACCAGCACCCGTGTTTCGGCCATGATTCCTCCCCCAATTTTGTCGCTTTGAAAGCGACTTGTGAAAAAGGCGCCCCATTGGGACGCCTTTTGATATTTCTGATTGTCTGTTTGGCTCAGATCGACTCGTCAATCCAGCTTTGCAGCGCAGCTTTGGGTGCGGCACCAGAGCGGTTGGAGACAACCTCGCCGTTCTTGAAAATGAACAGCGCTGGAATGCCGCGCACACCCATGGCTGAAGCTGCGTTGGGGTTGCTGTCGACATCGACCTTGGCGATCTTGACCTTATCGCCGTATTCTGCGGCCAGCTCTTCCAGAGCGGGGCCAATCTGTTTGCAGGGACCGCACCATTCGGCCCAGAAATCCACTACTACGGGGACTTCGGAATTCTTCACTTCGGCATCGAAAGTGGCATCGGTTACGGCGACGGTGGACATTGGAATGTCTCCCTAAGAGTGTGGCAGTTCGGCTGTGAACCTATGAACGCCTTAACGGATCGTCAAGGTATCTGGCGGCGCTTAAGGGCGGATGACACAATATCGTGTGGCAGGTCCATCAGCGTCGCGGTACGGGTCCATAGCAGCGCCGTGTCAATCCGCCGATCAGGGTAGAGTGCTGCCAGCGCATGGGCATAGGCCCCCATTTGCCGCAACAGCCCCTCCGGGCAGGTCTCTACGCTCGTGGGAACGGTGGCGTTCGATTTGAAATCAATCGCCTGAACCCGTTCCGGCGTTACGATCAACCGGTCAATCACGCCGTGAATGCGACGGCCATCCAGATCTGCGGTTATCGCAACTTCCGCCAAAGTGTCTGGAGTGAAGATCGCTTTCAGGTCCGGATTGGTCAGCACATGTGTTGCCTCCGTCAGCAGATCTGCGGTGTCTTCATGTCCAGCCAGCAAAGCGTTGGCCAGCTGAGGCCATGTATCCTGATCCGCCGGTGGCAGATGTTCCAGTAGACTATGCAACCGGCTGCCACGCGCCTTGGCAATGTCTTCGTCCTGTCCCAGATCCCCCGGCAAGGCCTTGGCCCCGCCCAATTCCGACGGGCTGAGTGTTGGGACTGGGGGCTGATAGGGCGGTGGCAGCTGTCTGAACACTTCCGGCAACTGGGGTGCGGACGTGACCACTGGGGGATCTGCATGAAACGGCAGCCCGTCCCAGTCCCCGTGTTGCAGCCGCAGGCCCTCACCATATCCTGTATCATAGGGATTGGCACCGGCTTCCCGCAGCGCGCGCTCGACCATCTGGTACCAACTGTCCCCATCCTTGGACAGTTCGCCCGCAGCAGCGACTATCAGCCATTTTTCTGCACGTGTCAGCGCCACATAGAGCAGCCGCAACCGTTCATTCCGGGCCTTTTCCTGCGCGGTCTCGCGGGCCGCTTGCATCACATCGGGCATCTGTGCGCTGGGCAGTTTCCACATTGGCCCAGCCTCGGCGCGCATGATTTCGTCGTCGCGCGGAGGTTTGCGTTTTGCGGTGTCAGGCAGGATTACGATTGGTGCCTCGAGACCTTTTGACCCATGCACCGACATCACCCGGATCATGTTTCCGGCTGCTCCCATCTGGCGTTTGATTTCCAGATCGTCGGCCTGCATCCAGACCAAAAACCCAGTGAGGCTGGGAATATCCGTGCGTTCATAGGCGAGTGCCTGACTGAGCAAAGCGTTGATGCCATCCTCTGCCTCGGGTCCCAACCGACCAAGCAAACGCTGGCGGCCGCCGTGGCGTGTCAGAACACGTTCTATCAGGTCGTAGGGGCGCAGGAAATCGGTCTGACTGCGCAGGTCATCTATGATGGCCATCGTGTCAGGATATTCCGCTGTGCGATCCCGAAGCGCGGTCCAGAGATAACTGCCGCCCTCGCGCCGGTGGGCCAGATCAAACAGGGTCTGTTCGTCCCAGCCAAACAGAGGCGATTTCAGCGCTGCAGCCAGCGACAGGGAATCCTCGGGCGTGGCGAGAAAGGACAGCAGCGCCGCCAGATCCTTCACCGCCAGTTCTGCGCCAATTTTCAACCGGTCGGCGCCGGCGATGGGCAGTCTCGCAGCCTTACAGGCGCGGATGATTTCCGAGAACAGCTCAGACCGGCGCTGCACGAGGATCAGAAAATCACCGGCCTGTACCGGACGGCGGCGGAAGCTGCCGCGCTCGGGCCCATCCTCCGGCAGGGTAACCTTGCCGTCGATCATTTCCTTGATCGCGGTTGCGATCCGTTCAGCCAGAATGACGGTGTGATGGCGCGCACCGGGACGATCCACCGGATCGGTCCAATCACGCTCTTCTTCGGTGTCAACTTTGTCCACGACAGGCCAAAGATCGACGCGCCCCGGCAATTCCGATTTAAAGGCGCGGTGTAGGGCATCGCGGTGAAACCCAGCACCGGGACTGTCTTTGAACACCAGATCGACCAGCCCAAGAATCGCTGCGGAGGAGCGGAACGAGAATTCCAGCGCCGCGTTTTGTAGCGCACTGCCGGTTTCCGCGAGCCGGTCGGCGAATTCGGCCTGCATTCTGTCAAAGGCGTCGGGGTCTGCACCCTGAAAAGAATAGATCGACTGTTTCTTGTCTCCGACGACAAAGATTGTGCGCTCGACCTCGGATCGCGCGCCCTCGCCGGCGGTAAACTCCTGCGCCAGCTTTTCGACCACATCCCATTGCACCGGGCTGGTATCCTGAGCCTCATCCACCAATATGTGATCAATGCCGCCGTCCAGCCGGTAAAGAACCCAGGCAGCCACGGCTGGATCATTCAGCAGCTGACGTGCCTTCAGGATCAAATCATCGAAGTCGAGCCAGCCGCGCAGCTGTTTGCGGCGATCATATTCCGGCAGGAATACAGCGGCAAAATCATGCAGGATCAGCGATTTCTCCACTGCGGCCAGGGCGAGGCGCTGGGCGCGGGCAGCTTCAACCCGCCGCATCAGAGGTTCCAGCTGATCCATCAGCGCGACATTGCTTTCCCGCAGCTTTTTGGTGGGAAAGGCGTTGATTTTGGCCGTGAAGGGTGCCTTTGCGGAGGCTCCGGTCAGAAACACGGATTCAAGAACTGGCAAATCCGCGAGCGTTGGCTCGGTGATTTTGCGCAGCTTGGTAGCGGCCTTGGCATCGGTACTACCACCCTGCTCCAACATGGAGCAGGTGCGCGTCAGCAGGTCCGCCTCCCCCCCCAGATAGACGCTGTGCTCCAACATTTTTGCATCGAATTCTGCCGGAAGATCGAACAGCGCACGCAATCCGGCGCGATCAAGTGGCACCTCAAAATCGGAGCGGCGCTGACAGATTGCGGCGGTCAGGGTGTCAAAATCGCTATCGGTCACCTGCCGGGCCAGTCTGGCGATCAGACCGGCCTCACCCGGGTTTTCGCTGTTTGCGATGGCTTCCACCACCTCGCCTCGCAACAACACCGCGGTGCGGTCGTCCATTTCGGAAAACTGTGGGCTGACGCCGGCCTCTAGCGGGAACCGACGCAGTAGCGAGGCGCAAAAGGAATGAATGGTTTGGATTTTCAGGCCACCGGGCGTCTCAATCGCACGAGCAAACAGGGTACGCGCCTGCGCCATCCCTTCGGCGGAGATCACATCATGGGCGCCCAGCTCTGTCAGTGCGGACGTTAGCGCATCATCCCCCAGCATGGCCCATTCGCCGAGCCGCTTGAACAGGCGATTCTGCATCTCGCTGGCGGCGGCCTTGGTGTAGGTCAGGCACAGGATATGCTGTGGCTGAACACCGCGCAGCAACAGGCGGGCCACGCGATCCGTCAGCACCTTGGTCTTGCCAGAGCCGGCATTCGCGGCCAGCCAGGTAGAGGCATCGGGACGGGCGGCGCGGAACTGCGCCTCTGAGGCGGCGTCGCGGGCTGTCATGTCAAAATCTCCGATACCGGTGGATCGCTTCGGTCCCATTCACCATAGCGCGCCAGATGATCGTAATCGCCTGTCTGGGTGTCCTGAAATACCATGCGACGGCTGCTATACCCCTGATCCGGCTCGAAATAGGCGCTGATGAGTTTGGTCAACTCCTCCCAGACCTTACTGGGAGGCTCATCCAGGAGCGGGGCTGCGACCTCTTTCAGCGGGCTTTTGAGGCCAAGGAACAGCGCCCGTTCCACCCTGCCCTCGCCGTATCGCTCAAACGCGCCGCGTTCGGCCATGGCGGCCTCAATCAGAAGCTGCTTTTCAAAGGTTTTCTGCTGGCTTTCTGTCGGTGGATCGCCAGTTTTGTAGTCAAACAAATGCAGGCCGCCGCGTTCATCCACATCGATTCGATCAGCTGTACCTGCAATCTCGAAATCAAGCGGTGCAACACGCACCGCGCCAGAAACCTCAAACCCGGATGGCTGCGCAATGGCCTGCCGCTGTTGTTCGCCGGTGATGAAATCCTCGGCGATGCGTTCGAGCCGCGCCAGCCAGAGACTGCGCGCTACCGGCCACGGGACCTTCGCCTCGAGATGTGCCGTGGCGGTGGTAAGAAAATCGGGCACCGTCAGCCTTTTGGGGTCTGTGACGCTGGCCTTGATGAAATCCTCAAGGATCTTGTGCAGCACGATGCCGCGCAGCAGGGCGTCGGGTTCCTGCACCAAGGGATCCAATGGACGCAGTTTGAGGACATGTTTGGCGTAAATCGCATAAGGATCGCGGATCAGCCGCGGAATTTCCGTGATTGTCAGGCGCCGGGGGCGTGCGGCGACGGGGGGGCGTGGCGCGGGTCGTTTGGCGGGAGGCAGAGAGGTTGGTGCCTCCAACACCTCCGCCCAGCCCAGCCATTCCTGACCACGGGCCCTCATATCTGCCAGCGCGGCAGGGCCGCCCTGCCCCGGCAAGCCGGACAGAAGGTTGGTCATCCGGTTGAGCCAGCGTGACGGAACCGTGTCCGCCTCATCCGAACGTTCGGAACGGGTCAACCAGACTTCGGGCGCGGCGACGGCTTGTTGAAAATCATGCGCCGACAGCCCGATCCGACGTTCCGGCAACAGCAGCCCCGCCTGATGGCGCAGTTGGCGGTTGAGCCAGGGATCAGGGGTGGCCGCCTCGGGCCAGCTGCCTTCGTTCAGGCCGCCAAGGATCACCAGATCGGCCCCCTGCACGCGCGCCTCAAGCGTTCCCCAGATCAGAATGGAGCCATAGGGCGCATCGCGGTCCCGCACCTCACCCTGTGACAGCAGCGCGCGCAGAAGATCGGCAAAATCGCGCGCGGTCATCTGGCCGCCATAACCAGCCTCGGCCTGAAGGTTATTTACGATTTCCAGTGCTTTGCGACCGGCCTTTTTGTCCCACAGGCCACCGTCAGCGGCATTCTGACTGCCACGGCTGATTGCTTCGGCTAGGTTCCTCAGGGCATCTACCCATTGTGACAGAGGTTGAGTTCCACTGATGGGCTTGTCAGCAAAACACTGCGTGAGCCAGGCGGTCCACCCAGGCATCAGCTCCCGTCCGATTTCAAACGCGGCAAAGCTGTCAGGATCCGGAAAGGGCGGGCCATAGCGGCGCAGGCGTAACTCCAATTCGCGGGTGTGGCGCAGGTGATCACCGCGCCCTGCCCCATCGTGACAAAGCGGATGTTTCAGCAGGGTCAACAGCGTATCGCAGGCAAGCGGCTTGCAGAATAGCTCCGCGATGTGGCGCAGAAACCGGCCCGGAGGTGACAGCTGCAGCGGCTGGCCCGCGGAATCGTCCGGCAGAATATCCCATCGATCCAGCGCGGCGGCCACCTGACGGGTCAACATACGATCCGGGGTGATCAGCGCGGCCGTCTGTCCGTCCTCGGCAGCCTTGCGCAATCGCAGAGCGATGGCCAGCGCCTCGGCGCGGGGATTGGGAGCCTCCACCAAGCTCACATCGGCGGTGGCCTGATCGATATCGCGCAGCTCCGGCCCTTCGCGCATCCAGGCGTCAGTGACAGGCGCCGGGCGCAGCGCCAGAGAGACCAGCCGATTGCGCGCCATGGATGCCGGTATTGCATCGACCCATGGACGCACCTGATCCGGCGTCATGTCCAGATCGCGCATGATCTTGAAAAAACGATATTGCGGATGATCTTCTGACATCAGCGGATCATCTAGGTGTTCCCAAACGTGGCCCGGCTGCTGGTCATCAAAACCGGGCAGGATCACTGCGCCCTGCGGCAGGCGCGCAATCGCTTCCATCAGCATCAGCGTGGTGCCGCGCGATCCGGTAGAGCCGGCCAGGATGACCGGGTGTTGCGGTGGGCTATCTTGCCACTCTTCGATCAGATCAAGAACGACCTGTCGCTGACGGGCCTGCGCATCCATTGCGTGTTCGTGGGTTTCGGCAAATTCATCGGCGATTGCGATGAACTGCTGCGCTCGCGCCCAATGGCCGGACATATCGGAGACATCCAGCGACCGAATAATCTCCGGGCTGACCCCTTCGCCCTGCATTTCGTCAAACAGTGCTGCGAGACTATCTGATAGGTCGTAGAGTGAGGACCGGGCCGCAAGATCGGGCTGGGCTTCCAGCAATTTGGCAATCAGCTGCGATAGCTCCAGCCGTCGCCGCAACGGCGGAAGGGCTGGCGGCAAACCACGTAAGGTGGCGCGCATATCGAGATCACTCAGCAGCGAAATACGCGGCAAAAGCAGGGCCGGTCCCTGATCGAACAGATCTCGTACCCGGCGCGCCATGCGGGAGGTGTTAACGATAAGTTCAACCTTGGCCAGTTCTTCTGGTGATGTGTTCTGACTGCGGGCAACCAGCCCGTCGACCAGGGCGCGTGGGAAATCAACGCCGCAGGGAACGGCAAAAAGGCGCGGCGTGTCTTGCGGCTCAAATCTCATCTTGGGCTATCAGGTCCTCAGCCAGGGGGATCCCTTCGGGGGTGCCGACATCGCACCAATGGCCGGGATATTCCAGCGCAAACAGGCGTCCTTCGGCGGCCATCAAATCCCACAGGGTGTTCAGCGAAAACACGGTCTCGTCGATCTCGGCCAGCCTGTTGGTCCGTAGCAACTGAACACCGCCATAGACCAGATTACCGCCTCGATGCAGACGCCCCTTTTCATCTGTGTGAAAATCACCATCGCCGCTGCGCCCGACAGTTCGACTCATTGGAATACAAGTTAACAGCGCGTCCATGCGCGCAGGGTCCCAAGCGTCGCGCAGCAGGCGCAGCGGGTTCGGCCCGCGCCAAACCACATCCGGGTTCACGGTATAGACCGGTCCCGAGCGTGTTCCGAGCAGCGGCAGCGCATGTCGCAGCCCGCCACCGGTGTCGAGTATCTGAGGATCCTCATGGCTGATCACCACCTCGCTGCCTGCGAGGTGGTCGGCCAAAGCGTCACTCTTATAGTGGCTGTTGGCCACGATCACCGGCGGTGTGACCTCCCGCGCCAGATCCAGCGCATGGTCGATCAGCGGGCGACCGGCGACCGGGATCATCGGTTTGGGCTGATGTTTGGTCAGATGACGCATCCGGGTGCCGAAACCAGCAGCGAAGATCATAGCGGGATAAGTTATCTCTGCCATCAGCCGCGCAACCGGTTCAGCACCTCAGGGGTGGGTGCAGGCATTTCCTGATGCAGGAACTCCGCCAGTGGCGCCATCGCCGGGTGATCCAGACCGCGATGGAAATGATCCCAGACGCGGGGAATCAGATCGACGTAGTGCGGTTTGCCATAGTCACGCCCGAGGCGGGCAAAAACACCTAAGATACGCATGTTACGCTGCACACCCAGCACGGTATAGGCGGCGCGAAAGCTGCCCTCATCAACACCGGTCGCAGCAATATACCGCTCCATCATCTGCATTTCGATCACTGCAGGTACGTCGCGGCGGGCATCCTGTAGCAGTGACACAAGGTCATAGGCGCGATGGCCGGCGCGCGCGGCCTGGAAATCCAGCAGACCGACCCGTGCGACGCCGCTGCGTTCCGGGAGCCAGATCAGATTCTCGGCATGGTAATCGCGCTGAACCAGCACCACGTCGCCTTTTATCGTGCGGCGCAGGATATCCTCAAACTGATCGGTGAAGCGGGCGACATGTTCCGGTGAGGGGTCCTCACGAATCACATCGCGGTATTTGGCAAAGGCGAGGCTGGACAACTCCGCCATCAACCGTGGCCCGAGCGGTTCCAGTTCCGGCATCGGGGCCTCATGCAGCGCGACCAGCACATCGGTTGCCGCTTCATATAGGGGGCGCTCCTGCGCTGGGTCGTCGCGCATCACCCGCGCAAATAGTGCGTCCCCCAGATCTTCGATCACCAAGAAGCCATTGTCATGATCCTCGGCCAGGATTTGCGGCGCACTCAGACCCCGATCCCGCAGGTAGTTCGCAATCGCGACAAACGGTGCGACATCCTCTCCCTGATCCGGTGGAGCGTCCATCAGCACCACGGTGGCGCCATCTGCATCGCAAAGCCGCTCATAGCGCCGATTGGAGGCATCCCCGGCCAGCGGCGCGCGGGTCCAGTTGTGCCATGGCGTATCGGCCAGGAAGGTGGAAATGAGGCTTTGTCGGTCGGTCATAGGGTAATCTGCTTCATCAAAGGCTCCCAACGCGCATCACTCCAGCGCAATGTGGCGATACGGGCGTCGTCTTCGTTTGGATCCAGGGCCAGCGATATATGCAGCGCGGCAGCTGGCGTTAGTTCGGCCAGCCGATCGGGCCATTCGATCAGGCAGATAGCGGACTCAAAGGCGGAGATCAGGCCGAGCTCCTCAATCTCATCCAAGGAAGACAGGCGATAGAGGTCGGCATGCCACAACTCACCATTTGGCAGATCATAGGTCTGAACAAGGGTGAATGTTGGTGAGGGCACATCCTCAGGTACCGTCATCTGCGACTGGATCAGGCTACGGGCAAAATGGGTTTTGCCCGCACCGATGATGCCCGACAGAAGCAGGCAGTCGCCGTTGCTCAGTTCTGCGCCTAATCGGGTGGCCAGATTGGCAGTTGCCTCGGGCAAGGGTAGCGGGATTACGAGGGTCTTCTGGGTTGTCATGGCGCGACAATGCCGCCCTGCGCGCGGCGCTGCAAGCCGGATCGAAAAAGCCCGGCATCGAACCGGGCAATCTCTTTGATTTCAGAGAATGAGAGCTGTTCTATTTGCCCTGTTTTGTAACCGCAAACCGTTGCTGATCAACCGGGGCGGGGGCTGGTTCCGGGGAGCGGAAGCTGACCATGGTTGCCCCGTTCTGAATGGCGCTGACTTTGCAGACCAGAGGCGTGCCGCTGCGCAGCTGTACATTGGCCCACCAAGCTGTGCGATTCTCGCTGCCGGCAACAAAATCCCGGATTTCACCCCAGGCTGGTGTTGCCGCGCACATATCCTGCCAGACGCGGCTGGAATCCATGATGGTGATCTTGGCGAAGCTGCCGTCGGGATCCATCTGCCAGAGATCGTGATAGGCCGCATTGGAGAAGGTCATCGTGCCATCATTGGCAAAAACCGCGATGGCTTCATCCATCTGATCCATGATCGACTGACCCATTTCCAGCTCCGAGCGGAACTGTCGGGTCAGGGTGATCTCGGCAGTGATATCCTCAAACAGGAACGCGATGGCCCCATCGGGGTGCGGGCGACCGGAGACAGAATAGACCGATCCTGATGGCAGCGACCATGTTTCCTGGTAACGACCCTCAGCCGCGGCTTCCAGCAGATCAGCCATCTGGTGGCGCCAGCTGGAATAGTTCTTCGGTTCGGGCATCATGCGCTGATCGCGCAGCCGGTCAAAGAAGGTCAGCAGATTTGGGCGCGAGCTGAGGAAGTTGGCGGGCAGGGCGGTCAGATCAATCAATACGGGGTTGAACAGAACCAGCTGGCGATTGCGGTCAAAAATCGCAAGGCCAATGGACAGCTGGGCAAAGGTTTTTGCCAATGTCTGCACAAAGTTGCGCTGGGCGATCTCGGCGTCAACAACCGCGTTTACATCCACCGCATGACAAAGCCAGCCTGCCTCGGTTTCGGTGGTCGAGATATTGTACCAGAGTTTTTTCTTGCTCTCAGGCAGCGGGATAGAGATCCGCTCAGGCTTGCCGCTGGCCATCGGGTCATCGAGATCAGTGAACAGAGGTTCGGAGAAATCGACATTGCGTCCGCGGATTTTCTGGCTGAGATCATCATAGGCGAGGTTGGACCAGGTGACGGCACCATCATCAGACTGTAGCCAAACCGGATAGGGCGCCTGATGCACGGCTGAGCGCAGTGTCGTCAGTTCCTGGTCGATGCTGTGATTGTGCTCTTCGGATGAGGTGCTGCGCAGCTGAACGCGGGTCACACCGTCGATCCATTCGCATAGCGCTTCGCGGCTTTCGGCGTTGGCTGTGCCAGAGAGCACAAGCGGTCCGACATCTTTCAGGAAGCCGGGGGATTGGGGTAAGCCTGGATAACTGCGGGCCAGTTGTTCGCGCAGGTTTGCCCAGCTGAAGGTTTCGGCCTGTTCACCGATGAAACGGCGTGCCCCGGAGGACCAGCCGATCAGCGTTGTATCATCAAAGAGAAACACGGCGTCAGACCGTCCATCCCCCTGTAGCAAGTCCTGCTCAAACCCCTTTGGTTTGGGGTTTGGAGACAGCCACCAGACAGCCGCCGCTGCCGTCGCCGCGCAAAGCGTCGCCAATACAAGCCAGTCGGTCGATAGGATCTGCTGCATGATGTCCGTTACCCACAAGTGTTTCGCTCTTACCCCCGATGTTTCCTGATAATGGTTAAATGAAGTTTAATTGGTTGCCTAAAAGTGAATAGTTAAATTTCTATACGTTTATTTTCCCCGATGGGAACGGCATTTTCGCCCGTCAGAGCGTCAATTTTGCTGCGGGGCCAGCTGACCTGCACCAATGCCCCGCGCCGCGCCGGATCACGGGTCAGCGTCTGATTTGGATCTGAGCCGTTTGCAAAGGTCAGCTGAGCGCCGCTGCGCTCCAGCAGGGTTTTGGCAATGAACAGTCCTAGACCCATGCCTTCATACTCCGGCCGCTGGCGCCGGTCGCTGTCGCTGCGTCTGCGGCGCACGAAGGGATCGCCAATTCGGCCCAGCAGATGCGACGGGTATCCCCGCCCGTCATCGCTGATGCGCAGCGTGATCGTCTCATCGTTCCAGCTGGCATCAATCCAGACAGTTGACCGGGCGAAATCCACCGCATTCTGAACCAGATTGCGCAGCCCATGAATGATCTCCGGCTGGCGCAGAATAGTAGGGTGCTGCGGATCGCCGTCGCTTTCGGGGGCCTCTTCAAACAGGATAGTCTTGCCGCGGTACATATGGGGCTCAGCTGCCTCGTTGATCACGGTTGAGAGAGGGGCCTGGCGCAGATGCAGGTCGTCCTTGCCAGCACGGCCCATGCTCCGCAGGATATCACGGCAGCGGTCTGCCTGCTCGCGGATCAACGCGGCATCTTCGCGCAGATCGGGCCTGTCATCCAGTTCATCGATCAGCTCCGCACTGGCCAGTTTGATTGTGGCCAGTGGCGTGCCCAGCTCATGTGCCGCGGCAGCCACCACACCGCCAAGATCGGTTAGCTTTTGTTCGCGCGACAGGGCCATCTGGGTGGCGGCCAACGCATCGGACATGGACCGGATCTCAGCGCTGATGCGATAGGAATAGGCGCCGATGAACAGCACCGCGATCACAATGGCGGTCCAGTTGCCGAAGACAAAGATATCCGGCACCCGCAGCACAAAACCTTGCGGTGTGCGCAACGGCAGATGAAATTCTGCCAGCAGCGTCACCAGGATGATCGCGGTCGCACCAATGATCAGCGTTGAGCGAAGCCGCATCATCGAGGCGGAAATGGTCACCGGGCCTAGTACCAGAAGCGCGAAGGGGTTGTTCAGCCCGCCGGTCAGATACAGCAGAAAGTTCAGCTGCAGGAGATCAAACAGAACCATCAGAAAGTTCTCGAATTCGGACAGGCGCTTGTTCTGCGGAAACAGGATAATCGCAATCAGGTTGCCGAGCACGGAAACACCGATAGCGATATAGCACAGCACCAGTTCCAGCTGCAGATTATACAGCTGCTGGGCCACGGTGATCGCTGACACCTGACCAACAATTGCCACCCAGCGCAGCAGGATCAAGGTACGTAAGCGGATCCAGTGGCTGCGTTCCTGGCCGCTTAGCAGATCAATATTTGTCGCGCTCATCTCGCACTCCATGGCGAAAAAGGGGGCATTGGTGGTCTTGTTGAAATCTGCTTGCATACGGGCCGGTTCCGGGCAAGGTGAAACCGGATAAGACAAAGCAGGACCGTCGCGGTAGTCTCGCATTCCTGGCGGTCACAGACAATTGATCAGCAGGTTAACGGGCCTTTCTCTGGCTCGAAAACCTGCTGATCAACCCCGGCTGCGCTGTTTTGTCCGTCTGGTCATTGGGGGGGGGCCTGCGATAGGTCCGACCCCGCGCAGGATCGCGATGACCCGGTCTGGTTGATGCGTGGCGGTTGCGTCGCTCCGCCCGTTGCATCGCCTGAAATTCTTGGTAGGTCTGGCGCAGCCTGTCGATAAATCTATTCCTTGCGCAAAGTGTGATCTCATGACCCGTCTCTACGCTATCCTTGCTGCCGTTGTTATTGCTGCCCTGGTGGGCGGCGCCTGGTTTGCCACGCGAGGTGGCGGCGCGGGTGATGATTTCGCGCAATGCCGCGCCAGCCAGATCGCCGGCGGCTCTGATACCATTGGCGGCCCGTTTGAGTTGTTGAACGCCAAGGGTGAAACCGTGACTGAGAAGGATGTGATCACCAAGCCGTCACTGGTGTATTTCGGCTATACTTTCTGCCCCGATGTCTGCCCGCTGGACGTCGCGCGCAACGCTGAGGCCATCGACCTGCTGGATGAACGTGGGCAGGATGTGACGCCGGTTTTCATCTCTATCGATCCGGATCGCGATACGCCCGAAGTGGTTGGCGACTTCGCGGCCAATCTGCATGAGCGTATGATCGGACTCACCGGATCGCATGAGCAGGTCAAAGCGGCCAGCCGTGCCTATAAGACCTACTACAAGAAACAGGATGGTGATGAAGACTACTATCTTGTTGATCATTCGACCTTTTCTTATCTGGTCTTGCCAGAACAGGGGTTTGTTGAATTCTTCCGCCGCGATGAGACTCCGGAGCAAATCGCCGATAAGGTCGGTTGCTTCCTGGAAAATCTGTAACCTGGATGAAGGTTTGACGTTTCCGGGGTGAGACGTAATATCAAGCCTCACGACCTGACGACATTGCGGGGGACCGACAGTATGGGCGAAGCTGCTATGCAGGAGATAGGACCAGACAAGACACTTTTGCTGGTCGATGACGACGAGCCCTTTCTGCGGCGCCTGGCCAAAGCCATGGAAAAACGTGGTTTTGAGGTTGAAACAGCTGGCTCCGTTGCGGCAGGCAGTGCGATTGCCACAGCGCGCCCGCCCGCCTTTGCGGTGGTGGATCTAAGGCTTGAGGATGGCAATGGTCTGGATGTTGTGGAGATCCTGCGGGAACGTCGCCCTGACAGTCGCGTTGTTGTTCTGACCGGCTATGGTGCGATTGCGACCGCCGTCGCCGCAGTGAAAATCGGTGCGACAGATTACCTGTCAAAGCCGGCAGATGCGTCGGACATTATGAACGCGCTGCTCGCCAATGAGGAAGAGCTGCCACCCCCGCCGGAAAACCCGATGAGTGCGGATCGTGTCCGTTGGGAGCATATTCAGCGGGTCTATGAGCTTTGTGACCGCAATGTTTCTGAGACCGCTCGGCGGCTCAATATGCACCGGCGCACATTGCAGCGGATCCTCGCCAAACGCAGTCCCAAATAAGGCCAGAGCCTCTCCTGAACTTGGAGAGGCTTTTTTCTTGAGATCAGAGCTGCGCCAGGAGATTGGCGTGGCGGGTAACGTAGTCCTTGCGCACCTCGACCGGGGGGCGCAGGCGGATGGAGAGACCGTCCAGCAGCGTTTGATCCGGTTTCCCAAACAGGCGGTCGGCTTCCTCACGGGAAAACCCGGCAATTTCGACCGCTTCCATCCATGCGCTGATCCGGTCCGCTTTCTTGATCTGCGCCTTGACCGTCTTGGGAAGGGTTGCAGGCAGGCCAAAGCGGATGTGAATGGCGGCGGTCAGCCGCTGATCCAACTCACCATAGCTGGGGCCAACCGCGTTTTTTACGGGCGAGATCATGTCCCCAATGACATATTCCGGTGCGTCATGGAGCAGTGCGGCCAAGTGCCATCGGACTGGCGCCTTGGGATTGAGGCGACCGTAAATCGTTTCCACCAACAGCGAGTGCTCTGCGACAGAATAGGCAAAATCGCCAATGGTCTGGCCGTTCCAGCGCGCCACAAAGGCCAGACCGTGGGCGATATCCTCAATCTCGACGTCAACCGGAGTCGGGTCGAGCAAGTCCAGCCGACGTCCGGAGAGCATCCGTTGCCAGGCGCGTGGAGGTTTGGGGGGCATGGTCTGTCCCTTCTTGTTGACGGCGCCTTCTGACTAGCTGGTGAGGGGAGGTCATGCAATTGCCTGCTGCGCTGTTGGCGGTGATCAGCGGTGCGGTTTCTCAGATAATATGGCTGGTTGCCCCAGCCCGATCACGCGGATCACCACAAACAGTTGAGCGCTCGGCATTTGATAACGCCACGCCAAGGCCCCATATTTATAGGTACGACAGGGGCTCTTGCTCCTCTGGCGAGCCCCTTTCGTCGCTGAGACGCACACGAAAGGATACTGCCATGTTTAAACGTCTTGTCTGTACCTCGCTTGTCTTTGGAATGCTTGCAACCGCACCACCTGCACTGGCGGTGGGGTGTAGTCCGCGCGATCACCTTGTGGATCGCCTGCAATCCTCATATGCGGAACGGCTGACTGCTGGCGGGCTGCAATCCAGCCAGCCTGTGTCCACCGTGATTGAATTCTGGGCTTCTGCAACAACCGGTACCTTCACGGTGCTGGTTTCCCATCCCAACGGGCTCAGCTGTGTAGTGGCCTCCGGTACGGGGTTTTTCCAAGTGACGGACGACCTCGAACCACAAGGCACACCCAGCTGACCTGTCCCCCCGGACCGTTGGGAAGGCCGGGGCGCACGACCGTGGTCACCGCGCCCCGGCGCTCTTGGGGCATCTTCGTTGCTTATAAACCATTGCGGTGTTACCTGCTGCGGTAGACAAAATGTAACCGGAATGGAGCACGCAATGCCCGGGGATTATATCGTCAAGGACATCGCGCTGGCCGAATTTGGCCGCAAGGAACTCGATATCGCTGAGACTGAAATGCCGGGGCTGATGGCCCTGCGTGACGAATACGGCGAGAGCAAGCCGCTGAAAGGGTCCCGGATCGTCGGGTCGCTTCACATGACTATTCAGACAGCGGTTCTGATCGAAACGCTGGTAGCGCTGGGCGCGGATGTACGCTGGGCCTCCTGCAACATCTTCTCGACACAGGATCACGCCGCAGCTGCCATCGCCGCTGGCGGAACGCCCGTGTTTGCGATCAAGGGGCAGACCCTTGTCGAACATTGGGATTATCTGGACCGCTCGTTCCAGTTCCCCGAAGGTGCTAACCTCATTCTGGACGACGGTGGTGATGCCACCCTCTATGTGTTGCTGGGTGCGCGCGTAGAAGCGGGTGAGACGGATCTGATCGAAGTCCCCACCTCGGAAGAGGAAGAGGCGATCTTTAACCAGATCAAGAAACGCATGGCTGAAAGCCCCGGCTGGTTCACCAAGACCCGCGACGCGATCAAGGGCGTTTCTGAGGAAACCACCACCGGTGTCCATCGCCTGTATGAGCTGGTGAAAGAGGGGCAACTGCCCTTCCCTGCGATCAACGTGAACGATTCGGTCACCAAGTCGAAGTTCGACAACAAATATGGCTGTAAGGAATCGCTGGTCGATGGCATCCGCCGCGCCACCGACACCATGATGGCTGGCAAGGTCGCCGTTGTATGCGGTTATGGTGACGTGGGCAAAGGCTCTGCCGCTTCGCTGCGTGGTGCTGGCGCTCGGGTCAAGGTGACCGAAGTTGACCCGATCTGTGCCCTGCAAGCGGCCATGGATGGCTTTGAGGTGGTGTTGCTGGAGGATGTTGTCGACAGCGCTGACATCTTCATCACCACGACTGGCAACAAAGACGTCATCCGGATCGAGCATATGCGCGAGATGAAGGATATGGCGATTGTTGGCAACATTGGCCATTTCGACAATGAGATCCAAGTTGCCAATCTGAAGAACCACAAGTGGACGAACATTAAAGAGCAGGTCGACATGATCGAGATGCCCTCGGGCAACCGTCTGATCCTGCTCTCCGAAGGTCGCCTGTTGAACCTTGGCAATGCAACCGGGCACCCGTCGTTTGTGATGTCGGCCTCTTTCACCAATCAGGTTCTGGCCCAGATTGAGCTGTGGACCCGTGGTGAAACCTATAAAAACGATGTCTACATTCTGCCCAAGCACCTGGACGAGAAAGTCGCCCGCCTGCATCTGGAGCGGATCGGTGTAAAACTGTCGAAGCTGGCGCCTGAGCAAGCGGCCTATATTGGCGTCACACCGGAAGGTCCGTTCAAGCCTGAGCACTACCGGTATTGATCATCATTCTACCTGTGCAACTGCGCAGGCGAGTGACCAAAGCGACACCCCGCCATTGGCGGGGTGTTTTCGGTTATGTGACTGTATTTTCATTGCCTTTTGACTAGACTGACCTAAACGCGTGGCGCGGATGCGCAACGTAATCCCCCATACAGAAGTTCCAAAAATTTAGGTGCGAAATTCCACGAAAATCCTGGAACGTCTGCAAGGTTGGTGACGTTTGGTTGGCGTACTTCAAGCGAAGGAGAAAACGACATGACCGAACTGAAAACCAAGACCCGTATTCTGGCTGGTGTTACTGCTGCTGCACTGATGGCGGGCGCAGGGATTGCCCAGGCGGGCACTTCCGTTCCGCGCGGCGAGAGCAAGTCGGACACCGAGATCGAGACTGTTGGCGGTCAAGACACCACCAGCGGCGCGTCGCTTGACACCACCGAAGGCACGACAATTCCACGTGGTGAATATAAGGTCGACAGCGGCGTTGAGACCGTGAACGACGAGATGCCTGCGGATGGCGATGTAAACGTCAATGCAAGTTCTGACGCTTCCACCACCATCCCGCGCGGCGAATACGACAGCTCGGACGCGGCGGGTAAACCGCTGCCGCCCCTGAACGAGATGACCGTCGCCGATCTGGTTGGGAAGAACGTATTTTCCGCTACCGGTAAGGACGTAGGTGAAATCGACTATGTGATTGAGCAGGATGGCAAACTCGCAGGAGTTATCGGTGTTGGCGGCTTTCTTGGCATGAACGAATACACTGTTGCCGTTCCGCTTTCCGACATGGATTTCACCCGCAACGGTCAGCTGAAGCTGAATACCCGCACTGAAGCGGCGCTGCGTTCTATGCCTGAGATCGACGAAGATATGATCAAGCCTTTGCAGGATGACCGCCTGATCGGCAACAGCGTATAATGACGCTCTGATCTTTTGATCTGGCATCTGATCCAGGTGCCAACCGAATAGAATGGTGCCCCTCTCGCGGGGGCGCCTTTTTGCATTTGGTCAAGGGTTAGCGGGGGTGTATTCCCAGAAATGAGAGGTGGCCGCAGAAATTCCCAGTTGCCCTGTTCCGTTCTGCGGCTAAGCTGTTGGAATAAGAACCGATCAGGCGTTGAGCCTGGCGATAACAATAGTTCCGCTGAGTAACATGGGAGAGAGAATTTTGGGAAAACGCGACGATCTGATCGAGCAATATGCAAATGATCTGAAAACCAAATGTGGCATGGAACCGGACATGGATCTGCTCACAAAGGTCACCATCGGCTGTGGTCCGGCGATTTACGATGCTGATGCATCGACTGTGGCGGCCAGTCAGCCGGCGGAACTGGAAACCGTCAAAAACAACTTCCTGATCAAAAAGCTAGGCCTGTCTGATGGGCCTGAGCTGATGTCTGCGATTGACAGCGTGATCGAAACCTACGGTAAATCGGAGCGGAATAAATATCGCGCCGTTGTCTACTATATGCTGGTCAAGCACTTCGGAAAAGAAGCCGTATACGGTTGATCAATCAGTCAAAATGTCGACAACCAACGCCCGTCGGACTCATCCGGCGGGCGTTTTGGCCTGTGCTATTCAGCCGCCGAAACACCGAAAACGTGTCCGTGATCCTGTGGGTTTCAGAGTGCGCTGCAGCGCAAGGGGACAGTCTCAGGTTGTACATGTGTTGCATTTTACCTGTATTGCCTTTGCGGAATCACCACTGACCAGCCTATCGTCTATATACCGGCCAGGATGGCCAGGATCACAGATTTACGAACACGTGTGGTGGAATTGGAGCACGTGGGGTGAAAGGGAAGATCCTGGCATATGCTCGGATCTTCCCTTTTCTATTAGCATTGCCTGTATCGTGACGTCCGCTGTTGGCCGCACGTCTTAGAATAGCGTCAGGACCACACCGATGGCGCCACAGGCAAGCGTCGCGTAGCCACCGTCGATCACCGACAAACGCAATGGTCTAACACCGTATAGGTTGTTGATCATGATCCACGGCGTGATGAAAAATAGTCCCACGCCCAGACCGCTGACCAAACCGCCACCGACGGTATCGATACCTGAGAGCGCGAAGACATGGCGCATCATACCAGCCACGACGATTTGCAGACCAAAAGTCGCGATAAACACAGCTGGCGTCTGTCCGCCCGCAGGTTTCCCATTCTCATCACGCGGCACTTTTGCCGCTTGCATCCAGGGTTCAGCAAGCAAACCATACCAGACTGCGCCCAGAACAAAGCCAGCGATAGCCGCGGCGATAACATTCAGAATTTCCATTGAACTCTCCCTGAAACCAGCATCAGTGAGAGAATTTTGTCAGATCAATCGGGATCTGTCTTCCCTAACGCGCAGATATGGGCCCATTCCTCTGCGGTGACAGGCTGCACTGATAGCCGGGAGTTCTTCACCAGAACCATATTCTCAAGACGGGGGTCGCCCTTGATCTGATCGAGGGTGACCGGGACAGCAAAGCTGCGCACCGCTTTGATATCAACGCATTCCCAGCGGGGATCGTCTGTGGTGCTGTCCGGGTGGACATCAGCGCAGATTTCAACGATCCCGACCACGGATTTTTCCTTCATCGAATGATAGAAAAATCCGCGATCTCCAATCTTCATTTCACGCATGAAATTGCGCGCCTGATAGTTGCGCACGCCGTCCCATTCCTCACCCGTCTCGCCCTTGGCTTGCTGGTCAGCCCAGCTCCAGGTGGATGGCTCGGATTTGAACAGCCAGTACTCCATCAGCCGACGACTTTCTTCCAGGTGATCAGCTCAACCGCCTCAAACAGGCCGGCTTTGGCGTAGGGGTCGTTGTCGGCCCAGGACTGACCGGCGGCCATATCTTCGACATCAAGGATGATCAGTGAGCCAACCATGCCGCCATCCTGGTCCAGCAAGGGACCGGCCTGCGCCACGAAATCGGTTTCCTCAATATACGCAAGATGCGCCGCCCGGTTGTCCATCCGGGTCTGCAAATGATCGGGTTTATCGCGCGCGATCAGGGCAATCAGCATGTCATTCCTCTTTCAATGGTCTTGCAAGCAGTTGAGCGGTGGCGTCGGCAATCGTCAAGCGCTGATCGAGCAGAGCCACGACAATGGCGGTGATAGGCATGTCCAGATTTCGGGTCTGGGCCTCGGCATGGACAGCACGCGCCGTGGCGGCGCCTTCAACCGTGATGCTGGGGTCAAAAGTCTCGTTCCGCCCGATCGCCAGTCCGAGACGGTAGTTCCTCGACAGCTCCGAGCTGCAGGTCAGAGTGAGATCGCCAAAACCGGAGAGACCTGCCAGCGTATCGGGCTGTGCGCCAGACGCCAGTGCCATGCGCTGCATCTCGGCATAACCACGGGTCATCAGCGCGGCGCGGGCGCTGTCGCCGAGTCCAGCGCCAATAACGGCACCGCAGGCAATCGCCATGACGTTCTTCAGAGCACCGCCGATTTCCGCACCATTTGTGTCCGTAGTACGATAGAGCCGCAGGTTTTTCGTGGTCAGCTGCCGCTGCAATTGCGCACCTGTCTCCGGGTCACGACAGGCCAGCGTCAACGCCGTTGGCAGGCCTTTCGCGATGTCGGCGGCGAAACTCGGGCCAGTCAACAAGGCCGTTCGAGTCTTCGGAAGGCAGGCGTGGAGAACCGCCAGCGGACCCTGACCGGTCTTGAGTTCAATGCCTTTGCAGCAGGCTACAAGAGCCCGGTTGCGCATTAGATCAGCATGGGCGCTGACAAAGCTCCGTAGAGTCTGCATCGGCACGGCAAGCAATATGGTATCAGCCTGCGCTGCGCGCTCCAGATCACTAGTCACCGTCAGTGTTTCGGGCAGATCGGCGCCGGGCAGGCGCCGGGTGTTGCGGCGGGTTTCTTGCATATCGCGCGCCTGATCAGCATCCCGCGCCCATAGTGTAACCGGGTTATTGCCTGCGAGCGAAATGGCCAGCGCCGTGCCAAACGCGCCGGATCCAAGCACTGAAACACTCATGCTTTGGCGCCTTTCTTGCCGCTGCCCAACATGGCGGGACTGCTCCGATCCAATGGCCAACGTGGACGGGCGGAGAGCTCCATGCCGTCCCGCTCCCCACTGCGGAATCGTTCAAGCCCGGCATAGGCGATCATCGCGGCATTATCCGTGCAAAGCGCCAGAGGTGGAGCGACGAATTGAGCATCAACCTCAGTACAAACTGTCTCTAACACAGAACGAATGGCTGTATTCGCCGCGACGCCACCTGCGACAGCAACGGTGCGGGTGGTCGGGACTTCCTCAAGGTAACGCCGAATTGCACGGCGTGTTTTCTCTGCCAGGACGTCGGCAACGGCAGCCTGAAAACCGGCACAGAGATCGGCGCGGTCCTGCCGTGTCAGACCGCCCTTTTCGGCCATCACCTGATCCCGCATGCGCATCAATGCGGTTTTCAGGCCAGAGAATGAGAGGTTGCAATCTGGACGGTCCAAGAGCGGACGGGGAAAGCGGAAACGGCGCGGATCACCGCTTTCGGCTTCCTTCTGCACCGAGGGGCCGCCGGGTTGCGGCAGGCCCAGTAGGCGTGCGGTCTTGTCAAAGGCCTCGCCGGGGGCATCGTCGATTGTTCCACCAAGCCGTTTGAAATCATCGGGTCCCCGAACAATGAGGTACTGACAATGCCCGCCTGAGACCAACAGCATCAGATAGGGATATGGCACCGCATCCGTCAGCCGGGGGGTGAGGGCATGTCCGGCCAGGTGGTTGACGCCGACCAGAGGTAGCCCGGTTGCGGCCGCCAGCCCCTTGGCACACATCACACCAGAGATCACGCCGCCAATCAGTCCGGGACCAGCGGTGACGGCAATGGCATCCATATCCTGCAAGCGCAGGTCGGCCGCGGCCAGCGCATCGCGGACGCAATGGTCAAGCTTTTCGGCGTGGGCACGGGCTGCGATTTCCGGCACCACACCGCCGAAGGCGCTGTGGAGTTCGGTCTGGCCAAACACGATGGAGGAGAGCACCTCCGCCGGGCCTTGCCCAGACTGGCGGACCACGGCAGCTGCCGTATCATCGCAGCTGCTTTCCAATCCCAGAAGGGTGAGGCTTTGTTCCATGGCGTTACCGTTGCATCCTGTCTCTGCCGGGGCTACCACCTATGACAGTGGCGAACAATCCCGAGGGGGTGTGATGGTCGGCCTATTGATGACACGCCCTCGTGTGGTGGCAGAGCGATTTGTCGAAGACTTGCCCGCATCGACCCGAGCGACCTTGCAGGTGATCTATGCCCCGTTAATCAGGACAACCCCGCTGAACCCGCCATCTGATCCTTCCGAACGTGGGCTTTTTTCGGGGGATGCGATCTTCTCATCTGCGAATGGGGTGCGGTATTCGACTGCGCCGGTTGCGGGGCAGGACGCTTATTGCGTCGGGCAGCGCACAACGCAGGCCGCAGCTGCGAAAGGGTGGCGGGCGATTTGCTGTGGTCTGGACGCTGACGCGCTGGTTCAGACCTTGACCGAGGTCCCACCTGCAGGTCCTTTGACCCATCTGCGCGGCGTCCATAGCCGCGGCGACATTGTCGAGCGGCTTCGCTTGGTAGGGATCAATTGCCGGGAACATGTGATCTATGATCAGATCTTGCTGCCTTATGATAGTGAGGCGCGGATCGCGATGGATGCGCAAGCGTCGCTGATCGTGCCGCTTTTCTCACCGCGTACCGCTCAGCAATTTGTCAAATTGGCGCCATATTGCGCAGAGCTACATCTGATCGCATTCAGCAAGGCGGTTGCAGATCCTCTGAAAGGCTTGAAATGCAAAGACTTACAGATATGTAAGTCTCCAACCGCGACGGCAATGCGTACACTGGTGCGTGATGCCGCAGCTAGTCTGGCGCGGGTTGAGGGTGGGCCATCGGCACAGTAAGTTTATTGCTGAGTTGGTGTTAAGAGATTTTGAGAATCGAGGGGGACGTCGGCGTGGCTGACAAGAAAACATCCGATGAGACGCAGGCAGAAGAGAGCCAGACGTCTGTCTCCAAACCGGACGTCGACGACACAACCGCCGGTGACGCGGTTTCTGACGGCTTGATTGTTGAAGATGATGATACATCCGATACGGCTGCTGTGGCGGACTTGAACGACCCGGACAACACGGATCCCCTGCCTGCCGAAGAGGATGCAGTCTCCAATGTGTCGGATGACGATGGTGCGCAAGGGGACGCTGATCTCGATCCAATCGAGACAGCTGAGGCCAAGAGCGCTGAAAACGCGTCGGGGGACCAAACAGTTGATAGCCCGCCTGCCGCTGCGGCATCGGTCCATGAGGTCGAGCGTGTTGTTGAAAAACGTGGTGGTTTTGGAGCCGCTCTCCTAGGGGGAGTCGTTGCCGCTGGGCTTGGCTTTGTGGCGGGACAGTCAAATGTTCTGAATGATTTTATGCCACCCTCTTGGCGCAGTGCAGCGCCCGTTGATGCGGCCGCGCTGGAGCAGCTGAAGGAAAGCCTCAGCGCCCAGATCGCCGATCTGGAAGGCCGGGTCGCCGCTGATATTGCCCGGGATATCGCGCCGCTGACGCAGCAGATAGATACGTTGACAAGGGAGGTTGCCTCCCTGCGGTCCAGTGAGGCGGCGACCGGATCTGATGAATTGGCGGGGGCAATTGAGACATTGGCAGCCCGAGTGGATGCTTTGGAGAGCCGCCCCATCACTGATGCTGCCAGCCCGGCTGCCGTTGCCGCATTCGAGGCGGAATTGAGCAAGCTTCAGGACAGCCTCGCGGCGCAACGCGCCGAGGTGGAGAAGATGGTGGAGGAGGCGCGGGCGATGGACGCCGCCAGCGCCGAAGCCGCACGTATTGCCAGCGCACAGACGATCGTCGCCCGACTGCGGTCATCGATTGATGCGGGCACCAGCTTTGGCGGTATGATCAAAGAACTGCAGGCCGTTGGCGTGACTGCGCCGGAGGCGTTGACCGGTTCCGCAGAGGCAGGCGTCAGCACGCGTGCAAGCTTGCGCGATGGTTTTGCCCCGGCTGCGCGTGATGCCCTTGCTTCAGCCCGTCAGGCAACCAAAGGAACAGGCGGCATTGCGGCCTATGTGCAGCGTCAGCTGGGCGCACGTTCGGTAGCCCCGCGTGATGGAGATGATCCCGATGCGGTGCTTTCGCGCGCCGAAGCCGCCGTGCAAAGCGGCGATCTACAAGGAGCCCTGACCGAGTTGCAGGCTCTGCCGGAAACCGCCCGTGCACCGCTGGCCGATTGGGAGGCCGCTGCGCGTGCCCGTCTGGCCGCTGTTGCTGCCGTGAATGAACTGGCCCAAAGCCTGAACGCCAAATAAGGAAGCTGCCATGCTCTGGTCGTTGTTGAAGATCCTCGTATTCGTCGCCATCGTGGCGGTGCTTGCCTTTGGTGCTGCTTTGCTGACGGAGACGGCAGGGGGCGTTCAGATCACGGTCGCCGGTACCGAATACACCCTGAGTGCACTGCAGTCGGTAATCGCGCTGGCCATTCTGGTGTTTGTAGTCTGGGTCCTGTTCAAACTGTTGTCGTTGTTACTGGCAACGCTGCGGTTCCTAAACGGTGATGAAACCGCGATTTCGCGCTATTTTGACAAGGGCCGCGAGCGGAAGGGCTATCAGGCGCTGTCCGACGGCCTGATGGCGCTGGCCTCCGGTGAGGGGCGTCTAGCTATGGCCAAGGCTGCGCGGGCGGAGAAATATCTGGAAAAGCCGGAACTGACGGATTTGCTGACGGCGCAGGCAGCGGAGCTGGCCGGGGACACAAAGAAGGCGGCTGAGGCCTATAAACGCCTGGTGAGTAACCAGTCGACCCGCTTTGTTGGTGTCCGAGGCATCATGAAGCAAAAGCTATCTGAAGGGGATACTGACACCGCACGCCAACTGGCGGAGAAGGCGCTTAGCCTGCGGCCCAAGCACGAGGAGGTGCAGGATACCCTTCTGACGCTTCAGGCACGGGCGCAGGATTGGGCCGGTGCCCGCAAGACGCTGACCACCAAGCTGAAGACTGGCACCCTGCCACGTGATGTCTACAAGCGTCGCGATGCTGTGCTGGCCCTGTCGGCCTCCAAAGCGATCGTCAAAGAGGGCGCGACGGTCGAGCAGCAGGAACAGGCGATTGAAGCCAACCGGCTTTCGCCGGATTTGGTTCCGGCGGCAGCCATGGCGGCGCGGGCATATCTGGCCCGCGACAAGAAACGGTATGCGATCCGGGTGCTGAAGAAAGCCTGGGAGGCGCAGCCGCACCCTGATCTGGCCCACGCCTTTGCAGAGGTTGAGCCGACTGAAACCGCACAGGAGCGGGTGAAACGGTTTGCCCAATTGTCACGTCTTGCGCCGCAGCACGATGAGACCCGTTTGGTGATGGCCGAACTGTACATTGTGGCCGAGGACTTCCCAGAGGCGCGCCGCGCGCTGGGCGATCTGGTTGAACGCGAGCCGGACGCGCGTGCGTTGACCTTGATGGCGGCGATCGAGAAGGGTGAGGGCGCCAGTGATGCGGTAATCCAGGGCTGGCTGGCACGGGCGTTGAATGCGCCGCGTGGGCCGCAGTGGGTTTGTGGAAACTGCAATCACATCCACGCTGAATGGGCGCCGGTCTGCGAAAACTGTGCCAGCTTTGATACCCTCAGCTGGCGCCGTCCGGAGACCCCGGAGATCGTTGGTGCTACAGGTGCGCAGGTTTTGCCACTGATCACCGGCACGCCTGAGGGCGCAGCAGGCCCGGATGCCTCCGATATTCCAGAGGTGGAATTGTTGGAGGGGGAGGATACCTCTATGTCCGACGTCGGTGAAACACTGCCCCAGGATTCTGATACGGGTGGCGGGGATGCCAAAACCCAAAGCATAAAATAGATCTTTTCCATGCGGTGCGCTGATGCTAGAGCGCGCCGCACAGACTTTTGCGGGCATAACCTGCACGGGTCGCCGCTGTAGCTCAGATGGTAGAGCACGTCATTCGTAATGATGGGGTCGGGGGTTCGAGTCCCTTCAGCGGCACCAGTTTTCCTTTTTCAAGACCGACCTTTGTCCACCCGCTCCGCGTGCGCGATGACGTACCGTCAGAGTGGACAGTTCTCAAAAAAGCGGCGCTGATCTGTCAGCAGCCGGGGAGAGCTGCTGGTACGGTAGATGCGGGGAGGTCGTGATGGAGGCGGACTATGTGATCGTTGGCGGTGGCTCAGCGGGGTCAACGCTGGCGTCCCGACTGAGCGAAGATCCCGATGTGACGGTTTGCCTGCTGGAGGCGGGCGGGCGCGGTGATGGTTTGTTGGTCCGAGCCCCGGCCGCGGTCGTCGCCATGCTGCCCGGACGGCCAAAGATCAACAATTGGGCCTATGAGACGGTGCCACAGCCGGGCCTGAACGGGCGGCGGGGCTATCAGCCACGTGGCAAGGGGTTGGGTGGATCCAGCGCGATCAACGCGATGCTCTATATTCGCGGCCATTCCAAAGACTATGACGAGTGGGCGGCGTTGGGATGTGAGGGGTGGGATTGGCAATCGGTACTGCCCTATTTCCGAAAATCTGAAAACAACGAACGTGGTGATGATGCGCTGCACGGCGCGGCTGGTCCGCTTCAGGTCAGCAATCAGAAATCGCCGCGCCCGATTACAGACGCTTTCGTGAAGGCCGGGCGGTCCCTGCAAATTCGGCACCGTGAGGATTTCAACTCCGGCGATAACGAAGGCATCGGCCACTACCAGGTGACGCAGTTTCACCGGGATGATCGCAATGGCGAGCGGTGCTCGGCTGCAGCGGCCTATCTACATCCGGTCATGGACCGCCCAAATCTTACGGTGATCACGCGCGCGCAGGCATCCTCCATCGCGTTCGAGGGCAAGCGGGCGATTGGGGTTCACTATAGTCAGGGTGGTCGCGCGCATATGGTGCGCGCGCGCCGCGAAGTGATCCTGAGCGGTGGGGCGTTCAATTCACCCCAGCTGCTGCAACTGTCTGGTGTTGGCCGTCCCGACGACATATGCCCGCATGGGATCGATATGGTGCACGAGCTGCCGGGAGTTGGTCAGAATCTGCAGGATCATCTCGATTTTACGCTGGCCTATAAGTCACGGGATCGGGACAATTTTGGCATCTCCTTGCCCGGCAGTGTTTCGCTGCTGCGCCATATCTGGAACTGGCGCAAGACCGGTCGCGGCATGATCGCTACGCCCTTTGCCGAAGGGGCAGCGTTTCTGAAAACAGACCCCAATAAGAAGCGGGCTGATGTACAGCTGCATTTCGTCATCTCAATTGTCGACGACCACGCGCGCAAGCTGCACATGGGGCATGGGTTCAGCTGTCATATCTGCGTGCTGAGGCCGAAGTCTCGCGGCTCTGTTGGCCTCAACAGTGCTGATCCCAAGGCCGCCCCCCGAATTGATCCGCAGTTCCTTGCCGATCCAGAGGATCTGGCCGTGCTGATCAAGGGTGTGCGCAAAACACGGCAGATAATGGCGGCAGAGCCTCTGGCGGGCTATTTACACAAGGAACTGTTCATAAACGGTGAACCGGATGACGCGGCCTTGGAGCAGCATATTCGCGCGCGGGCGGATACGATTTATCATCCGGTTGGCACCTGTAAGATGGGCACCGATCCGTTGTCGGTGGTCGATCCTTCGCTTCGGGTGCACGGGCTGCAGGGGCTACGTGTGGTTGACGCGTCGGTCATGCCCCGGCTGATTGGCGGGAATACCAACGCACCCACCATTATGATCGCGGAAAAAGCCGCAGATATTATACGCGGCGCTTGGGCCCGCAGCTGACATTTCAATTTCGGAGAAGACGACGATGCTTGGCAAGATGATGCACAAACAGCTGACTATAGGCTCGCTGATAGAACACGCGGGGCGTTTTCACAGCTCAACGACGGTCACCTCGGTTGAAACGTCGGGTGAAACCGAGCATGTGACCTGGGGTGACATCGATGCAAATGCCCGCAAACTGGCAGCGGCATTGGGACGCCTGGGTATCGCTCAGGGCGCCCGTTGCGGCACCATCGCCTGGAACAACCGCCGTCACCTTGAGATCTACTTCGGAGTGTCAGGTGGCGGTTATGTTTGTCATACAATCAACCCGCGCCTGAAGCCGGAACAGCTCATCTACATCATCAACCATGCCGAGGATCAGGTGCTGTTCATTGACACCACCTTTGTTCCGGCCGTGGCGCAGCTGCGTGCGCAGTTCACCACTGTGCAGCATATCGTCGTGATGGGACCGAGGGATGCCGATATCGCAGCGCAGATTGAGGGCGTGCTGTTCTACGATGATCTGCTGGATGCGGAGGCCGCGGGTTATGATTGGCCCGATTTGGATGAAAATCTGCCCTCTAGCCTATGCTACACTTCCGGCACCACCGGTAACCCCAAAGGCGTTGAATACACCCACCGGACCAGCGTGCTGCATACGATTGGTGGTAATCAACCCGATGGCCTGGCGCTGCGGGCGCGGGATACAGTACTGGCGGTGGTGCCGATGTTTCACGTGAACGCCTGGGGCACGCCGTATATGACCGCAGCTGTCGGGGCAAAGCTGGTACTGCCGGGTCCACATCTTGATGGGGTGAGCTTGGCCAGACTGATTGACGCGGAAAAAGTGACCGTGGCGCTGGGTGTCCCGACCATCTGGATGGGTTTGCTGCAGGGGCTGGAGGAAACCGGCTGCACTGCCGAAAGCCTTGAACGCACGATTGTAGGTGGGTCCGCCCTGCCAACGGTCATGATACCCACCTTCCGCGACAAATATGGCGTCGAGCTGGTGCATGCCTGGGGCATGACGGAAACCAGCCCCATTGGAACGCTGAACCAGCTGTTGCAGAAGCATAATGAGTTGGATGCCGAAGCCCAGGCCAAGCTGCGCGAAGGCCAGGGACGGCCAATGTATGGCGTCGATCTGCGGATCGTCGACGATAGCGGTGCGGTCTTGCCTCATGATGGCGAGACGCAAGGTAACCTGCAGATCTGCGGGCATTGGGTGATCGACAGTTATTTCCGCGCCGGAGAAACTGCACTGACGGATGATGGGTGGTTTGATACCGGCGACGTCGCCACAATTGATGATGACGGCTATATGATCATTCGCGACCGCTCCAAGGATATTATCAAGTCCGGGGGGGAATGGATCTCCACTGTTGAGCTGGAAGATATCGCCATGTCGCACCCCGATATCGCTCAGGCGGCGGCAATTGCGGCGAAACACCCCAAATGGGACGAACGCCCTGTGGTGATTGCTGTGAAACGGTCCGGCGATGTGACCGAGGCTGATCTGTTGGCGCATTATCAAGGCAAGGTTGCCAGCTGGCAGATTCCCGACCGTGTGGTTTTTGTCGAATCTCTGCCCTTGGGTGGCACCGGCAAGGTACAGAAAAATACGCTCCGGGAAAGATACGAAGAGATCCTACTGGACTCCTGATATCCCGTACCGCCATCGAGTATTAGGCCCGGTGGCGGTGTCCATCCCTTTTTGACGGGGCGCATATATTGCAGGTTATGAGCCCAGCTGAGGCTCGCCGGGCATCATAACTGCCGGCAAATTTATCTGTTAAGGGCCGCTTAAGACCCCGCCTGATATCCCGGTAGTGGGTGAAAATAGGTGGTGGATTATGAGCGCACAAGGAAATGTGGCGCCCATTATCATCAAGAAGAAAAAGTCAGGTGGTGGCGATGGCCACCACGGTGGAGCCTGGAAGGTCGCCTATGCGGACTTCGTGACGGCTATGATGGCGTTCTTCATGTTGATGTGGCTGCTCAACGCAACGACTGAGAAACAGAGAAAAGGGCTGGCGGATTACTTCTCGCCATCCATTCCGCTGAGCCGGGTTTCGGGCGGCGGCAACGGGGCCTTCAACGGGGACAGTATGTTCACCGAGGAGATCAAGCCCCAGAACGGGACCGGAGCGTCCGACATCAGCCCGGCCGATGCACAGCAGGCCAAGGGAGATTCCGGTGTCGAACAGGACAAGGACCGTGAGGCCGCAGACGAACAGTTCCGTGCCTTGGAAGAACAGCTGAAGGGGCGTGGTGGCGAAAGCATGGTCTCAATCGAGATGGCTCAGCATATCATCACACGCGTCACGGATGAGGGTTTGGTTGTCGAGCTTTTCGATACCGAGGAGTCACCGCTGTTCAAAGAAGGAACCGCGGAACCGACGTTGCTGTTCCGGGATATTGTGAAGATGGTGTCACGTGTCACAGGGGTTGTTGAAAACAACATCGCCATTGGCGGGCATATTAGATCTCATGCGGTCGTTGTGGCTAATAATCCGGTCTGGGAACTCTCCCATGCGCGGGCGGATGCCACCCGTGTGATGCTCGAATCAGGTGGCACTAGGTCCAAGCGGATGCACCGTGTGACCGGTCATGCAGATCGCAAACTGACGGATAGCAACCCGATGTCAGCGCGAAACAACCGGGTCGAAATCATCCTTCTGCGGAAATAAGCGCGGGTACGCCGGAAATGGGCGGCCAACAGATCAGACAATTTTATCTGTTAGCCGCCCGTTAATGGCCAATCGGCTAGCTGTTGCATCAAGAAAGATTCGATGCAGCAGAAAGGCGTATCCATGACGATTTCTTCCTCGCTTAATGCCGGCGTTGCCGGGCTTACCGCGAATGCCAGCCGACTGGCCTCCATTTCCGACAATATCGCAAACTCCTCGACCGCCGGCTACAAGCGGGTTCAGACGGATTTCCACTCGATGGTCATGAGCTCATCTGGCGGCACCTATTCGGCCGGCGGTGTGCGGACGACCAATGTGCGTTTGATTGATGAGCGAGGGCCGCTGGTGTCGACCAGCAATGCAACCGATCTGGCGGTGCGGGGCCGTGGTATGCTGCCTGTCACCTCGATGAACGAGGTTGAGACGGGGGCCGCCAACCCGCAGATGATGCTGACAACCACGGCATCTTTCAGAACCAATGCTGATGGTTTGCTTGCAACTGAATCCGGTCTGGTCCTGATGGGCTGGCCTGCGCAATCTGATGGCACAATTCCACCCTATGCGCGTGATACATCTGACGCTCTGGAGCCGGTGCGGTTCAATGTGAACAAACTGTCGGGGGAGCCGACAACCGAGATGTCGCTGGGTGTGAACCTGCCCGCGACAGCGACGGAATCCACCGCGGCAGGCACCAGTGAGAACCTTTCGATCGAGTATTACGACAATCTGGGTAAATCCGAGAGCCTGCAGATCGAATTCGTGCCCACCGTTCCGGCAACGGGCGAGTCGAACGAATGGACCATGATCATTACCGACACCGCGACCGGTTCGACCCCGATCGGGGAATACACATTGACCTTCGACGATAACCGGACGTCCGGGGGAGCCCTGAACGCTGTGGCCGCCACCACAGGTGGCGCATATGACGCTGCAACAGGATCCATCATCGTCCCTGTCGCGGGCGGCCCCATGGAAATCAACATCGGAATGATCGGTGATGACAATGGATTGACTCAATTGTCGGATACCTTTGCCCCTGCCTCGATTTCCAAGGATGGGGCTCCGGTGGGCAACTTCACTGGCGTGGAGATTGATGAGGCCGGCTATGTGCATGCCAACTATGACACCGGTGTCAGCCGCGTGGTCTATCAGGTCCCGCTGGTCGATCTGCCGAACCCGAATGGCATGATCGCCATGGACCGGCAGACCTACATGCCGTCGAGCGAGAGCGGCTCCTACTTCCTTTGGAATGCTGGTGAAGGTCCGACAGGCGACATCCTCGGGTATGCCCGCGAGGAATCCGCAACAGATGTGGCGGGCGAGCTGACCAATATGATTCAGACCCAGCGAGCCTATTCGTCTAACGCAAAAGTCATTCAGACCGTGGATGAGATGTTGCAGGAAACCACCAACATCAAGCGCTGATAGGCGCTCCTCCCTCTGATTTACATTCGCGCAAAGGCTGGATGACCCATGTCCATTACAAGTGCTCTCAATTCCGCAATGACCGGGCTGACGGCGGCTGGTCGCTCGACGTCGGTCGTCTCCGAAAACCTGTCGAATGTTCTGACCCCGGGGTATTCACGCCGAAGCCTCGCGCTTACCAGTGCCGGGGATGGGTTCAGCGGGGTCAAGGTCGGTCACGTGCAGCGGATCAACGATCCGGCCCTGCAATCCAGCGTGCGATCTGCCAATTCGGAGGTCGGCGTTGCCGAGGTGAAATCCGCTTTTTTTGGTCGCATGACCGAATTGGTTGGCAGCGCCGACGACCCCTATTCAATCACGCAGCGGCTAACGGATTTCGACTCCGGTCTGATTGAGGTGATTTCGCGACCCGATTCCGGACCGCGGCTGAATGATCTCGCGATTCAGGCAGAAGAGTTGGTGCGGTCGATTGCAGATGCCGCAGAGGGGCTACGCAATCAACGCACGGCTGCCGACAGGGCAATTGATGTGCAGGTGGACACGGTCAATCAGTCGTTGGAAAAACTTCAAAAACTGAATGCAAAAATTGCGATCAGTCAATCAACAGGGTCCGATTCGGCGTCTCTGCTGGATCAACGAGATCTGCTGATTGACGAGGTGAACAAGATCATTCCGGTCAAGGTGGTCAATCGTGACAGAGGCCAGGTTGCTCTGTTCTCCGAAGGGGGCGCTGTGCTTCTGGATGGCCAGGCAGCAGAGCTGAGCTTTGACGGTAAAGCCGATACATTGCCTTACATGACGTTGGGCAACGGTTTGCTGTCCGGGTTGCAGATCAATGGTATCGACGTCGCGACAGGGCCCGGCGGGCCTATCCGTGGCGGCACGCTTGCCGCCCAGTTCGAGGTCCGCGATGTACTCACCGTCGAGGCGCAGGAAGATCTGGACGCTATGGCAAAGGATCTTATCGAACGCTTTCAAGACCCTGCTCTAGATCCGACCTTGACGGCAACGGATCCTGGCATCTTCACCGATCAGGGTGCCTTTTTTGATCCGGCCAATACTGTCGGTATTGCCAACCGTATTGAGCTGAACGACAAAATTGCCATGCAGGGACAGGCAGAAACCTGGCGGCTGCGCGATGGTCTGAATGCAGCCTCGCCCGGCAACGCCGGGGATGCAACGCTGCTGCGTGGATATGCGGATGCACTGGACGCCAAGCGCACGGTGTCATCCGTTGGTCTGGGGACGGCAAATCTGGATGCCAGCACGCTGAGCGCGAACCTGCTATCTCGGTTTGCACAGAGTGAAAACTCTGCCGAACAGAACGTCGCCTTTGCAGCGGCAACCTATACCGAAATGTACCAGCGCGAGTTGGCGCAGGGTGTCGATAGCGATGCCGAACTGCAGAACCTTATCGTGATTGAAAAAGTCTATCAGGCCAACGCCAGGATGATCTCCGTGGTCGATGAGCTGATGGAAACGCTTCTAAGGATTTAACGCATGATTATGAATTCCTATGGGGATATGGCTCAACACCTGTTCCTTCGCAATCGGTCGGTTGGTCTGAAGAACGATATCTCGACCCTGACGCAGGAGTTGAGCACTGGAAAAACCTCGCAGTTGACGCAGAAACTGGGGGGGGATCTGACATATCTCTCCGATGTGGAGCGTAACTTGGATCGTCTCAAATCCTTTCAGGTTGCAAACACTGAGGCGGCTCTGTTTGCGTCGTCCATGCAGAACAATATCGAGTTGATCTCTGACAATGTGGTCAAGCTTACCGGCGATATTTTCGCTGTAACGACGTCTCCGAATGATGAGACATCGCAGCAATTGTCAAACCAGGCAGAAGTGTACCTGACCGAAGCTATCCGCTCCCTGAATGGCGAAGCCGCCGGTCGCAGCTTGTTTTCCGGAAAAGATACCGAAGCCCAACCTCTCGCTGATCTTAGCACTTTGATGTCCTCATTGGTGACAGAGGTTACCCCCTTCACCACCGCACCTGATATTGTGCAGGCCGTCAAAGACTGGTTCGCTGATCCGCTGGGATTTGATACGGTGATGTATCAGGGGGCGTCGGACCTGATGGATCCGGTGAAAATTGGCCCGACCGAAGAGGTCACTGTCTCTTTGAAGGCCAATGACGATGCGTTTAAACAGACTCTGCAGAGCCTTGCCATTGCAACTTTGGTCAATGACCCAGGACTTAGCCTCACCTCAGATGTGAAGTTCGAGATGTTGCGCAGCACCGGAGTTGAGCTGCGTGAAAGCCAGGTCCAGTTGATCCAGATGCAGTCAGATCTTGGTTTTGTGGAGGGTCGCATTGAGCAGACCGCGACACGCAATGGCGCCGCCCAGACCAGCCTCAGCCTGGTATTCAACGAGCTTGTTCAGGCCGATCCCTATGAAACATCTACCCGTCTGGATGAGGCGCAGTTCCAACTGGAAAGCCTGTTCACCGTCACCGCACGGACATCGCAGCTGTCGCTGATGAGGTTCCTGTCATGATGCGGTTCATCCGGATTCTTCTTGCTGTAATGCTGCTGCCTGCGATGGCTCAGGCCAATGCGATCAGACTGAAAGATCTGGTTGAGTTCGACGGTGTACGCGGCAATGATCTCGTCGGCTATGGTCTGGTCGTAGGGTTGAACGGGACAGGCGACGGTCTGCGAAACTCCCCCTTCACCGAAGAGATCATGTCGAACATTCTGGAGCGGCTGGGCGTTAATGTGACCGGCGAACAGTTTCGGCCAAAGAATGTTGCTGCGGTATTCGTCACCGCGACTCTGCCGCCGTTTGCTCGTGTAGGGGGTACTGTTGATGTGACCGTGTCCGCGATCGGCGATTCAAAGAGCCTGCTGGGCGGGACGCTGGTCATGACACCGTTGAATGCCGCAGATGGCCAGATCTATGCCGTCGCCCAAGGCACCATCCTGGCAGGCGGAGCCGTCGCCGAGGGGGAAGGCGCCTCTGTCACCCAGGGTGTTCCGACTGCTGGCGTCATCCCTTCGGGCGCGCGGGTTGAGCGTGAGATTGATTTCGATCTGTCCTCGCTCACGTCCATGCGTCTTGCGTTGCGAGAGCCTGACTTCACCACCGCAGGCCGTATCGAACGCGCGATCAATGCTGAATTTGGACGAAATGTGGCTCTAATGCAAGATTCCGGAACGGTTGAGGTCGACGTACAGCGCACCAACACCCGCTCCACCGCTCATGCTGTCGGGCGGATCGAGAATATTCTGGTCGAACCTCAGCGCAAGGCGCGTGTGGTTGTCGATCAACGCTCCGGTACCATTGTGATGGGCAGCGATGTGCGTATCTCACGGGTTGCTGTCGCACAGGGAAATCTGACCCTGCGGATTGAGGAAACGCCGCTGGTTGTTCAGCCTAATCCATTTGCCGATGGCGAAACGGTGATTGTGCCGCGCACTGGCGCTGCGATCGAAGAGGAAGAGGGCATTCAGCTGGCAGAGGTCCCGGAAACCACCTCTTTGTCTGAAGTGGTTGCAGGTCTTAATGCGCTGGGCGTGTCACCGCGGGATATGATCGATATCCTCAAGAGCCTGAAGGCGGCCGGTGCGCTGCATGCCGAATTCGTGGTGAGATAGAACGTCAGTACAGAACTGCACGCAGGCGGATGAGCCCCTGGAACCACTGTGTTCCGGGGGCTTTTGCTTAGGCAATAGGCCGCCAATTTTACCCGTTGCTAGCTACCTTTGACCTGGCCGGATTCATGACACCGGATGAGCTGAACGACCGGCCTAGGGCATGTGTCGGCCTCGATCCTGACCCTCTTGTCAGACTTGAGCACGGTCAGTGCGCTGGATGTAATTTACACTATCCGACAGATGTTCCGACACTCATATGGCATCTCAGTGGAAGTATGATCTATCGTCTGACACAGCGTCGCCGCGTGTGGGGTTGAATAGATTTGGGTTGAGACCTGCCGAGATCACGTCTGTCCCGCCAATGCAAAACGCCCCGGTCACTGTTGTGACCGGGGCGTTTTGCAGGGTGCTTCCTGCAAACGGTTGTGTTTTCAGGGAAAGTAGCTGCGGACCAAGGCGCTTGCGATAAGGCTCCAGCCGTCCGCGACCACAAAAAACGCAAGTTTGAAAGGCATGGACACAACTGCCGGCGGGACCATCATCATCCCCATCGACATCAGCACGGCCGCGACCACCAGATCGATTACCAGGAACGGCAGGAAGACCAAAAAGCCAACCTGAAAGGCACGGGCAATTTCCGACAGCATAAAGCTCGACACCAAGGTCGACAAAGGGGCATCAGCGGTCGGGTCTATGCCTGCAGTGGTAGGTCGCAGATCTGCAATCGCATAGAAGGTATCGGGATCAAGGCGCGCGGCCATGAATACCCGAAACGGCTGCAACGCGCGCTCCAGCCCGGTTTCTACATCCAGTTGCTCCTCAATCAGCGGATTGATTCCGGTGGTCCAGGCTTCGGTAAACACCGGTTCCATGACGAAATAGGTGAGGAACAGCGCAAGGCTGATCATCAACATGTTCGGTGGCGCCTGCTGCAAACCAATGGCCTGCCGGAGAATCGACAATACGGTGACAAGAAACGGGAAGCATGTGATCATAATCAACAGCCCCGGGGCGAGGCTGAGGACGGTGATCAGCAGGATCAGCTGGATTGAGCGGGCAGAGATCGACTGTCCATCGCCCAAGGAAAGGCTGAGATCCTGCGCGCTCACAACATCCGGCAGGCCGACGGCCAGAATGGCCGCCAAAACGGCGGCAAGAAGGGCAGTGCGTGTCATCCCAGGCCGCTTTGCAAATCCGCGATTTCGGTCAGTCTTACGGCCAATTGACCAGCCTGCTCGCCTTCCATCTCCTCCAGCTGCCCTCTGGCGACAAGGCGGTCGCCAACATAGAGATCCACGGGATCTTCGACCCGTTTGTCGAGGGTCAGAATCGCGTTTTCGCCAAGGTTTACCAGATCACGGATCAGCGGCCGTGCCTTGCCGACAGAGACGACAACCTCAACTGGTACTGACACAAACGGATTGCCTGCATCGCCAGATTTTCTGTTCATTTCAGCAGACTTATCCATATTTGCTGTCCTCTGTGATGTGGAAAGAGAAGGCCTCGATAGAGTCCTGAATAGAATCGATCAGGGCGGAGCTGTTGATTTCCCGCTCAATGCCGCCGACCTTGAGATAGGCCTGACCAGGAGACAGCACGACGTCCTCGCGGACCTGCACCGGCACAGTGAAACTTTTGGTCAGTAGCGCGCGCACGGTTGCACCTTCGCCCGGGGAGACAACAATATTGATAGCCTGATCGGCCTGACTCTTGGCCATGTCCGTCAGCTGATCGACGATGTGATGGCCGAAACTGGCAGCCATGGCATCTGGCAGGACTGCGCTGGTCAGAACCTTGAACATCGGATCCAACGATTCGAGCAGTTGCGTCTGTGCCTCATGGAAGGTGAAGCTGAGATCTTCAAGCGAGTTGGCCAGTTCTGAAGAGACATGTGTGCTCTCCTTATCCTTGGCCGTTACCGCATCATCCCAACCTGCGCTGTATCCTTTCTCATAGGATTCCAGACGCTTTTCCTCCAGTACTTCTTCGCTCACCTCGGCGACTGGCACCGCCGGAGTGTCCATGGCAAAATCTTCAAGAAGATGGGCAATCGTCATCAGGCTCTCTCCTCATTTTCTTCCAGCCAGCCGCGCAGGATCTGCACGGTTTCTTCCTGGCGTTCGCCAATCATCGAGCGGAGACGATCAACGGGATTGTCGCCACCGCCGCCAAGGGCCGGCAGTCCACCCATATCTCCCATTCCGCCCATGTCACCCATGCCCATACCGGTGCCCATACCCATGCCACCCATGGGTTCAAACTGACCAGTTTCATTGTTCTCAATCTCTCCATCCAGTGCGAGATCCGCGCCGAGATTGGGATTGGCCATGAAACCACCGCCGCCCAGTGCTGGCAGCTCGTCCATGGCATCGCCACCCGGTGCGCCAAGTGCAGGCACGCTCGCCTGGTTCGACAGGATGGGACGAATAACAAAGAGGCCGAGGATCAGAGTGACAAGCGCCAGGGCAGCCATCTGGATCAACGACATCGCATCCAGATAGATGTTGTCGAAGATGGAGGCGCTGACCACGGTGCCCTGTGGCTCCACCGTAGGCATTTCCATAGATTTCAGCGTTATGACGTCTCCACGTTCTTCACTGAAACCGACCGCAGCAGAGATCAGTTCACGGAGTGCGCCGAGCTCTTCTTCTGAGCGGGGTTCCATCACCGTTTCGCCGGTTGCTGTGGTTATTGGCACGCCATTCAGCAGAACTGCGACAGTCAGACGTTTGATTGCGCCAGGGCCACGAAGGATCTCTTTTTCGGTCTCAGATATTTCGTAGTTCACCCGTTCACGGGTGGCGCTGGTACTGGCTTTGGATCCATCGCCCGAGGCGGCATCACCATCCGGAATATTGGAGGCAACGGTTACCTCACCCGATTGATTTTGTGACGAATCGGCGCGTTCTTCCACATCGGTACTGATGGCGACGCGGCTTTCGGGATCAATGCGTTTCTCGCGAATAGATTCGGTGTCGGTCACGGTTTCGACGCTGACCTCGACCACGGCATTGCCGTGACCAACGCGCGCTTCGACCAACCGCATGACCCGTTCGCGAATCGATTGCGAGCGATCATCGGTTCCGGCGCCGACAGCGGCAGCGGCCTCGGGTGAGCCGATCAGCGCACCATTGGCATCAATCACCGCCACGTTTTCCACCGCCAAGCCAGTCACGGCTGAAGAGATCAGAAAGCGAATCGCATTGGCCTGTGCGGGCGTGATGGGCGAACCCATCGGCACAACCGACACAGAGGCAGTCGGTTCAGCCGTGCGCTGAAACGGGTTTGATCCGGTATTTGCGATATGGACCCGGGCCTGGGTCACATACGGGCTGGCCACGATGGTACGGGCCAGTTCCCCTTCCTTTGCACGCCAGTAGGCGGCATCAAACATTTGCGATGTGGTCCCGAACCCGCTCAGCGAATCAAGCAGTTCGTAACCGCGTCCGCCGTTCGCAGGCAGGCCTTCGCTTGCCAGCGTCATGCGTAGTTCGTCGCGTGCCGTAGCTGGAACATAAATTGATCCGCCACGCACTTCGTATTCGGTGCCGCGCTGTTCCAGCGCGCGCACTACATCCCCAGCCGAGCCGCTTTCCAGCCCGGCATATAGTAATTGCATCGTGGGCGTATTCGCCACACGGGACATCGCCAGGACGCTGAGAATCACGATCACCGTGGCCCCCACGGCAATCAGGCGCTTTCGCGTGTCCAAACCTGCCCAGACATTCTTGATCTGCTGCACATTAACCTCCGTAGCACCGGCGTTCTGTCCGATGTGCAACCCTTTTGCCGGATTGCCCTTAACATTCGGTTAGTGTCCGCAAGCTAAGAAGATGGGGCACGACGTATTAGGGATAGTCATGACAGACGCTGTAGTAGACACAGAACAGGACGCCCCGGCCAAGAAGAGCAAGCTGCCCCTTATCATTGGGGTTGTTCTTGCGCTTGTTGGCGCCGGTGGGGGATTCTTCGCTGTCCAGTCAGGCCTTCTTCCCTTTGGTCAGAGCGCAGCCCCAGAAGGGGTGGATGCGACCGAAGTGGCGCCAGAAGGCGTGGACAATGGTGAGTCGGCGGAAGATATCGCCAATCTCGCTTTTATCGAAATGGAACCGATTGTGATCACCTTGCGCAAAGCAAGTGGGTTGAAGCACCTTCGTTTCCGCTCTCAGCTGGAGGTTGATCTCGCCCATCGGGCCGAGGTTGAGAAAATTCTCCCGCGGGTTGTCGATGTTCTCAACAGTTATCTCAGGGCACTGGAGCTGGAGGATCTGACCGATCCGATGGCACTGCCGAAACTGCGCGCACAGATGCTGCGGCGGATCAATATTGCAGCTGGCCAGGGCCGGGTGCGTGATCTGCTGATTATGGACTTCGTATTGAACTAGGAGAACGGGATGGAACTGATTGCGGATATCCTGCTTGCGGCCGGGGCCATGGGGGCAGGCTTTTACTGCCTGGTGCTCTCGCGTCGGCTGAAGCGTTTTAATGATCTGGAAAAAGGTGTTGGCGGCGCTGTTGCAGTGCTTTCGGCGCAGGTCGATGATCTCAACAAGTCACTGCTGGCCGCGCGCCATGTATCGGATGGCTCGAGCAAGGCGCTGGACCAGTTGACCGGACGCGCCGAATCGGTGGCGCAGCGGTTGGAACTTATGATGGCCTCTATGCACGACATGCCAGAGGCCTCGGCGCCTGAGCCAAAACCTGAGACTGCTGCATCTGCGGCTGCCGAAGAAAGCGATGCATTGGCTGCGGCATATGAGGCTGACGCGGAGCCGGAAGTAGCGGCGGAGCCAGAACCCGCAAAACCCGCAGGTCTGATGTTTGTCCGCCATAACCGGGCGCAGGGTCGGGTTGCATAATGGCCAAGGCAGCAAAGACAAAAGCCGCTCCTGCGAAGCCGAAGAAGGCAAAGCGCATCAAGCGGACGCGCAGTGGTGCTCTCATGATGCTGGCCTTGCTGTTGATGGGATCAGCAATTGTGCGCCTCGGTCTGGAGGCCGGTCCAGCCATCGCGCGTGAGGTCGCGAACCTGCAGGACGAATCGACCCTGAAAGACGAGCCGAAAGGCACGCTGAATGGTCAGTCGATGCCCTCTTCTGCCGAATTGCAGAACATGTTGGCCGCCTTTCAGGAACGCGAAGCGGCGCTATCTGCCCGTGAGGCCGAGATCGAAGACCGCATGAAAGCGCTGGAGATCGCAGATGATGCGATTGAGCAGAAGCTTGTCGCACTTGAGCAGGCTGAAGAAGAGTTGAAATCGACGCTCGCCCTTGCCGATGGCGCGACCGAAGCGGATCTGACTCGGCTGACATCGGTTTACGAACAGATGAAACCAAAAGAATCGTCTGCTCTCTTTGAGGAGATGGATCCTGCCTTTGCAGCTGGCTTCCTTGCGCGCATGCGCCCCGAGGCAGCGGCCGGCATCATGGCGGGGCTCAGCCCGCAGGCGGCATATACAATCAGCGTGGTCCTGGCGGGTCGCAATGGGTCTGTTCCAAAGGAGTAAGCAGGTGCTGCTCCTCAGGCTTTTTTAACGTGAATCGCCTAAACTTGTAGAAACAAACGAAATTCGGAGTGGACCTAATGCTCGGTATTGTAGGCATCGTGGTTATCTTTGTCATGGTGTTCGGGGGATATCTCCTCGCAGGTGGCAAGTTTGCGATCATCATCAAAGCTCTGCCATTCGAATTCATGATGATTGGCGGGGCAGGTGTTGGTGCCTTTTTGATCAGCAATGATATGGGCGGCGTTAAACACACGCTGAAAGACCTCGGTAAGGTGTTTAAGGGCCCCAAATGGAAGCCCGATGACTACCGCGATCTTCTATGTCTGCTCTTCTCTTTGATCAGGATCGCAAGAGCGAACCCGGTTGAGGTCGAACAGCATATCGAAGATCCGGAAAACTCATCGGTTTTCAATCGGTACCCGAAAATCCTCGCAGACAAGGAAGCGGTGAACCTGATCAGCGATACCATGCGCTCGGCATCTATGAATTATGATGACCCGCATCAGGTCGAGGAAGTTCTGGAAAAGCGGATTGAGGCGAACCTGCACCACGCCTTGCACTCCAGCCATGCGTTGCAATCGCTTGCTGACGGTCTTCCGGCGCTGGGCATTGTTGCGGCTGTTCTCGGCATTATCAAAACCATGGGGTCGATCGATCAACCGCCAGAAGTTCTGGGTAAGCTGATCGGTGGCGCTCTTGTCGGTACATTCCTGGGTGTTTTCCTTGCCTATGGTCTGGTTGGCCCCTTCGCAGGCAAGGTGAAGTCAGTTGTCGAAGAGGATGCGCATTTCTATTCGCTCATTCGCGAAGTTCTGGTGGCCAACCTGCACAATCACGCAGCGGCGATCTGTATCGAAGTGGGACGTCAGAACACCCCATCCCACATCCGCCCCGGGTTTTCTGAGCTGGAAGATGCATTGAAATCGGTGAAACAGGACGCAGCATGATGTGGCGCGCGCTGACCATTGCAGCAATGACCCTGGCTGCGGCATCTGCGGATGCCCAGACAGTGGTTGCCCGTTCGGGAGAGCATGCCGGGTTTTCCCGACTGGTCATGCGGCTTCCGGCCGGTGCGCCTTGGTCTTTGCGTCAGTCCGGGCAATCAGCCCAGGTGGTGATCGATACGCCCACAGTTGTGTTCGACACGTCGCGGGTCTTTGACCTGATTCCGCGTACACGCCTCCAGTCGGTCTCGCAGGCGGGACCTGGGCAACCATTGCAGTTGCAACTTGGGTGTAATTGCGATGTCACCTCCTTTGTTCAGAAGGACGGGTATCTGGTGGTTGATATTGCTGATGGCACGCCTGGTGCTGATCAGCCTTTGGCAGCCGGATCGCCCTTGCCGCTATTGCCCGGGAACATCAACAGTACCGGATATCGTTTCAATCTTGCAGCGCGGGCAGCTGCGGACGCGCGTGCCGCACTTGACCTTGCTGGTGTAACGTCCAGCCGTACTACTGCTGTTGACCAGGCGCAACGCCTTCCTGTCGCTGTGGCGGATACACCGTCAGCGATCCAACTGCCCCTAGATCTGACCCGAGCCCCTCGCACTGAGGTGCCTGCTGCGCCGGTTGAAGAGGCACGCGTTGCGGTGGATTCTGCCGCTGAACCGAAACCGGTTCCGGTTCAAGTGGACACGGATATGCTGCTTGATTTGTCGGAAACTGAAAGAGCGGCAACCGTCAACGAATCCGAACAGCGACTACTGCAACAGATCAGCCGTGCCACCAATCAAGGGTTGTTGGACTTGGTCGGTGTTGAGGTTCACGATGGCCCGAATGGTCACATCCTTGATCCGCTGAGCAGTCGGGATCGCCCGCTCAACCCGTTGGACCAGATTTCGGTCACCTCCTCTGTGGACCGCGAAACTGGTCTTATCGCGCGCAGGTCTGACACCTCAGGCCAGCCGACACATTGCCTTCCAAGTCAACAAGTGGCCGTACACGAATGGGGCACGGATGAGCCATTTGCGGACCAGATTTCACCGCTGCGCGCGGATTTGGTGCGTGAATTTGATGACGTCGACCCGGAAGCGGTTTTGACACTGGCGCGGGCCTATCTCTTCTTTGGATTTGGTGCTGAGGCACAGGCAATTCTGCGGATGATGCCGTCTGGCGCTGCGGAGCATGATGATGCTGTGGCGCTGACGGCCATGGGGGCTGTGCTTGATGGCCAGCAGATGGAGGTCAACCACGCTTTCGCGGGACAGCAGGTTTGCGATAGCGAAGTGGCGCTTTGGGCGGCCTTGGCTGATGGCACCATCAAGAAAAATGCTAAAACGGATGCAATCCAACAGGCATTTGCCAAGCTGCCACCGCATCTGCGGGTGCAAGTCGGTCCGCGCATCAGTACCTTGTTTGCCAAGGCGGGTGATCCCCATCTGGCGGGCGCGGCATTACGATCCGTAGATCGCACTGGTGTTGAGCATGTTCCTGAAATCAACTTGGCCGAGGCGGAGATCGCCAGACTGGAAGGCGACGTTGAAACCGTCGCCCAGGAGTTGACGGATGAAGTTGCCGAGCGGAGCGAAAACGCACCACGCGCTCTGATCGAACTGATTGACCTCAGCTTCGCCGAGCGCAGCGCGCTGTCGCCGGATGTACCGGATCTGGCCGCCTCCTATGAGGTCGAGAATCGCGATAGCCCATTGGGCGCGGACCTCAGGCGTGCAGTGGTTGCCGCCTTGGCGCTGACCGGTGAGTTTCATGACAGTTTCAATGAACTGGAAGTGTTGAGCCGGCGCGATGGCCCGGCCGCACGTACTGCGGCGTTGGAACCGTTGCTGACGTTGCTGACAGAGCGGGCAGATGATGTCACCTTCCTGCAGTATGCGCTTGTCATCGCGGCCAATGGCACCACCGCAGAGGTAGCACCAGTTGCGGATATTGTGGCCGAACGCCTGCTGGATCTGGGGTTTGCGCAGCAGGCTCAATCGATTCTTAAAAAGCTGGCTATGGAGCCTGGAAACACGAAACGCCGCCTGATCCTGGCCAAAGCTGCGCTGGCGATGGATAAGCCGCATTCCGCTTTGGTGGAGCTGATGGGACTGTCCGGTTCCGCAGCAAACAAACTGCGCGCAGAGGCCCTTTGGCGCAATGGCGAATACGCAAGAGCGGGTGAGTATCTGCTTGAAGAGCAAGAAAAAGATGCAGCCGCGCGCGGGTTCTGGCATTCGGAGGATCGCGATACGCTTGCGACGATGGATGCTGATGATACGGAGCAGTTCGGTGGCGTCGCGCGCGTGACGACACAAATCGAAGAAACTGCGAAAGAGCCCACCGGCCTGCCGCCTTTGGCCCATGCGAGGGCGCTGGTTGAAAGCAGTGAGGGGACGCGTGGCGGTATCGCAGACCTGTTGCAGAAGGTGACGCCGCAGGCGGATCCTTCCGACGATGGATCGTAGCGACCAGCAACCGAGTATCTGAGCTGAGCATTTGCCAAGACCGCCCGATCCGGGCGGTCTTGGCGTGTTTTGTGATAACGGTTTGTCAATGCTCTCGCCTTACGCTCGAACCTAGGGTGAATCCTCATTTGGACAGGCAGAATGCCGAAATCGAGCTATTATTTCCGACAACAGCGGCGGTATGTCCGCTGCGCAGGCAGTTTGCCGATGTGGTCCGTGTTGCTTGTCGCAGCATTTGGCCTCTTGGGACTGCTTATTCCTCGAAACAGCTATGCTGCGTCACCGCAGGTATCGGCGCTATGCGATCTTGCGGCGCGACGGGCGGCGCGCGACCAGGGCGTTCCGTTGGACGTGTTGCGCGCCATCACCAGAACGGAGACCGGTCGTGGTGGAAAGCAAGGGCTGCAGCCCTGGCCCTGGACCGTCAACATGGAAGGTGCCGGCAAGTGGTTTCAGACAGAAGATGAGGCCCGCGCCTATGTCTTCTCCCACTTCAAACGTGGTGCGCGGAGCTTTGACGTCGGGTGTTTCCAGATCAATTTCAAATGGCATGGTCAGGCTTTCGACTCGATCGACCAGATGTTCGACCCGCTTGCGAATGCGCAGTATGCAGCGCGGTTTCTGCGTGAGCTGCATGACGAATTTGGTGACTGGTCACAGGCTGCCGGCGCCTACCACTCGCGCACACCCACCTATGCAAATCGCTATACTGCGCGTTTTGACAGGGTGCGCGCGGACCTGAAACCGGTAGAGACGGTTGCGGCGCTACCGGTAGAGCGCAGCCGCGCCACGTTCACCGCCCCACAACCTCTTGCCATGCTTCACAATCCATCGCCGCTGATCACTCAGGGGGGGGCACCGTCTGGTGCTGCCCGCCTGGGCTCTCTGGTCCCATTGACCGGCGGCGGCACTTCGGCGCAAGCGCTCATCATACTGAAATAAGGGCTGATTTTCGTGCCAAACATTGATATGCAAAAACTGTTCAGCCCAACCGTTCTGCTGGCAATTGCGCTGATGGCGATCATCGTGATGATGATCCTGCCGATGCCGGCATGGGTGCTGGACATCGGGCTGGCGACCTCCTTTGGGCTGGCGATTCTGATCTTCACCATCACGCTGTTTATCGAGCGACCGCTGGATTTTTCGTCTTTTCCGACGATCCTTTTGGCCTCCCTGATGCTGCGCCTGTCGCTCAACGTGTCGTCGACAAAACTGATCATCGGTCAGGGACACACCGGTACCGATGCGGCAGGCGGCGTGATCGAAGGGTTTGCCCAGTTTGTGATGGGGGGCAGCGTTTTCCTGGGACTCGTGGTGTTTGGGGTGCTGCTGATCGTGAACTTCATGGTCATCACCAAAGGCGCCGCACGGATGGCCGAGGTCGGCGCTCGCTTTGCCCTGGATGGTATGCCGGGTAAGCAGCTGGCCATCGACAGCGACATGTCCGCTGGTGCCATTGACCACGCAACCGCGCGCGACCGCCGCGAGACGGAACAGCGCGAGACGACGTTCTTCGGTTCCTTGGATGGGGCGTCCAAATTCGTGAAAGGCGACGCGATTGCCGGTCTGTTGATCACTTTGCTGAATCTGATCATGGGTCTGATCATGGGCGTATTGGTCCATGGAATGCCGGTTGTCTCCGCGTTTGAAACTTATGCAATCCTGACGGTTGGCGATGGTCTGGTGTCGCAAATTCCGTCTGTGATCATTTCCATCGCCGCAGCGTTGCTCCTGGCGCGCGGTGGTGCCACCGGGTCTACCGATATCGCGCTGGCAGACCAGCTGGGCAAACACCCGGCTGCTTTGGCGACTGTGGCCATCCTCATGGCGCTGTTTGCTTTGGTCCCGGGCCTGCCTTTCATTCCGTTCATGGCTGGTGCTGCCGTGCTGGGCTACACCGCCTACAAGATGAGCAAAAACCTGAAGGACCGGGAAGAAGCGGAAATGGAAGAGCAGATTGAAGAGGTCATGGAGCCGAAGGAAAACCGGGCTCTTGGTGACATCCTCGATCTGGATGACCTGCATTTGGAATTTGCGCCCGATCTGGTGAGCATGGTGCTGGACGCGGGGACCGGTCTGGATGCCCGTATCGCCAACATGCGAACACATGTGGCCACGACATTCGGGCTGATCCTACCGGAAATCCGCCTGACGGATGAGCCGGAACTGATGACCGGTACCTATGTGATCAAGATTCAGGGCGTGGAGCAAGTGCGTGGTATTCTGCATCCTGAAATGGTGCTGGCATTGATGCCCGACAATCATGATGCCCTACCGCCGGGGACAGATGTGACCGAACCGGTCTATGGCGCCCCTGCGCGCTGGATTTCCTCAAAAGCGCAGGAAGATGCTGCGCTTTCGGGCGCGACGATCGTGACGGCGCCAGAGATTTTGGCGACGCATCTTTTGGAAGTGATCAAACAGAATTTCCCGCGTTTGCTGTCATTGAAATCCCTCCGCCGCCTGTTGAATGAGATGACGGAGCTGACGGATGAGTTCCGCGCCGAAGCCAATCGAAAGCTGCTGGATGAGCTGGTTCCGGACAAGGTTCCGATCGACACATTACACACGGTGCTGCGGCTGCTGCTGGAGGAGCGGGTATCAATCCGCAATATGCCTCTCATTCTTGAGTCGATTGCCGAGGCCCGCCTGCATACCCCGCAGCCGGAGATCATCTGCGAACATGTGCGCCAGCGGCTGGGCTTCCAGTTGGTTGGTGAGATGAAACGCGAAGATGGCACCATACCGCTGATCCAGCTGGCGCCTGAGTGGGAGGAGACATTCTCGACCTACCAGATCGACGCCCAGGGCGGTGCCGTCGATATTGCGCTGCCTCCGGAACAGTTCAACCGGCTGGCCGAAGGTCTGAGTGATCGGCTGAACACCACTACGGAACAGGGCGTATTTGCAGCGGTTGTAACCTCGACCCGGCGCCGTCGATATCTGCGGACAATCCTCAAATCGCGTGGGATCCTCAACCCGGTCTTGTCATTCGAGGAGATTGGGCTTGAAGCCAGACCGGCGCTCGTTGGTATGGTTCCCGCATGAATCTGGACTTTCTGCCACCTGAGCTGGTCGCCCTTTTGGGCGCCGGCTTTTGGCATGGGGCCATCGTCTTCCTGCGGATTGGGGCGATGGTTTCAGTGTTGCCGGCTTTTGGCGAAAAATATGTGCCGGCGCGGATCAAACTGGCGATTTCCCTGGCGTTTACATTTATCGTGGCGCCGGCCTTGCCGATACTGCCGCCGCCGGCCAGCCCATTGCATTATGGCAGCCTCGCACTTAGCGAAGCGGTTGTTGGTCTGGCGCTGGGGATGGCGATCCGCATGTTCGTTCATGCCATTCAGATTGCCGGTACCATTGCCGCGCAGTCGACCTCACTCGCGCAGGTTCTTGGCGGTATCGGCGCCGAACCCATGCCAGCTATCGGTGCGGTCCTGCTGATCTCTGGCCTGGCGCTGGCCGTGATGCTGGGTCTGCACATCCGGGTGGCTGAATTCATGATCTACAGCTACATGATGTTTCCGGTGGGGGAGTTTCCGAGCGCATCTGGACTGTCGGACTGGGGTGTGCACAGGGTATCGCGCAGTTTTGCGATGGGCTTTTCACTCGCAGCACCGTTCCTGATCGGCTCGATGGTCTATAACCTGACACTGGGCGTCATCAACCGCGCGATGCCTGCGCTGATGGTGGCCTTTGTAGGTGCCCCGGTTGTGACCTTCGGAGGCCTCGCAATTCTGATGGTAGCCAGCCCGATGATTTTGGATATCTGGAGCACGGCACTGATGGGCTTCTTCGCCAATCCGGGGGAGGGCATGCCATGAGCGACGATGATTCAGATAAGTCATATGAACCAACACCGCAGAAGCTTGAGAAAGCTCGTAAGAAGGGCGAGGTGCCGAAGTCGACGGACCTCAATGTGGCGGCATCTTATCTTGGCCTGATTATCGCGATCTATGTGTCGGGTGCGGATGTGGTTGAAGAGCTGGGGACGATATTGATGTCATTCCTGGACCAACCTGACCGTTTGGCCGATTTGTTCTTTGGCGGCGCGGGAACCGTGCCGGTTGGCGGCATATTTATGGCGGTCGGCACGTCCAGCCTGCCAATATTTATTGTGCCGATGGCCGCTGTTCTGCTGTCGATCATCGCACAGCGCGCTCTGGTCTTCGCTCCGAGCAAGCTGGAACCAAAGCTCTCAAAAATTTCCATTATTTCCAACGCTAAGAACAAATTCGGGCGTTCGGGGCTGTTCGAGTTTTTCAAAAGCACGGTCAAGCTGGTGCTCTATTCGGTCTGTATGGGCGTGTACCTCAATTATCGGTTGCCGGATATGATTGCCTCATCGGCTACCGGGGCGTTTGTTGTTGTGATGATGATGGCGCAGCTGGCGCTGGAATTTCTGATCCTGGCGTTGATCATTGCGCTTGGTATCGGTGTGATTGATGCGGCATTCCAGCAGGCAGAGCATAATCGAAAGAACATGATGTCTCGTCAGGAGATCATGGATGAAAGCAAGGAAGCAGAAGGAGATCCGCATCTGAAGGGGGCCCGCCGCCAAAAGGCACATGAAATCGCCATGGGCCAAGGGGTTGCTGATGTGGCCGAGGCAGATGTTGTGATCGTCAACCCGACCCATTACGCGGTGGCGCTGAAGTGGGACCGCGCGCCGGGGCAGGCCCCTATATGCGTAGCCAAGGGTGTCGATGAGGTCGCGGCCGTCATCCGCGAAGTCGCCAATGAGAATGGCGTTCCGATCCACAGCGATCCGCCCACCGCGCGTGCATTGCATGCGGCGGTCGATATCGGCCAGGAAATTCACGAAGAGCATTACGCGCCCGTTGCTGCAGCCATCCGCTTTGCGGAGAAAATGCGTCAGCGGGCCAAGGGGATGGTGTGATGAAGCAGAAGATGCTGGACCAGATGGCAGACGTGACAGAGGCCATGTACCTGCAAGAGCATGCCAAGGTGAAACCGGTTCTGGATGCTGAGGCGCGGGTGCGTGGTCAGCTGGCAAAACTGGACCAGCAGATCAAGGACAGTCGCGAACTAGCCAACTCCGACCATGCGATGAAAGCGCTTGGCGCGGATCTTCTATGGCAGGGCTGGCACAGCCGCACGCGCCGACAACTGAATATGGAGCTGGCGCAGATTACCGCGCAAAAGCTGCGGGCGATGGACAATCTGCGCAAGGCGTTCGGACGCAAGCACGCGGTAGAGACGATGGCGACCCAGGAGCGCCAGAGAGTAAAAAAGGACAGGGCGCAAAAGCTGCACAACCGGCTGATGAATATGGAATGAGATGAGCGCAATATATTTGCATCAAAAAAGGCCGGTTCATCTGAACCGGCCTTTTTTGATGGCGTAGAATTGAGCTTCAGACGTCTTGTCGCGACATTTCAACGATCAGGACATCGTAAATATCTTTGCCCAGTTGCTTCTGCGCAGCTTCGCGTAAGGCAGTTCGCAGGGGCGTCAACATGTCGGAGCGGGTGAAGGCACCGCGAAAACCGCCCATATTGGCGTGATCGAACAGCACCTGCAGGAAGACATCCCGCAGCTTTGGCTCATAGGCGTGGATTTTCTCGTTCATCCCGGCTTTGGTTTCCAGACTGAGAGAGATCACCACCAGAGAGGACAGCTGTTCACGCTCGACAACAGGAACGACGAATTGATTCGCCATCTTGATGTACTCGCGCTGCTCCTCCTCTTCGCCCGGCAGTTCAGGGGTGATTTCTTCGGCATGCTCGCCGATTTCCTCGGCGTGCTCCTCCGGGGCAGGGGCCAGCATGACACCGGCGCCGATCCCACCGGCGGTCCCAACAAGGAGCAGAATGACGGGCAGTAGTTTTGACAACATATGCAGGCCTCAGAATGGCAGAATCACGTCCAGCACCTGCTGGCCGTAACGGGGTTGTTGAACATCTGTGATCTGGCCACGGCCACCGTAGGAGACGCGCGCAGAGGCGATCTTGTCATAGGTGATCTCATTCTGGCGGCTGATATCGTCAGGTCGTACGTAGCCTGTCACCAGCAATTCGCGCATCTCGAAGTTGACGCGCAGCTCTTGCGTGCCGCTGATCGACAGCACTCCGTTTGGCAGCACATCCACTACTGTTGCGGCGACTCGTAGTTCCAGTTTCTCACTGCGCTTAACAGAACCTTTGCCGCCAGAGCTGCTGCTGCTGCCGATATCAACGGCATCAGCCATTGACGCCCCTTCGGGCAGTTTCCGATCCAACCGCTGGGGTAGGCCGAGCAGTTGTGGAACCGCCAGACTCTCGGAGCCGGAGCGCGACCGCTTGGTATCGTTGGAGATTTCTGCCTCTTCGTCGATTTCGATGACGACGGTCAGGATGTCACCCTGTTTGGTAGCCCGGCGATCCCCTAGCAGAGACTGGCGTGACCCGCTCCACAGTGACGCCTGATCAACCGGGCGTTGGTTTTGCGTGTTTACAGGCAAGCCCTGAAACAGCATAGCAACATGTTCAGGAGATTCATTTGCGGGGCTGAAAGTCGGCGGTTTGCCAACATGGTCCAGCCGTCCGCAGGCGCTGAGTGCGACCATAGCTGCAAGGGCAGTATTCGCCAAAAGAGTTTTATTTTTCATCAGTTTACCTCAACTGTTCCATCTGCGGCGATACGCCCGCTGATGGTCGTGCGTGATGATAAGTTCATGACGCGGATTGCTTCGCCATCAGCGCCGCGACCAAGCGAGCGGCCCTCGGCCAGAATGGTCAGACCGCCGCGTTTGAACCGAATGGTGACCAGATCGTTACGCTCGACGATGGCGGGCGGGCCAACATCGCCGTGGCGCATCGGTCGCCCGGCATAGAGCGCCACGCGGGCTTCTTGGCCAATTACCAAAGACGGATCGGAGATCGCGCCCAGCACCTCGGCCTGTTTCAGAACCAGATCCTCGGCCGTCACGATTTCTTTGGCCCGGATGGTTCGCACCGGGACCAGAATGTCGGCCCAGGCGGGCTGGGCGCAGAATAGCATCACAATGGCGAGGATCCGTTTCATCAGCGTACCTGCGTGGTTGCGCCCATCATCTGATCGACGGCAGAGATGACTTTGGCGTTCATTTCATAGCCCCGCTGGGCTTCGATCAGTTCCGTGACTTCGCGGACGGCATCCACCGAACTGGCCTCCAGATAGCCCTGACGCAGGGTGCCGAGACCATTCTCACCGGGAGAGGCGACGGTCGCCGCACCGGAAGCTTCGGTCTCCACAAAGAGGTTGCTGCCCAGGGCTTCCAGGCCTTTGGGGTTGGCGAACCCCGCCAGCGTCAGCTGACCCATCAACTGCCCTTCGGCGGTTTCGTCAAAATAGGCGTAGACCTCACCATCGGCATTGATCGAAACATTACGCGCGTCGCTGGGGATGGTGATATCCGGGGAGACAGTGAAACCGTCCGAGGTGACGACCAGACCTTCGGCCGACCGTTTCAGCGCACCGTCGCGGGTATAGGCTGACTGTCCGGATGGAAGCGTGACCTCAAGGTAACCTTTGCCGTCGATGGCAACGTCCAGATCATTTCCCGTCTGGCTCAGGGCCCCCTGCGCCAGATGAATGGAGATGGCCGAGGCACGGACGCCAAGGCCCACCTGCACACCGGTGGGCAGTACAGTCCCGTCGGAGGCATTTACCGTGCCGGCCCGTGTAACCTGCTGATAATGTAGATCCGCAAATTCTGCGCGCCGGGCGTTGTAGCCCGTAGTGTTCATATTCGCGAGGTTGTTCGAAATCGTCTCAACGCGCAGCTGCTGCGCGGTCATTCCGGTTGCGGCGATCTTCAGGGCGCGCATGGGCTTACTCCTATGACTTCGTCAGATTTTTGATGGCGTTGCGGACACGTTGGTCTTCGGTTTCAAGAAAGCTCTGGCCCATTTCATAAGCCCGCTGAATTTCGACCATTCGCGCCAGCTGAGAGATGGCATTGACGTTTGATCCCTCCAGAAAGCCCTGGAGCACGCGGGCGTCGCCAGCGTCTTCGATTTCGCCATCGACGCGGAACATGACCCCGTCTTCGCGGATCATCTGATAGTTCTCTTCCGGTTTGAAAATACCGATTTGCCCGAGCGCCCGACCATCTGCGCTCAGCGTGCCGTCGGCGCCGAATTTGATCGATTTGGCATCGCCTGGAATGAACACAGGTGCCCGACCGGCATCCAGAACCCGGTGGCCATCCATGGTGACCAGATCACCTTGGGCGTTGGTGGAAAATGCGCCCGAACGGGTCAGCCGCTCACCCATCGGTGTTTCGACCATGAAATACCCGTCGCCTTCGATGGCAAGGTCCAGGTCACCGCCCGATTGGGTCAGGGCCCCCTGTGCCATCGAGGTGTTGCGGATGTTTGCCCGCCCCATCGACAAGGATTCCTGACCGGGAGCGGACTGAATAAACTCGGAAAAGATTATACCTTCGGCCCGGTATCCGGTGGTGGCCGAGTTGGCGATGTTATTTGCGACAACGCGCATTTCGCGCATCAGACCCGATTGGCGGGACAAGGTGGTGTAACCGGTGTCTCCCATTACAGACCTCCTGAAATCAGCGGCACAACGTGCCCATCAAAAAAGGCAACCAAGGTCTGCGTCATGAAACCCATGGTCATCCAGAAAACGACAAGAATAGCGGTAAGCTTAGGTACAAAGGTCAGGGTCATTTCCTGCACCGATGTCAGGGCCTGAAACAGGCCGATGGCGAGGCCAACAACCAGCGCAACCAGCAAAATCGGTGTCGACATCATCACCGACGCCCAGAGGGCCTGGCGTAGAGTGTCGTAGAAAAGCCCTTCGCTCATCATGGGCTTACACCGGCATCCGCAGAATTTCCTGGTAGGCTTCGACCACTTTGTTACGGACGGTCACCGCGGTTTCCACCGCCAGTTCCGTCTGGGCCAATGCTTGTACCAGTGCATGCGGGTCGCCGTTGCCTGTCATTGCGGTGACCGAAACCTGCTCGCTTTGCTGCAGGGTGCCGGCAAATTCTTCAAAGCTGGCTTTGATCTTGGCCTCGGCGCTGCTTGGCATATGCTCCGGATCGACCTTGGTCGCGGGGCGTGCGGCGGCGTAGCCGGTGGTGGCGGAAAGACTGCGAATATCCATTCTGGATCTCCAAGTATGTCAGTATGTTTCAGAAAATCTCGGTGTTATCTACGCAACAGGTCCATCAGCGATGACGACATCTGCCGCCCCTGTTCGAACATTTTGAGGTTGGCCTCGTAGCTGCGCTGTGCCTCGCGGGCATCGGCGATCTCGATCATCAGGTCTACATTCGACCCTTCATAGTGGCCGCTCTCATCAGCCAGCGGATGAGAGGGATCAAAAACCTGCTCCAGATCAGAGCGATCTAGGCGTACAGGGCCGACCTCCACCTTTTCCACGTCGGAGCGCAGATCGCGTACCGCTTCAAAGGGGACGGTCTTGCGGCGATACCCTGGGGTATCTGCGTTGGAAATATTCTCAGATACATGACGCAGGCGGCTTGCCTGGGCTTTCAATGCGCTTGCAGAGACGGAGAGGGATTTGGAAAATTCGCTCATGATTTAATCTCCTCAGTTCCTGCCAAGGCTGCTGCGCAGCACGTTCATCGAGGATTTGTAGATCGCCAATGCACGGTCATGTTGGCGCTTTACCTCAACCCCTTTCAGGATTTCGGTTTCGATCGAGACCGTGTTGTCATTGGGATCGCCGCCGCCGCGCGTTGCGGTGACGGCCCAGTCCATGCCGTTGCCGGATGCGCCGTGCAAATGGTTGGAGCGGCTGGCGATCATGTCGCCAGCGCGGGGCCCTTGCGCATAGACTTCTTTGAAAGGCTTGATGTCCTTGGCATTATAGCCAGGCGTATCGGCATTGGCGATGTTCTGCGACACCAATGCCTGGCGCTTCCCTGCATGGGTGGCCATTGAGTAGGCAATCTTAAAGACGTTCAGTTCTTTAAACACCGGGGCTTCTCCCTCGATCAATTTCAATCAAGGCTTAACCCCGATTCCTTTAGAAATTGTTTTCAGGAACAGTTGGAGACACCAGAACATGATCTCAGCCATCAACGCATTGACCCAGGATTTGGCGAACAAGAAACTGTCGTCAGCCGTGGGGCGCGTGTCGGAAATTTCAGGCGGCGCGATCACGGTATCGGGGTTGAATGGTCAGGCGCGTATAGGTGATCGGTTGATCCTTCGTCGGGCGGGGAGTGACCCGTTAGAAGGTGAGGTTATGCGAATTTCTGGTAGCGAAGTCAGCATGTTACCAGATACAGCGCCGGATCGCGTTGCTGTCGGGGATGCGGTTCTGTTGCATCCAACCCCGGATTTCGCCCCGGCTGACAGTTGGATCGGTCGCGTGATTGATCCCTTCGGTGCGCCCCTGGACGGACGGCCGATGATGCGTGGCGAGGCAACGCGGGACCTGATGGCAGCGCCGCCAAAAGCTGCCTCACGCCGTCCGATGGGTGAACGACTCGCCACCGGTCTTGCGGTTTTCAATACGATTCTGCCGATCGTAAAAGGGCAGCGCGTCGGTCTTTTTGCCGGGTCAGGTGTGGGAAAATCCACGCTGTTGGCCACATTGGCACAGAATATGGAAGCTGATGTCGTCGTCATCGCGCTGATCGGGGAGAGGGGACGTGAGGTCAACCACTTCGTAAAGGACGTCCTGGGCGATGAGGGGATGCAGCGTGCAGTTGTCGTCGCAGCTACGTCGGACCAATCGGCGCTGGTGCGTCGCCGCTGTGCTTGGTCGGCGATGGCTGTGGCGGAGCATTTTCGAGATCAGGGAAAAAATGTGCTGTTTCTGGCAGATTCGGTGACCCGATTTGCCGAAGCGCATCGCGAGATCGCCGTTTCATCTGGCGAAGCGCCGGCCCTGCGTGGATACCCGCCGTCGGTGACACCCCTGATTACCGGTCTCTGCGAGCGTGCGGGGCCTGGCAGTGGCGACCAGGGCGATATCACCGCGATTTTCAGCGTGCTGGTCGCAGGTTCCGACATGGATGAACCGATTGCCGATATTCTGCGGGGCGTTCTGGATGGGCATATCGTGCTCAACCGTGAGATTGCGGAGCGAGGGCGGTTCCCGGCTGTGGATGTTTCTCGGTCGGTCTCCAGAAGCCTGCCCGCGGCCGCAACAGCGGATGAGAATTCAGCGATTCTGGATGTCCGCAAATATCTCGGCGCTTATGAGCAATCAGAGGTCATGATTCGCGCGGGCCTTTATTCCGAAGGCAATGACGTTACGCTGGATCAGGCTGTGAAGCTCTGGCCAGAGTTGGATTCGTTCTTCGGCAGGTCAGATCCTGAAGGGGTACAAAGCAGCTTCAATCGCCTGATGCTGATGATGCGACGTGCCGTGGCCATTCGGTAAGTTGATACAACGCGTAGCTAGATGAACGTAGTGCGCGTTTAACACAGCTCAGCGAGGTGGTGTGGGCGCCTGGATTGCAATGAGGATCCAACAGCGGCGGGTGCGCTGAGTTGCGCGTTTGACAGATGTGTCGTTTCTGCTGGTGTACAGGCTGAACCCGTCGATATCGTGTTGAGGGTCTGGTGCCTCGACCCGACGACCGCTTGGTATCGCTCACATCGAAAGCCTAAGATTGGCCGCGCTGTTTTCCTGGATGGCCCCATCGTGAAGGTAAGTGGACGATCGGATGTCTGGACGTCTTGCGGGATCAGTATATTTCGCACACGGGGTTTCGTATAGCTCTCCCGATCTGGAGAGCTTTCGCGCGCTGATGTCATGGAGGAGGCGTTACCTAAGTGAGTTTAACTCGGGCTGAATTGCTCCGCGCTCCAGGAATAGAAAGATAGGCGACTTTGGTGATCTTGGCTGGATCGATGGAGTCATGACGCTGAAGGAGCGATGATCGCCCTACGGCATTCATTATCTGGTTTGAACGGCTGTTTTCTAACCCAGGAGCCCTACTGCACACCACGGATGACAGAGATATGGGTTGCTTCGAGGGGTAGGGTCCAACGCGCATTAGCAGATTCAACACCCGTATAACGAAGCGGAGGTGTGAAATGTGCAGGGTAGTGGGCCCATCTGCGCATACTATGCGAGATCATCGTTTGGATGACCGAAGCCCGCCAATTTATGCAAAGTAAGGTGAGGTTACACAGCTATTCTCAGGCCAGAACACCTCTACTCAGAGAAATTCCAGCCGACAGTGCCTTTCCAAGACACGATCGGCTGAGAACTCATGATGGGCGTACAGCCATCAGTCGATCTTCGCGTGGCAACAAGGTGCGCAGCGCTTTCAAGCATCGGTAGTGGTTGTCGGAGAGAACAGCATCGGTGGCCTCAGCCAGTGATGCACGGCTGTCAGGATCTGTGAACACTTGGCTAAGTTCCTCGATCCGGCGCAGCATCTGAAGACGATCTTCCTCGCCATCGACATCGCCAGACAGAACCAACTGCGCCGCGTAGCAGACGCGTCGTACTGGCGTATTTGCTTCTTCCGGGTGGATGGCATCACGCAGCCGCAGGATGTTCGCATCCGGGGTTACGATCGACAATCGACTGCGCCGATCTCCGTTTTCAATTACTGCACCGTTCACCAATACCCGCTCTTTCGGGGCAAGTTTCAGGACCAATCCGCTCATATTCAGGACGCTCCGCTGCGAAGGCCACGCATGATGGCCGTGTTGATTTCTACCAGAAGTCGCACATCCGCTTTGCGGGCCAGGACTTTGCTGGTGTGTTGATGGGTGAATTCCCCAAGCGAGAGCAGCTGAGCTTTCAATTCGTCCGGGAGTGGGTTTCCAGGACTGGCAACTTCGACTGAAAAGATCGACCATAGTTTGCGATTGTCGGTCAGTGCTGCGGCAAGTTCGGTAAAGCCTGGCTTACCTTTTTGGGCTGCGGCGACCATGCGACGGGTTACGCGGGCGATGACTTCGTATTCGAGGTTCTTTGCAGTTCGAGTCGGGGCCTTTGCCGCCGAATAGGCGCTCTTCGCCTTTAGAAGGGCATTCACGTGTTATCCTAACATGTAATCTACAGATTCTCTGCGATAGGGGACCTGGGGCGCGCGGTGGCGCCCCAGGTCAAGCTGCTATTAACGGAACAGCTGCATCAAGGTTTGTGGCGCCTGGTTTGCAATCGACAGCGATTGCACGGCCAGCTGCTGCTGGGTTTGAAGCGCTTTCAGCCTCGCAGATGATTCTTCCATATTCGTGTCGGTCATCGTGCTGACGCCCATTGTCAGGGAGTCAGACAGTTTCGACACAAACATGCCCTGGTCGGACAGGCGGTTGGAATCGGCACCCAGCTGAGCTGCGGCATCGATCGCGTTGCCGAGCATGGTTTCGATCTCAGTCAGAGCAGTCGAAGCAGTTGCAACGTCAGTAATGGAGGTGATACCGGATGTATCAAGATCGCTACCGGACGCAATAGACGTCACTGTGATGGTGTCCGCAGATGGATCCAAGCCACCCAGAACAGTCAACTCGGTAGTGACGGCATCGTCGAGTAGGTTGGCCCCGTTGAATTCAGCAGAATCGATGATAGATTCGATCTGTGCTGCTTTCTTGGCGATGCTGTCTTGGATCTTAGCATGATCAACGTTTTCCGAGTTTGCGGAAATCGCCAGCTGCTTCATCTCGGTCAGAGTTTCCACAATCTGCTCGGCACCGGACAGAGCCACAGCAACAGTTGCCTCACCGACGCCCAGAGACTCCTGAACCGACTTGTAGCCGGAAATGTCGGAGTCCATGGTTTTGGAGATCGCCCAAACCGCCGCGTTGTCTTTGGCCGAGCCGATGCGCTTACCGGTCGAAATCTGGCTCTGGGTATCATCAAGGCTGTTGTTCACGGACTGCAGGGTCTGCAGTGCAACCATTGCGCCATTGTTAGTCAGAATGCTGGACATAGCATGTATTCCTTTAATTAGAGGCGTTTTGACCTCTGGTTTCCCTGCCCCGAAGGGCGCTCTCTGACGTCTTTCTGACTATGCGTTCCGCCGTCCGGCTTCCGCGCCACCCTCTCTTGAAGGTGCAAAGTGACATTGGCCTACTATGTGCTAAAGGAGTGCTAATGCCGGAAATTCCATTGCTAGAATTTTCCCTAAATTGGGCCAGTTATGCGCGTTTCTCCAGGTTGGGAGTGCCACCGGTTGAAAAGCGGGTCTTGCGCCCCGACTGGTCATAGACATCCAGCCCTTTGCGCACACGGCGCAATTCCGCCATTCGGGCAGCGACCGCGCGGATACCTTCCATGGCGCTGTCCAGCAGAACCTGATTGCGAGACACTTTGCCCTGAACATGTTCCAGAGCTTCACGCTCCAGATCAGCGGTCATATTCAGTGTCGTTATGATTGTTTCCTTTTTGGCAAGCAGCGGCTCTAGCTCTTGCAGATTGCCACTTACAAGTGCCGCGCGCTCAGCATCCAGCAGAGCATCAAGTTCTTCGATCAGCTGTTGCGGTGTTTGTTCAGTCATTGTCCTGTGCCTCTTTCAATGCGTGATAAAGTGATTCTGCCAGGCCGACGCCGCCCGCTTTGGTGATTTGCTCCGCCTGCGCGCGCACCAGGAAACTGGAAAACTGATCCTCGCCTGCGCCGCCGCCCATTGTTTCGCGACTTTCGCCAAGACCGGCGGATTTCAACATTTCTGTAAGGAAGGTCGCCTCAAGCTCCTGTGCGGCCTTGCGCAGCGGATCTTGTGGCGGCGGGGTGATGGCAGCGGGGCGCCGCATCGCCGGAAGTTGAGCAATTGGTTCCATGATGTACCTCGTTCTGAGATGTCGAAATTGCTTCGATTTTTTCTATTTTGGCGGATGATCGGTTAAAATTGCCGTAACCGATTGGCGTTATGGTGCTGGCATCGAGATAGAATGTCTGGAAGCCAATGTTTATCAACGCACCTACAAACCCCACCTCTGGTGGGGCGCAGGGATCTGAGAAGATCCAGCAAGGCGAATCGGCAAAATCGCGTAATGGCGCAAGCTTTGATGCGGTTATGGCAGAGACTGCAAGTTCGTCAGATGACGCAGGAACCGACGTAACGCAGGTGGAAGAGGTTCCTGAGCAGCAGGCCTCCTCAGCGGGTGCGTCGGAAAAGGCAAATCAAACAACACATGATGGTGAGGCCGAGCCGACCACCGGCGAGGACCCGCAAGATCCGCTGGATCAGGCGGCCGCCGAGGGGGTCCTGGCAGATCAGGACGCTTTGGCGGTTCCGGCGCAGCTGAATGTCAATGTCGCTGAGCAAAAGCGGATTGATAAAGGCCATCGCGATGGTCCATCTGCGGAGAAAGCTGGAAGCCAGGCAGCCGCATTGTCTCACCCAAGTGTTGAGGGCGTGAAGGCAACGGCCGAAGGCAACTCACCTGCGGATGGTTCGCCGGATGGTCCTGCTGTTGCGCCGAGTGCTGCTTCCGATGCCGAGATCACTGTAAAGGACGGTTTGCCGTCAGACGCGAAGAGCGAGGGGGTTAAGACCGACCCTGCCAACGCACAAAAGGCGCTGTCGGAAACAGGCGGCGTCCCGCAGCGGATGGTCAAAGACGCGGATGGCCAGTCAACACGGGGACTGCGCAGCGATTCGGCAGCTGTAGAGACCAAGGCGGCAGGTGATGTCGCTGTGGATGCGCGCCAAACTACGGTCGAGGCAAACGGTACAACATCTGGGCCAAAAGGTCGGATCGTGCAAACCGATGCCGTCTCCAACCATGGCGCCAATTCTCAGCCGGAGGTGAAATTCGCCAGCGCTTCGGAGGCAGCGGCAGCGCAAGCCGAGACGGTGAAAGACGCTGCGAAACCGTCCGTGAGTGCGCAAACCCAACTGGTGCAACAGGCGAACCCAACGGCCAGTCCGTCTCCGTTGGAGGGGGCGACTTCGCCGGTACGCGAAAAACTTGAATTGCGGCGTGCAGAAGTTGAACAAATGCGCGCACCCACGCCGACGCAAACCGCAGCGATGCTGCCTAAGGGCACATATTCGGTTGCCAGTTTTGGTCTGGGTGCGGGGGCGCTTACAGCCGCTATGCCAACATCTACGTCGGCGTTTGCTATTGATCCAGCGCTCTCAGCGGAGGCGGGCAGCAGCGCCGCGTCTGGTGGCAGCGCCGGACTTGAGCTGCCTGGTCTGTCACAGCTGCTGACAGAAGCAACGGTAAGCCCAGGGACCGTGCACAAACCTGAAACGCCCCGTCTGATCGCGAATCAGATGGCCGAAGCGCTGGCAATGAAGGGAGAGCGCAACGTCGATGTGGCGCTGAATCCCAAAGAGCTGGGGCATGTGAATATGCGCGTCTCCGTCACAGAGACTGGAGTCAGCGTCATGATTCAGACAGAGCGCGCTGAAACCGGTGACTTGATGCGACGCCATATCAATGAGCTGGCGGATGAGTTTAAGCGGATGGGGTTTGAGGACATTTCGTTCCAGTTCTCTGGCGATGAAGCCTCGAATCAAAGTGGCGGCCGCGGTGAGGCGAATACTCAGGCTGGCCGGTCCACCGGGCATGCTGATGAGGATCTGGCTGATCTTTCTGCAGAACCGATGACGCAATCACTCAACCTCGGTGAGGTTGGGCTTGATATGAGGATTTGAGATTATGACGACGACTGTATCGAGTGCTTCGGCATCGCAACAACAGCAAGCGGCGTCGACCGCTTCGGCTGAGCCAAAGAAAACCACGGGGATCGCCTCCGATTTTGAGACCTTTCTGAAGATGCTTACCGCACAGGCGCGGTATCAGGATCCCCTGGAGCCTATTGATTCAACAGAGTATTCGGCGCAGTTGGCGCAATTCTCGATGGTAGAACAACAGGTTCAGGGCAATGAGGTTCTGGAAGGGATCCAAGCGCAGCTGGGTCTGGCAAACATGGCAGCCATGTCCGGCTGGGTGGGTATGGAAACCCGATCGGCGGCACCCGCCTATTTCGATGGGACCAACCCTGTGACCGTTTCGCCGAACCCGGCCCAGATCGCCGACACTGTGCATCTGGTGGTCAAGGATGACACCGGTAAGGAGGTGCAGCGAATCAGCTTGCCTGTTTCAGCTGAGCCGTATCAGTGGCAGGGTATTGATGACGACGGATATGCGTTTGATCCAGGCAGCTACAGCTTCACGCTGGAGAGCCAGAAAAACGGTGAAGTAGTCCTCTCCGATACCGCGGAGACCTACACAAGGGTAAAAGAAACCCAGATGCGTGGCAACGAAGTGGCCTTGATCCTGGAAGGCGGCTCAGCGATCTTGGCATCATCGGTGACAGCGCTGCGCGAACCTGTGACGCCTACAGTCTGACGCACAAGGGCACCGGAGATCTGGCTCGTGGGGGACACGGGCCGAAACCACGGAGCCTGACCTGCCAAACCTGTCGCCATATTTTATCGCCCGCTTTCTGGCGTATCTGTCAGACTGCGGAGTGAGCGATGCCACGCCCTCACCTCTTCTGGGGGGGCGCTCCAACCGTGTCTGGCGTTTGGGCGGGATTGTGGTGAAACTCTATGGCGACAGTCACGCCAATCCGCTCTTTGCCAATGATGCCGCACGCGAATACGCAACGCTTCAGGCACTGAACGGCATAGCTTTGGTGCCAGAGTTGCTGACATCCGGCCAGTTTGAGGGGCATGATTGGTTGGCATACCGGCATTCACCGGGCGTAACCTGGTCGTCGGGCACGGCAGAGGTGGCGGCTCTGCTTGGCCGCTTGCATGCACAGCCAGTGATACCAAATTTGCCGATAGGTGTGTCCGGCAGTGAGGAAATCAAAGACCAGACCCGGTCCATTTTGGCTTATTGCGGCGATGCCGGTGATCTGAACCGGCTTGAACCCGGCAGGGAGATACCCGCAACGGGGCGCAAGGTGTTGATCCACGGCGATCCTGTACCCGGAAATATCGTGGCCTCCGGCGGGTGTCTGACCCTCATCGACTGGCAATGCCCACAGATCGGAGATCCGGCTGAAGATCTTGCGCTGTTTCTGTCTCCGGCAATGCAGCAGGTCTATCGCGGTGCGCCCCTGACAGTGGCAGAAGAGGCTACGTTCCTTGCGGCATATCCGGAGGCGGAGATCACCCAGCGCTACCTATTGTTGAAACCCTGGTTTCACTGGCGTATGACCGCCTACTGCCAATGGCGGGACGAACGGGATGGTGATCAGAACAGCCTTGCCTATCGCTTGGAACGGGCCGCACTAGAGGCCTGTCTGGAGCATGCCTGACCCACTCAGGACCACTATCTCGCAACAACAGCGTCAATCCCAAATTCATTGTTTCCAAATAGCTTACATGGCATATTGTGCGGAATGTCGCTGGCGGTGATGCAGTCGGGTTGACGACAGTCCGAGATGGCGCCTTTGCAACCGGGGATGGAAGCAGTCTTGAGTCTTTGGGAGTCTTATCGCATGCGGCTGCGGCGGAAACGTCGCATCCTGCGTGCCATGCGCAAGTCCCGTGAGTTGTCAGCGGTTCAGGACCAGACGGATCGCATTCGGCCGGGTGATATCCTGCTGGTAACCACCTTGCGCAATGAGCAGATCCGGTTGCCCTATTTCCTCGACTACTACCGTAAGCTGGGCGTCAATCACTTCCTTATTGTCGACAACGGATCGGTGGACGGCACGCGTGAGTATCTGCGTGGCATGCCGGATGTCTCTGTCTGGCACACCATGGCGAGCTACAAGCGTGCGGGATTTGGCATCGACTGGATGAACCATCTGAAACGGCGCTATGCCCATGGCCATTGGGTGTTGGTGGTCGATCCGGATGAGCTGTTCATATATCCTTTCTGCGACAGTCGACCCCTGCGCGCGCTGACTGATTGGCTGGACAGTTCGGCAATCCGCAGTTTCTCCGCGATGCTGATTGATGTTTACCCGAAGGGCAAGCTGGACGCCGTGCCTTACAACGCCGGGCAGGACCCGCTGGAGATCGCCAATTGGTTTGACAGCGGCAACTACTCGATCAAGCGTAATCCGACCTATGGCAACCTCTGGATACAAGGGGGACCAAGGGCGCGGGTTTTCTTCTCAGATCAGCCGAAGAAGGCGCCAGCCCTGAACAAGATCCCCTTGGTTAAATGGGATCGGCGCTATACCTACGTCAGCTCGACCCATGCCCTGCTGCCACGGGGGCTGAATCAGGTCTATGAAACCGACGGCGGTGAGAAAGCCAGTGGTGCGCTCCTGCACACCAAGTTTCTGCATACTTTTGTCTCCAAGGCCGAGGAAGAGATGCTGCGTGGGCAGCATTATGCCGGATCCGCCGAATATAAAGCCTATGCCGCGGTTGCCGGAGATCACCCCGAGCTTTGGTGCAAGTGGAGTGAGAAATATATCAACTGGCGCCAGCTGGAAATTCTGGGCCTGATGTCCAAAGGAAATTGGGCATGAGCGCTGTTGGCATCGTGATGCTGGTCCACACGGCACTGGACCGCGCAGAACAGGTTGCCCGGCATTGGGTGGCAGGGGGGTGCCCAGTTGTTCTGCATGTCGACAAAAAGGTCCCCCAGGCGACATATGCGGCGTTCAAGGCTGCGTTTTCCGGTGACCCGATGGTGCGGTTTTCGCGGCGACATCGCTGCGAATGGGGCACTTGGGGCATTGTTGCGGCATCGCAGTCTGCCTCGGAGCTGTTGCTGGCGACATACCCATCGGTGCGGCATGTCTTCCTCGCCTCCGGGTCCTGCCTGCCGCTGCGTCCTGTGTCTGATCTGGTGGACTACCTTGCCGCGCGTCCGCGCACGGATTTCATCGAAAGCGCCACCACCGCTGATGTTCCGTGGATTGTCGGGGGGCTGGATGTCGAACGCTTTACATTGCGTTTTCCCTTCTCCTGGAAAAAACGCCGCTATCTCTTCGACAGATATGTCTCGCTACAACGCAAGTTGGGTATCCGGCGCAAGATCCCCGACGGGTTGGTCCCGCATATGGGCAGCCAGTGGTGGTGCCTGACACGGCAGACCCTGTCGGCAATTTTGGACGACCCGGACCGACCACGATATGACCGGTATTTCCGCAAGGTCTGGATCCCGGATGAGAGCTACTACCAGACGCTTGCGCGGCTCTATTCCGGTAACATCGAAAGTCGATCTCTCACTCTTTCCAAGTTCGATTTTCAGGGCAAACCGCATAATTTCTACGATGATCATCTGCAGCTGCTGCGCCGTTCAGATTGTTTTGTTGCGCGCAAGATCTGGCCTCATGCGGACCGGCTCTATGCGACGTTTCTGGGGGACCGGCCGGATGTGATGAAGAGCAGAGAACCCAATCCTGGCAAAATTGACCGGATTTTTGCCAAAGCGGTTGAGCGTCGGACACGCGGGCGTCCGGGGCTCTATATGCAGAGCCGCCTTCCCGCCAACGGGCTGGAAAATGGCATTACCTGCAATCCTTATTCGATGTTTCAGGGTTTCGCTGAGCTGTTCGAGAATTTTGAGGAATGGCTGACCCAGGTCACGGGCGCCAAGGTGCACGGACATCTGTTTGCAGCTGATGACGTCGAATTTGCCGATCGCCAGACGCTGATCAACGGTGGTCTCAGTGACAGTGCGAAGCTGCGCGACTACCATCCGAAGGGGTTTCTGACCAATCTGATCTGGAACACACGCGGAGAGCGACAGTGTTTTCAGTTTGGGCCACAGGACAATCAGGCCATCAACTGGCTGGTGGCGCGCGACCCCAATGCGCAGGTCTCAGTGATCTCTGGTGCCTGGGCGGTGCCGTTGTTCCGGTCCAACAAAAATTTCGCTGACTTACGGCGCGAGGCGGCGCGATTGCAGCAGATTGAGGCCAAACATATTGAAATCCTCCGCTCCAAATACGTGAAGGCGCGGGTACGGATCTGGTCGATGGCTGAATTTGTAGAGTCGCCGATGGAGCCGATACAGACCGTTCTGGATGAATTTGGAGCGCAGGCGCAGCGCCACTTGAATACCGCGCCGACAATGGTGGATCTGGCGGGCTTTGGCCAGTTTCTGCAAAACCTCAAGAACCAGGGGATGCACCCCTATCTGATGGGCGATTTTCCGGCTGAACAAGGGCCGTTGAACATCCCCAAAACGCCGCGCAAACCTTATCTGGTACAATAACGAACCATGCCTCAGAACTTTGATTACTTCGTTGTGTTTGCTGAAATGCGCACCGGCTCGAATTTTCTTGAAGCCAATCTGAACGCACTGGAGGGGGTCACCTGCCATGGTGAGGCGTTTAACCCTCATTTTATCAGCTACCCAAACTGCGAGACGACACTGGGGTGGACGCAGCAGCGGCGCGATGGCGATGCACTGGGATTTCTGGACTGTTTTTGCAGGGCAGGGGGGGACCTGAACGGGTTTCGCTATTTCCATGATCACGATCCACGCGTGCTGGATCAGATCTTGGACGATCCGCAGTGCGCCAAGATTATCCTGACCAGAAATCCGGCTGAAAGCTATGTCTCCCACCAGATTGCCAAGCGCACTGGTCAGTGGAAATTGACAAACGTGAAACGTCGCAAGACGGGGTTGGCAACGATCAATGCAGAGGAGTTCGCGCGGCATGTAACAGAGCTGCAGAACTTTCAGGTTACCTTGCTAAACCGGCTGCAGAAATCTGGGCAGACGGCGTTTTATGTCGCCTATGAGGATCTGCAGGATCTGGAGGTTCTCAATGGGCTGGCCAAATGGCTGGGCGTTGGAGCCCGGCTGGACCAGCTTGATGATAGCCTCAAGCCGCAAAACCCCACCTCGCTTGAAGAGAAAGTCGCCAATCCGCAGGAGCTGGATCGCGCCATGGCGGGGTTGGATCGTTTCAACCTGTCCCGGACCCCAAATTTTGAACCACGGCGCGGGCCAATGGTCCCTGAGTATGTGGCCGGTCAGCAGCTGCCATTGTTGTATCTGCCGATCAGCGGGGGGCCAACGGATGTTGTCTGCAATTGGATGGCCCGGCAGGAACCTGATGGCAGTGACGCGTTAATCTCGGGGATGAACCAGAAACAGCTGCGTCAGTGGAAGCGGGGTCATCCAGGATTCCGCAGCCTGACCGTGCTGCGCCATCCCGTAGCCCGCCTGCATCATGTTTTCTGCACTCGTATTCTGGACACCGGGCAGGGATCGCTGCGCCAGATCCGCAATCTGATGCGCAACCAGTTCAAGGTACCTTTGCCGAAAGATCCGGCAGATGGGTCGTACACGCGGGACCAGCACCGCTTGGCCTTTACGAGGTTTGTCGAGGTGATTGGCGCTAATCTCTCGGGACAGACCGGGTTTCGCACTGATGCGTCTTGGGCGACGCAGGCGCAGACAATTGCCGGGTTCGCGACCATCCAGTCGCCGGATCTTATCCTGCGGGAAGCAGATTTGGCGCGCACACTGCCGGACCTGGCCCGCTGGCTTGGGCAATCAGAGAGTGTTCTGCCCACTGCGCCAGAGATTGACCACCCCTACCAACTGGCAGACATCTACGATGCTGAGCTGGAGGCGCAGATCGCGTCGGTGTATCAGCGCGATTATCTGTTGTTTGGGTTTGGAGATTGGGGCGCCTGATCGCCAGATGATCAGACCGGATCAGGCCGCCTGAACGGACTGATCTTCTGTCAGGATCGTGTGGAGGGTTGCGGGATCGGGATTCGCCCGCAGTTTCGTGCAGAAACTCTGCTCGCGCAGGGTGCGCGACACCAGCGCGAGAGCCTTCAGGTGCTCGACACCGGCATCTTCGGGTGCAAACAGCGCGAACGCAATGTCGATCGGCTGACGGTCCACAGCGCCAAATTCCAGCGGTGTGTCCAGCACCAGAAACACACCAACCACCTTGTCCAGACCATCAAGACGGGCATGGGGCAGGGCAACGCCGTGCCCGACCCCGGTGGGGCCAAGGCTTTCGCGATCCAGCAAAGCCTCGACCGTTGGTTGCGCAGGCAGCCCGTAGGCGAGTTGAGCAACATCAGCAATCTCTTGAAACAGACGCTTTTTGCTGGATGCAGCGCCAAAGACACGAACGGCCTCTGGCTTCAGGATGTTAGAGATCTGCATACTTCGATTGCTCCGCTCAACTCACGTAAGACGCCGTGACAGGTTACGGATCGATCCACCCGATATTCCCGTCTTCCCGACGATAGACGACATTCAGGCCGTCCTTGCCTTCCTTGCGAAACACCAGAACCGGGGCGCCTGCCAGTTCCATTTGCATCACGGCCTCACCAACCGAGAGGGACGGAATTTGCGTTTCCATCTCGGCGACGATGATTGGCTGCAATGACTCTGGTTCAGACTCGGTGCCGGCGTCTTCAGAGGCGAGGATATAAGAGCTAGCGCCGGAGAGTTCAACCGGCTCGCTCCGGTCGCGGTGATGGTCCTTCAGGCGGCGTTTGTAACGGCGCAGCTGTTTTTCCATTTTTTCACAGCAGGCCTCGAATGCGGCATAAATTTCAGTGGCATGCGCTTTTGCTTGCGCGGTCAGACCTGTGGACAGATGCACGGTCGTTTCACAAACATATTCATGCGCAGACCGCGAAAAGACGACATTGGCGTCAGTCGGGCGTTCAGCATATTTCGCGACCGCCGCTCCAAGCTCCGATTGCACATGGGACTGCAACGCTTCGCCAATGTCGATCTGTTTTCCGCTGATTTGGTAACGCATGTGATCTCCTTCACAAATAGACCTTCAAAACCCAGTTCGGGCCAAGCCCGCCTGCTATCGTTCAGTTTTGAAAGTGGGATTTAGGCAAGACAGTCGATTGCATTCGTTTGGGCCTTGGTAACAAGGCTGGAGCGAGGACAGCATCGGACTGCGGGTTTGCCATGGGTCAATTCGATGACAACCGGGCGGGAGAGTCAATGCAAATCGGCGTCAATCGGTTACCCAAATATGAGGAGGCAGCGGGTTTCCACCTGTTGTCATAGGGTTGACGGATGGCGCCCGAGAGAAGCGGCTATCGGACGCGGAGGCAGCACATCAGGGATTGCAGCTGGTGCGATCAGGAAATTCTGAAGTTATCACCGAGATAAACGCGGCGAACGTTCTCATTGTCGACCACCTCTGCTGGGGTGCCGGACATCAGCACCTTGCCGTCGTGCAGGATATATGCCCGGTCCACGATCTCCAGTGTTTCGCGGACATTGTGGTCGGTAATCAGCACGCCGATACCGCGTTTTTTCAGATCGCCGACCAAATGGCGAATGTCGCCTACAGAAATCGGATCCACCCCGGCGAAGGGTTCATCCAGCAGCAGATACTTAGGGTCTGCGGCTAGGCAGCGGGCGATTTCGACGCGGCGACGCTCGCCACCCGACAATGCGAGAGCCGGCGCGCGGCGCAGATGCTCGATTGAAAAATCTGACAGCAGCTCCTCCAGCCGCTCGCGCCGCTTGTGAGCGTGCTTTACCGCAATATCCAGCACGGAGGAGATATTGTCTTCTACCGACAGGCCGCGGAAGATCGACATCTCCTGCGGCAGATAGCCGATTCCCATGCGGGCACGGCGATACATTGGCAAGGTAGTGGCATTCTGCCCGTCAATCGTGACAGAGCCTGCTTCCGGAAATACAAGGCCAGCAATGGCGTAGAAGCTGGTGGTCTTACCCGAGCCGTTGGGCCCAAGCAGGGCGACCACCTCGCCTCGGTCCAGCGACATGGAGACGTCGCGGATCACCACTTTCTTGCTGTAGGATTTACGCAATTTTTCAATGCGCAGGCCTGAGCTGCCGCTGGTGACTGTCAGTTCCGGTTTTGCCATCAGTCACTGCCGCCGTTAAGGATGGTCTTGACGCGACCGGACAGGCTTGCGGTGCCGGTGGTCAGATCCACCACAAGACGGTTGGAGGTCAACGTGCCTGTTGACTGGCTCAGCAGGACATTGCCAGTCATCACAACAGTGCCAGAGTCGATGGTATACTCTGCCTTGTCGGCCTCAGCTGCGTCGGGACCATTGACCAGGATCACATTGCCGGAGGCTTCCAGCCGCTCGACGCCGGTCTTTCCGGTTTCGTCCTGTTTGTAAATCACCAGCACGTCATTTGCCGATAGGCGCATCACACCCTGAATAATCACCACATCACCGATAAACCGTGCCGAGCCATCAGCCTGATTTACATCCAGTGTTTCTGCGGTGACCTCAACCGGTTGGGAGGGGTCTGCCTTGACTGCGCCAAATGCAATGGACGCAGATTGCGCCGACAACCCTGTGGAAAACAGGGCGACAGGCAGGCAGAACATCAAAACACGCAGATACAACACAGGTTATCTTTCCGATTGTTGCGGGTCATATAGCAGCTTGACCCCTTTGTTGAAAACCATATGTACCGCCCCGCTATCGGTTTTTGTATCGATCTGCATGGCACCAGCGGTCAGATCGCCCATGGCACCGCTGGCCTGAACCGGGCCGGGGCTGTCAGCGCGTACACCATTGAGGGCGGCATTCAATTCCTGAGTCGTGACACGCAAACCATCGCTGGACAGGATTTCAACATCGCCGCGAAAGTTTGCCATATCCTTATCCGGGCGCAAGGCGCCGGTGTCGGAACTTAGCAGGAAACGGCCACCGCCGGTCATCTTGATCTCCGCCTCAAGGTTCACAGCCGTCGCCGGCGCATCTGCTCCGCCTGGGCGGGCGAGGGCAGCGGTCACCATGATCTCATCGCCCTGCGCCGTGGTGCCTGAGAAAAATGGCGCGGTGATCTGCTGACCACGGGTGCGGTCTTCCAGATCCTGCTCCGCAAAAGGGATCACTGCATCGGTGTTCACGCCGCGCGAAATCAGGAACATGGTCGACATCAACGCCAGTGCCATCAGCGGCAGCAGGACCTTCAGGTAGGCCACAAGGCGGGAATAGCCGTCCATCGTCCTTGGCCTCCGTTAGCCCAGCCCGACGCGCAGGCAGTCGTGAATATGCAGCAATCCCACCGCCTGTGCTGTGTCACCTTCGGGATCGACAACAAACAGGCAGGTAATCTTACGGTCGTTCATGATCGCGACGGCCTCTTCGGCCAGGGAACCGGGGGCAATCGTGGTTGGGCTGCTGGTCATCACATCTGCGGCCGTCTTGTCCAGCAATCCATCCATATGCCGCCTTAGGTCACCGTCGGTGATAATGCCCTGCAGAGTGCCATTTGCGCCTGTCACGCCTGCGACACCAAATCCTTTCTGGCTGATTTCAATCAGCGCATCGGACATGGGGGTGTCGGCACCGACCAGTGGCAGCGCGGTCCCGTCATGCATAAGATCGTCAACCTTTGACAGCCGCGCACCCAATTTGCCACCGGGGTGGAAGGCGCGGAAGTTCTCAGGCCGGAAATCGCGATGCTTCATCAGAGCGATGGCCAGCGCGTCGCCCATCGCCAGGGTCAGCGTTGTTGAGATCGACGGCACCATGCCGAAGCCGCAAGCCTCCCCCAACGCGGGAATTTGCAGGTGCACATCTGCCTCTTTCATCAGGGTGCTGTCCATGCGGCTGGACAGGCCGATCAGCGGGATACCGAAGCGACGTGTGAAGGACAGAAGATTGGCCAGTTCGGGCGCTTCGCCTGAGTTGGAGATCGCCAGAACCACATCACCCTTGGACAACATGCCGAGGTCACCATGGCTGGCTTCCGCTGGATGAACGAAATAGGCGGGCGTCCCGGTTGATGCGAGGGTGGCGGCGATCTTATGACCGATATGGCCGGATTTGCCGATCCCGCTGACGATGACGCGGCCTTCAGCTTGCAAGACCAGATCAACCGCTTCGGCAAAGCGCGCATCCAGGCCGTCCGCCAGCGCATCAAGTGCGCGGGCTTCATCGGTGATTACCTGTCGCGCGGTGGCGAGGAATGTCTCTGCGCTGCTCATGAGTGTGCAAAGATGTCGGTGTCAGACCAACCCGCGAGGTCCAACTTGGCGCGCATTGGCAGGAAATCGAAGCAAGCTTGGGCCATTTCGCTGCGGTCTTCGCGATCCAGACGCTTGTCCAGAGCGGCACGCAAACGGTGTAGGTGCAGCACGTCGGAGGCGGCATAATCAAGCTGTGCGTCGCTCAGCTGGGTTGCGCCCCAGTCGCTCATCTGCTGTTGTTTGGAAATATCCACGCCGATCAGCTCCTGCGTCAGGTTTCTCAGCCCATGGCGATCCGTATAGGTCCGCACCAGACGGCTGGCGATCTTTGTACAATACACCGGGGCCGCCAATGCGCCAAAGGCATGATACATCGCGGCAATATCGAACCGGCCAAAATGAAACAATTTCAGAACGTTGGGGTCCTCAAGCATCGCGCAAAGATTTGGCGCTTCGGACTGCCCTTTGGCGATCTGCACCATGTGGGCATTGCCGTCACCGCCCGACAGCTGGACGACACAGAGCCGATCCCGATGCGGGTTGAGCCCCATTGTCTCGCAGTCGATCGCGACCACCGGCCCCAGATCGAGCCCGTTGGGCAAGTCGTTTTGATAGAGGTGATTGGCCAAGAGACAGGATCCTTTGTCGTGCCGATGCGGCGGGTTTGGCACCGAGATAGGGGTTTCGGCAGGCAAACTCAACTCTTGCAGGGCGTAGGATCGGTCGGCACGTCTGCAATCAGGCGGAACCTCAGGTCAGGTCAAGGCGGAGCATAGTGAGTAACGGAGAGGCCGATACGCAATACCCAGCGCCATAGGGTGCTGTTCGTGCAAATTATACTGTCGGGGATATGGTGCCCAGGAGAGGACTCGAACCTCCACGTCCATACGGACACTAGCACCTGAAGCTAGCGCGTCTACCAATTCCGCCACCTGGGCAGGTGTCGTGAGGGGGCGTATAAGCAGAAGCGGCAGGGCCGTCAAACGGAAAATTCACTGCGTAGCAGATCCGGAAATTCGACGTCTGATCCGCGGGGATGGCAGGGAAATTTAAGGCGTGACATCAAGGGCGCAAACCGGCCATGCGCTCAATATAAGCGGCGTTATACGTTTCTTGATATCGGAGGATATGGTGCCCAGGAGAGGACTCGAACCTCCACGTCCATACGGACACTAGCACCTGAAGCTAGCGCGTCTACCAATTCCGCCACCTGGGCAGGTGTCGTGAGGGGCGTATAAGCAGAAGCGGCAGGGCCGTCAAACGGAAAATTCATGGGTCTTGTTTCTTGCCATATCGGTCAGGGCGAGTGGCGGCTGCAGGCCACAGCTGATGTAGCCCCTAGATCTGGCAATGGTGGTCATGTGGGTCTGAGAAAGTTCATGTTAAGCGCCACATCAGTCAGAAAGACGCGCCAGGCGCTATGTGTGTCTTCGCTCCATTCCGGGCCGAGGGTCTCTGCCAGGGCACTGGTGAAGCTGTAAATGAACCCATCAAAATGTGCATCGGTGATCCGGATCGCACGATGGCGCTCTCCCTGATGTTTCAGAATCGCCGACAGTTTTTCCGGGTGATCCAATGCTTCTATGATATACGTGAGCGAAGTCAGCAATTTTTCGTGCTGACCTGCCATATCATTGGGGAAGAATGTGCGAACATCGGGGCAGGTTTCGAAAAATTTCGTGTAGAACAGGGGCACAAAGTGATCCAGTTCCATACGTTCGCTTTCAACACTTCTGTGAATCAGGGTTCTGTCGTCCGCTGACACCATGATGCCGGGCCTCCGATCTGCCTTTGACATTTGATGAACTGGTATTCGGGATTGGTACACAGCCTATATCACGGAGCTAAATCAGCCGTTAATGGTCCTGTGGAATAAGGCGCAGAGCGAGTTGTGCCGTGATGGGGCGATTTGCGCCTTGTTCCAAAGGGCACGGAGCGGTAAATCGGATCAACAGCTAATGTAGGAGCCAAAAGATGTCCAAACTGGTCACGATCTATGGTGGGTCCGGTTTTGTCGGCCGTTACATCGCGCGCCGCATGGCCAAGGAGGGCTGGCGCGTCCGTGTCGCCGTACGCCGCCCGAATGAGGCGATGTATGTCAAACCCTATGGCGTGCCCGGCCAGGTGGAGCCTGTCCTGTGCAATATCCGCGATGATGCGTCGGTTGCCGCAGTGATGCAGGGGGCAGATGCGGTTGTGAACTGCGTTGGCATCCTGAATGAGCTGGGTAAAAACACATTTGATGCGGTGCAGGCAGATGGTGCTGATCGTATCGCGCGAATCGCTGCCGATCAGGGCGTCAGCACCATGGTGCATGTGTCTGCAATCGGTGCAGATCAGGATAGCGACAGCGCATACGCCCAATCCAAGGCTGCGGGCGAAACAGCCGTGCTGACCCATATGCCAGAGGCCGTGATTCTGCGTCCGTCCATCATTTTCGGTGCCGAAGATCAGTTTTTCAATCGGTTTGCTGCGATGACACGCCTGTCGCCGGTCCTGCCGATTGCCCATGCTGATACCAAGTTCCAGCCTGTTTATGTCGATGATGTCGCCAAGGCAGCTGTTGCTGCGCTGTTGGGACAGGCGAAGCCGGGCGTTTATGAGCTGGGCGGTCCGGAGGTGAAGAGCTTTGGCGCGCTGATGCAGCAGATGCTTGAGGTGATTGATCGCCGTCGTCTGGTGTTGTCGCTGCCCGGCCCGATTGCAAAGCTCGTGGCGCTTGGCTTTGATGTGATGCAATTCGTGAGCTTCCAGCTGATCGAGAACAAGATGCTGACCCGCGATCAGCTGAAGAACCTTGAGGCTGACAATGTGGTCTCTGATGGCGCCAAAGGTTTTGATGAGCTGGGGATCCGCCCGGTTTCCCTGGCGTCGGTTTTGCCGGACTACCTGTGGAAGTTCCGCCCCTCCGGTCAATACAATGAACTGATGGACTCCGCGCGCAACCTGCGCAACGATCTCTGATCACCCGGACCTGTCCGGAAAAGTTAAGGCGCGGCGCAGGTCCGCGCCTTTTTTATTTGGCGTGGTTTGGCGCCGACTTGTCAGCTCTGATAGGCGATGGTCAGCAGCACTAGGCCCAGAGCCACGCGATAGATAACATAGGGTGTGAAGCTGACGGAGCGCAGCAGCCGCATCATCAGGGTCAGGGCCGCAAGCGCGGCAATCATCGACAACAGCGCTGCTATGGCCGCATCCCGCATCACCGCGGTGTTTGCATCTATGGCCACTTCAGCGCCCAGCAACACGCCCGAGGCGATGATTGTCGGGATCGACATCAGCATGGAGAGGCGCGCTGCATCCATCCGGGTATACCCCAGCTGGCGGGCGCCAGTGATGGTGATGCCGGACCTTGATGTGCCAGGGATCAGCGCCAGCATCTGCCACAGCCCCATGATCAGCGCATCGCGCAGATTCCAGTCGCTGCTTTCCTTATGTGCTGGCCCGTAGCGATCTGCCACATAAAGTACGAGGCCAAAGCCAAGCATCGTCCAGCCAATCACCTTCATAGACCGCAGCGCGTCACTCATCCCGCTGAAATGCAGAAACGCGCCAAACAGAACGGTTGGAATGGTCGCAACGATCAATCCCATGGCCAGTCGGGCGCCGGGTGTGTCTAGGCGTCCAGTCAGGGCGCGCGGCAGACCAATCAGCCCGGCTCGCACATCTTGCCAGAAGAACAGCATCACCGCCGCCAGCGTACCGACATGGACGGCGACATCGATGATCTGCCCCTGATCTTCCAGCCCTGTCAGCCCTGGCAGTAGGATCAGATGGCCGGAGGAGGACACCGGCAGGAATTCGGTGATACCCTGAATCAGGGCAATGAGGATCAGCTGATAGAGTGGCATTATATTGGTCCGATTGGGGATCCCGCAGGGATGGCAAAGAACAGCAGGCGTGTAAATCCGTTGATTTCATTGGGAGTCGCCGCGCATTGGTCCGAAGTGGACCTAAAATTACTGTACATTTCCGCTCAGGAGAGTATCAGGACATAACTGCTGCCATATTAGGTCAGTATAGTTGACTTTTAATTCGCTTCGCTCCGATCGCTCATATATCGCAGCCAGCCCAACATGGAGTCCGCCCCGTGGCCAAGCAACCGATGCTCAAATTCGTGCAAATCGATCGCGACATGCCCAGCAAACGGGCCGCAGAAGATCGCAGGGAAGATTTCGACGAAATCTATGCCGAATTCGCGGCCGCCAAGGCTGAAGAACAAGCCAGCCGCTGCAGCCAATGTGGCGTGCCGTACTGCCAGTCGCATTGCCCTTTGCACAACAATATCCCTGATTGGCTTCGCCTGACGGCCACGGGCCGCCTGCAAGAGGCGTATGAGACCAGCCAGGCCACCAATACGTTCCCGGAAATTTGCGGTCGGATTTGTCCGCAGGACCGTCTGTGCGAAGGCAACTGTGTGATCGAACAATCGGGTCATGGTACGGTCACCATCGGCGCGGTTGAAAAATACATCACCGATACGGCTTGGGACAAAGGTTGGGTGCAACCGATCAAACCGGCGCATGAGCGCAGCGAATCTGTCGGTATCATTGGCGCAGGCCCGGGTGGTCTGGCCGCAGCGGACATGCTGCGTCGCGCTGGTGTGAAGGTCACCATCTATGATCGCTACGATCGCGCCGGTGGTCTGCTGACCTACGGCATTCCCGGCTTCAAGTTGGAAAAAGACGTCGTGATGCGACGCAATCAGTTGCTTGCGGATGGCGGTGTTGAGTTCGTGATGAACTGCAACGTGGGTCAGGACATTTCCTTTGACGATATTCGTGCCAAACATGATGCGGTGATCATTGCCACCGGTGTCTACAAGTCCCGCGATCTGGAAATGCCGGGTTCCGGTGCCGCCGGGATCGTAAAGGCGATTGATTTCCTGACCGTGTCCAACAAGGCGTCGAACTTTGGCGACAGCATTGAAGAATTCGACAACGGCACCCTCAACGCTGATGGCAAGCGTGTCGTGGTGATCGGAGGTGGTGACACTGCGATGGACTGCGTGCGGACGTCTATTCGTCAAGGCGCAACTTCGGTGAAATGTCTCTATCGTCGTGACCGTGCCAATATGCCGGGCTCGCAGCGCGAAACCCAGAACGCCGAGGAAGAGGGCGTGGTGTTTGAGTGGCTATCTGCGCCCAAAGGCTTCACCGATGACGGCGGCAAGGTTGCAGGCGTGATGGTGCAGAAAATGCGCCTGGGGCAGCCTGATGCTTCTGGCCGTCAGGCCCCCGAGGTGATCGAAGGTGCCGATTATATTGAGCCCGCTGATCTGGTGATCAAGGCGCTTGGGTTCGAGCCTGAGAATCTGCCGACGCTCTGGGAACAGCCAGAACTGCCGGTGACCCGCTGGGGCACCGTCAAGGCGGCATTCCAGACCGGCGCGACCGAGCTGGATGGCGTCTACGCTGTCGGTGATATCGTGCGCGGTGCGTCGCTGGTCGTCTGGGCTATCAAGGATGGACGCGACTGTGCCGAGGCAATCCTGAGCCGTTTCAACACCGCCGCCAGCAGCATGGCCGCCGAGTAAGACAGATATTCTACCGGGCAGGTGCCGCCCCCAAGGGGCCGCCCACCGGAACGGGAGTAAGACATGACAAAATATGATGCAGAATGGGTACGCGCCGAAGAGGCAAAGCGTCAGTGGATGGCTGAAAATGGTCTTTATGCCGAAGAGGAGGAGCATTCTTCCTGCGGTGTCGGCCTTGTTGTTTCGGTCAACGGTAAGCGCAGCCGTAAGGTGGTTGAGGCTGGCATCGACGCGTTGAAAGCGATCTGGCACCGGGGGGCGGTTGATGCCGACGGCATGACCGGCGATGGCGCCGGCATTCACGTGCAGATTCCGGCACCGTTCTTCTATGATCAGGTTCGTCGCACGGGCCACGAACCGCGTGAAGATCAGCTGATGGCGGTTGGTCAGGTATTCTTGCCGCGTACTGATTTTGGAGCACAGGAACGCTGCCGGACCATCGTGGAAAGCGAAGTTCTGCGGATGGGTTATTACATCTATGGCTGGCGCCATGTGCCGGTGGATGTCACCTGTCTGGGGGAAAAGGCAAACGCGACCCGCCCCGAGATTGAGCAGATCCTGATCTCCAACTCCAAAGGCGTGGATGAGGAAACCTTTGAGCGCGAGCTTTATGTGATTCGTCGCCGGATCGAGAAAGCCGCTGCTGCCGCGCAGGTTGGTCAACTTTATATCGCGTCGCTGTCCTGCCGCTCAATCATCTACAAGGGCATGATGCTGGCCGAGCAGGTCGCCGTGTTCTACCCCGATCTGATGGATGAACGGTTTGAGAGCGCCTTTGCGATCTATCACCAGCGTTATTCCACCAATACCTTCCCGCAGTGGTGGCTGGCCCAGCCGTTCCGCATGTTGGCTCACAACGGCGAGATCAACACGCTGAAGGGCAATATGAACTGGATGAAGAGCCACGAGATCCGTATGGCCTCTTCGACTTTTGGTGATTACGCCGAGGACATTAAACCGATCGTTGCAAGCGGGTCATCTGACTCTGCGGCATTGGATTCGGTGTTTGAGGTGCTGGTGCGCGCGGGCCGTTCCGCGCCAATGGCCAAGACCATGATGGTGCCGGAGAGCTGGTCCAAGCAGGCGGTGGAACTGCCGCAGGCCTGGCGTGACATGTATTCCTACTGCAACTCTGTGATGGAGCCCTGGGATGGCCCGGCCGCACTGGCAATGACCGATGGTCGCTGGGTTTGTGCTGGTCTCGACCGCAACGGTCTACGTCCCATGCGCTATGTGGTCACCGGCGATGGTTTGGTGATTGCGGGTTCCGAGGCAGGCATGGTCCCGATTGACGAGGCTACAGTTGTTGAAAAGGGCGCGCTTGGCCCAGGTCAGATGCTGGCTGTTGACATGAAAAAGGGCAAACTGTTCCACGACACTGCAATCAAGAACAAGCTGGCCTCGGCCTTGCCGTTTGGTGATTGGGTGAAGAAGATCAACGATCTGGACAGCACGCTTGCCACCGCTACAGAAAAGCCGCTGTTCAGCGGAGATGAGCTGCGCCGTCGTCAAATTGCTGCTGGCTATACCATCGAAGAGCTGGAGCAGATCCTTGCGCCTATGGCTGAAGACGGTAAGGAAACCCTTGCTTCCATGGGCGATGACACTCCGTCTGCGGTGCTGTCAAAAATGTATCGCCCGCTCAGCCATTTCTTCCGGCAGAACTTCTCGCAGGTGACCAACCCGCCTATCGATTCCTTGCGCGAATACCGCGTGATGTCGCTGAAAACCCGGTTCGGTAACCTCAAAAACGTGCTGGATGAAGACAGTTCTCAGACCGAGATCATCGTGCTGGAAAGCCCCTTTGTCGGCAATTCCCAGTGGGACGAATTGGTTCAGAACCTGAACGCGCCGCTGGCAGAAATCGACTGTAGCTTTGCCCCCGGTCAGGGGTCGCTGAACGCTGCCTTGGCGCGCATCCGTGCCGAGGCGGAAGAGGCTGTCAGCTCCGGTGCCGGTCACATCGTCCTGACCGACCAGCATTCCGGCGAGGGGCGCGTGGCGATGCCGATGATTCTGGCGACGTCTGCCGTGCATTCGCATCTGACCCGCAAGGGTCTGCGGACCTTCTGCTCGCTCAATGTACGCTCCGCCGAGTGTATTGACCCGCATTATTTCGCGGTGCTGATCGGCTGTGGTGCCACTGTGGTCAACGCCTATCTGGCCGAAGATTCGCTGGCTGACCGTATCGATCGTGGTCTGCTGGACGGCAATCTCACTGAAAACGTCGCCCGCTACCGCGAAGCCATCGACCAAGGTCTGCTGAAGATTATGGCGAAGATGGGTATCTCGGTAATTTCTTCTTATCGCGGCGGTCTCAACTTTGAGGCGGTGGGCCTGTCCCGTGCCATGTGTGCGGAATTCTTCCCCGGCATGACCTCACGTATTTCTGGTATCGGCGTGACCGGCATCCAGAGCAAACTGGAAGAGATCCACGCCAAGGCATGGGATAATGGTCAGGATGTTCTGCCCATCGGCGGTTTCTATAAGGCCCGCAAGTCGGGTGAGACCCACGCCTGGGAAGCGACCTCGATGCATATGATGCAGATGGCCTGCAACCGCGCCTCGTTTGAGCTGTGGAAGCAGTATTCGGCCAAGATGCAGTCGAACCCGCCGATCCATCTGCGGGATCTGCTGCAGATCAAACCGATGGGGGAAGCGGTGCCGATTGAAGAGGTTGAATCAATCACCTCTATCCGCAAACGGTTCGTCACGCCGGGCATGTCCCTTGGCGCGTTGTCGCCCGAGGCGCACAAAACGCTGAATGTGGCGATGAACCGGATCGGTGCGAAATCTGATTCCGGTGAGGGTGGCGAAGATCCGGCGCATTTCGTACCAGAGCCGAACGGCGACAATCCGTCTGCAAAGATCAAGCAGGTGGCGTCGGGCCGCTTTGGTGTGACTGCTGAATACCTGAACCAGTGCGAAGAGCTGGAAATCAAGGTGGCCCAGGGCGCCAAGCCCGGTGAGGGCGGCCAGCTGCCGGGGATGAAGGTCACCGACCTGATCGCCCGCCTGCGTCACTCGACCAAGGGAGTGACCCTGATCTCGCCGCCGCCGCACCACGATATCTACTCGATCGAGGATTTGGCGCAGCTGATCTATGACCTGAAGCAGATCAACCCGCGCTGCAAGGTGACGGTGAAGCTGGTGGCATCTTCCGGCGTTGGCACCATTGCCGCAGGCGTGGCCAAGGCCAAGGCTGACATCATCCTGATTTCAGGCCACAACGGCGGCACCGGCGCGTCGCCTGCGACCTCGATCAAATATGCCGGTCTGCCGTGGGAGATGGGCCTGACAGAGGCGCATCAGGTGCTGGCGATGAATAACCTGCGCGAGCGGGTGACCCTGCGCACCGACGGCGGATTGCGCACTGGGCGCGATATTGTGATGGCGGCGATGCTAGGGGCCGAGGAATATGGCATCGGCACCGCAGCACTTATCGCGATGGGCTGCATCATGGTGCGCCAGTGCCAGTCCAACACCTGCCCCGTGGGGGTCTGCACCCAGGACGAAGCGCTGCGCGGCAAGTTCACCGGCAATGCAGATAAGGTCGTGAACCTGATCACCTTCTACGCTCAGGAGGTACGGGAAATCCTTGCCTCGATCGGTGCGCGGTCGCTGGATGAGGTGATCGGTCGCGCTGACCTTCTGGCGCAGGTCTCGCGCGGATCGGCACATTTGGATGATCTGGATCTTAATCCGCTGCTGATCACCGTCGATGGCTCTGCCAATATCGTCTACAACCGCGATAAAGACCGCAACGCGGTGCCTGATACGTTGGACAAGGAAATTGTCCGCGACGCGGCGCGGTTCCTGCAAGATGGCGAAAAGATGCAGCTGTCCTATGCGGTGCAGAACACCCACCGGACCGTCGGCACCCGTACCTCCAGCCACATTGTCCGCAACTTCGGTATGCGCAACACGCTGCAGTCCGATCACCTGACGGTGAAGCTGCAGGGCTCTGCTGGTCAGTCGCTGGGTGCCTTTGCAGCACCGGGTCTGAAGCTGGAAGTGTCCGGTGATGCCAATGACTATGTCGGTAAGGGCCTGTCGGGCGGTACCATCGTCGTGCGTCCGCCGATGGCGTCGCCGCTGAATGCGAGCGAAAACACCATTGTCGGGAACACTGTTCTCTATGGTGCGACCGATGGCTATCTGTTTGCTGCAGGTCGTGCCGGTGAACGCTTTGCCGTCCGTAACTCCGGCGCGAGCGTGGTGGTCGAAGGCTGTGGCGCCTGTGGCTGTGAATATATGACCGGTGGTATCGCGGTAATCCTCGGCTCCATTGGTGCCAACTTCGGTGCAGGCATGACCGGCGGCATGGCCTATATCTACGATCCCGAGGGCAAGGCCGAAACCATGATGAACATGGAGTCACTGGTGACCTGTGCGGTGACCGTCGCCCATTGGGAAGATCAGCTGAAAGGTCTGATTGAACGCCATCTGCAGGAAACAGGTAGCCGCAAGGCCGCTGAAATCCTGCAGCATTGGGAGAACGAGAAGGGCAATTTCCTGCAAATCTGCCCGAAGGAAATGCTGAATAAGCTGCCGCAGCCTCTGACGCTTGAGGCTACAGCCGTTCCGGCGGAATAGGCCCCGCCACCTCCTCTGCATGTGCCTTGGATGGGCTCCGACCGCTGCTGTGGTCGGGGCCTTTTCACATCCGGACACTGCAGCTGGGCAATCTCTTGCGGGCGAAGGGATTTCCCGGTTGGAGCAAGCCCGATCTCTGCCGTATAGAGACCTTATGGCGAAGGCAGAAAAATCAACCAAAGCATCGAAACCCTCAACAAAGGGCAAGAAGCAAAGCAAGGCAGCAGGCAAAAGCAAGGCCCGCGCAAAGCTCTCTCCCCGCCGCCTGTTGCGGCGCTGGCTGGGGCGGGCCACCTTGGGTTTTCTGGTTGTGACCCTGCTACCGATCCTGTTGTTTTCGGTGATCAACCCGCCCACCACACATACCATCTGGTCGGAATATCGCCGCCTTGGGGATGTTGATCGTGAGTGGGTGCCGATCGAACATATCGCACCGGCGCTGGGGCGGTCTGTCGTGGCGGCTGAGGATGCCCGATTCTGCCAGCATTGGGGGCTGGATGCGCAGGCCATTCGCGCTGCAATCGCTGACGGTGGTCAACGCGGCGGCTCCACCATTTCTCAGCAGGTGGTAAAAAACGTGTTTCTCTGGCAGGGGCGCAGTTGGTTCCGCAAGGCGCTGGAAACGCTGATGACCCCGATGGTTGAGGCCGTTTGGACCAAGCGGCGTATCCTTGAGGTCTATCTGAATGTTGCTGAAATGGGCGAAGGTGTGTTTGGCGCCGAGGCTGCCGCGCGGCATTATTTCGGAGTCGGTCCGGATGAGCTGAGCCGCAGGCAGGCCGCCCTTCTGGCCACCGTTTTGCCCAACCCCAAAGAGCGTTCAGCGGCCAAACCCACCGCGTTCATGCGCAAACGCGCAGCCCAGATCATGGATGGTGCGGCCACCATTCGCGCAGATGGCCGCGCGGCCTGTTTCGAGGATTGAAACTTCTGCCGCTTTTGGGCATTGCTGTCTGACCCCAGCCGCCCGCAACAGGAGATCCGCTGTCCCATGGCCCGCCTCTATCATGTGCCCCTCTCACCCTTTTGCCGCAAAGTGCGCCTGTCTCTGGCCGAAAAGCGGATCGAGGTTGAGCTGGTCGAGGAGCGTTACTGGGAGAAAGAGGCCGATTTCCTGCGTCGCAATCCTGCCGCCAAGGTGCCGGTGATCCGTCTGGATGGTAAGTTGATGGCCGAAAGCGCTGCCATCTGTGAATATCTGGAAGAGACCCGCCCCGACCCCTCTCTGATGCCCAGCGACCCCGAGGGTCGTTATGAGGTGCGCCGTCTGGTCAGTTGGTTTGACGACAAATTCCACCATGAGGTCACCTCCAAACTGCTCTATGAGCGGGTGAACAAGAAGGTGACTGGCGAAGGTTATCCTGACAGCGGCAACGTCAAAGCCGGTGCGCGGGCAATCAAGTATCATCTGGATTATCTGGCGTGGTTGCTCGATCACCGCCGCTGGCTTGCTGGCGATCAGATGACACTGGCAGACTTCGCGGCGGCCGCGCATCTGTCGTCGCTGGACTATATTTCGGACGTGGATTGGAACCGATCGGCGGTGGTCAAGGATTGGTACGCCAAGATCAAATCGCGTCCGGCCTTCCGCTCGATCCTTGCCGATCAGATTCCCGGTTTCAGCCCACCTGCGCATTACGCCGATCTGGATTTTTGATATACGTGGGGGAGGGGCTGTCTGCTCCCTCATTGGCCTTAGGCCGCAATCCACCTCGAGGATATGCAATCGCTTCGTTCAGTATCTTCCCTGAGGAGATGAAGGGAGTAGAATATACGCTCTACTGGCTATGCAGCATGTTAGATAGATACTTCGCCGAGACCTCAATCCAACAGGGTCGCCGATGGTGACGTGACCGATGTCCGCCTGACGGATCTGAACTTCCGCGATCTCGCCGATATTGACTATCAGCCTTGCGCCAGACTGCAACAGGTCTCTGGAATCTATTGTTAAGCCCAGCGTATCCTGTTCCAAGATGATGGGCGGCTTCACGTTTACTCCGTCGCATGGCGTGCCCTCGCTACGGAGCTCTTCCCGCAAAGTCGGTCACTCCGCATATTCGGCCAAGGGAAGATGGCTATGGGGCTAGCTTTCGTCGCCCTGTGTCACTGAGAGACCAGGCTGAGGCACCTTCAAAGACAGCTGTTGTGAGCGGTTTGCCGTAGCCCGCTCCGGTGTCGAGGTTGACGCGGTTACCATAATGCGTGGGGGTATCCACCGGTGTATGGCCGTGAATGATCAGTTTCGGGTGCTGGGCGGTGTGTCTGTGGAAGGGCTGGCGGATCCATACCAGATCGTTTTCGACTTGGTCATCCAGTGAGATACCGGGTTTGATCCCTGCGTGGACGAAAGCCAGATCATCGGTCTGATACATTGGTTTTAGCTGTCGAAGGAAGGTGACATGGCTGTCTGGCACAGCAGCCCTTGCCGCTGCATGGACGTCCTCCAGCCGGGTGCGTTCAGGGACTGCAACGCCGTAGCTTTCCAGGGTTTCGATCCCGCCGATGCGTTCATGCAGCCAGTGATAGCCAACCAGCATATGCGGGTCGTGACGCGGGATATCTTCCATGAACCATGCGAACATGCGGTCATGATTACCAAGGAGCGTGATCCAGTCACGTCCTTCTGTCTGGCCGCGGATCAGCAGGTCAATGACACCCCGGCTATCAGGTCCGCGGTCAATATAATCGCCAAGGAACACCACCTGTGCGTCGCGGCCGCCGTCTGCTTCGATACATTCCAGGGCTTGCTCCAACATCTCCAGCTGGCCGTGAATATCACCGATGGCGTAGATTGGGCTTGTCGTAGGTCTGGTCATAGGGCGGGGTCCCTCAGGGTGTCATCAACAGAGGCGAAACGTAAAATGCGCCGCCCTTATACCCGGGCGGCGCATCTGTTCAAATCGTAGCTGAACTAGAACTCAGCTGACATCGAATTGCAGCGGTTTGATCTGGTTGAAGAACTCGGTTTCTGCCAAAGCTGCCCGGGCGGCTGCGGGCACCGGTTCATCAACGTAAAGAAGCGCGATGGCCTCCCCACCAGCCTCGGACCGACCGAGGGTAAAGTTGGCGATATTGACGCCCATGTCGCCCAGGATCTGCCCCAGTGTACCAATGATGCCGGGGACATCTTCGTTGGTGGTATAGAGCATATGCGCGCCAACCTCGGCGTCGATATTGATGCCCTTGATCTGGATGAAGCGTGGTTTGCCGTCGGAGAACACGGTTCCGGCCACCGAACGCTCGCGCTTGCTGGTGACCACCGTGACCTTGATATAACCGTCAAAGGTGCCGGACTTATCCTGATTGGTGGTGGAGATCTGAATGCCGCGCTCGCGGGCCACCACTGGTGCGGACACCATATTCACGTCCGGGTTCAGCTTCTTCATGATGCCTGCCACAACCGAGCAGTTCAGTGCGGCGAGGTTCATCTCGGAGGCCACACCGTCATACAGGATATTGATGGCCTGAATGGGTTCATCGGTCATCTGTCCGATAAAGCCGCCGAGATGGCCGGAGAGTGCAACCCAGGGACCCATCACACGGGCTTCCTCCGCGGTCATCGAAGGCATGTTCAGCGCGTTTTCGACAGCACCGTCCAGCAGATAGTTGGACATCTGTTCCGCGACCTGCAGGGCGACATTTTCCTGTGCCTCACTGGTGGCGGCGCCCAGATGCGGGGTACAGACCACGTTCGGTAGGCCGAAGAGCGGATTAGTTCTGGCCGGTTCTTCGGAAAAGACATCGAAGGCTGCACCGGCAACATGGCCGGAGGTCAGCAGCTCTGCCAGAGCAGCTTCATCCACCAGACCACCACGGGCGCAATTGATGATACGGACGCCTTTCTTGGTTTTTTCCAGATTTTCCTTGGACAGGATGTTCCGGGTCTGATCGGTCAGAGGCACATGCAGAGTGATGAAATCTGCCCGCGCCAGCAGCTCATCCAGCTCGACCTTCTCGACGCCGATCTTGTCGGCCTTTTCCTGGCTGAGGAAGGGGTCATAGGCGACGACTTTCATCTTCAGTCCACGCGCACGGTCGCAGACAATGCCACCGATGTTTCCGGCACCGATCACACCCAGCGTCTTGTTGGTCAGTTCGACCCCCATGAATTTGGATTTCTCCCATTTGCCTGCATGGGTCGAGGCGGAGGCCTCAGGGATCTGTCGCGCGACAGCGAACATCATGGCGATGGCGTGCTCGGCGGTGGTGATCATGTTACCAAAAGGCGTGTTCATCACGATCACGCCTTTTTGCGAGGCGGCATCCTTGTCGATATTGTCGGTGCCGATCCCGGCGCGGGCGATCACCTTTAGGTTGGTGGCGTTGTCGAGGATCTTCTGCGTCACCTTGGTTGCCGAACGGATCGCAAGGCCGTCGTAGTCGCCGATGATGGCGGCCAGTTTGTCCTTGTCCTTACCCAGGTCGGGCTGGAAATCAACGTCGATACCACGATCGCGAAAAATCTGAACGGCGGCTTCGGAAAGCTTATCGGAAATGAGTACTTTGGGAGCCATGGATGGGGTCCTTCATGCGGCGGCCGGTTGGGCCAGATATCTGGAATAACGCGCTTTGGTCCGCGTCGGATCTTATGTGACCTGCCTCGCGGGGGCCGCGGGGCAGGGCGTCCGTATCAGGCAGCCGCAGATTGCGCTGCGATTTCGGTTTCAAAGGCCCATTCGAGCCAAGGCAACATCGCCTCGATATCTGATGTTTCGACAGTGCCGCCGCACCAGACGCGCAGGCCGGCCGGCGCGTCGCGATAGGCACCGATATCCAGAGCGATGTTCTCCGTTTCCAACCGCTTGGCGATTGCCTTGGCAAACCCAGCGCCATCCTGAATGCGATGATCGGTAAACTTCAGGCAGACCGAGGTGTTCGACCGTGTTGCGGGATCTGTTGCCAGATTGGCGATCCAGTGGCGGTTGGCACAGAAGTTGAAGATCGCCTGAGCATTTGCGTCTGCGCGTGCCTTCAATCCGTCGAGACCACCAACAGACCGCGCCCAGTCCAGCGCCAGCAGGTAATCTTCAACAGCCAGCATGGACGGGGTGTTGATTGTTGCACCTTTGAAGATACCGTCGATCAACTTGCCGCCTTTGGTCAGGCGGAAGATCTTCGGCAGAGGCCAGGTCGGCGTATAGCTTTCCAGGCGTTCTACTGCGCGCGGGGACAGGATGATCATGCCATGCGCGGCCTCACCACCCAGCACCTTCTGCCAGGAGAAGGTGGTCACATCCAGTTTGTCCCAGGGCAGATCCTGTGCAAAGGCGGCCGAGGTTGCATCGCAGATGGTCAACCCATCACGGTTGGATGGAATCCAGTCACCGTTGGGGACACGCACGCCGGACGTGGTGCCGTTCCAGGTGAAGACAACGTCATTGCTGAAATCGACAGAGGCCAGATCAACCAACTCACCGTAGTCGGCGGTCTTCACAACCGCGTCCAGTTTCAACTGTTTGACCACATCGGTGACCCAACCTGCGCCAAAGCTCTCCCAGGCCAACATTTCCGCGCCGCGCGCGCCCAGCAGATTCCACATCGCCATCTCGACCGCACCAGTGTCCGAAGCGGGTACGATGCCGATCTTGTAGTTGGCTGGTACGCCAAGGATCTCGCGCGTGCCTTCAATCGCGGCGAGCAGCTTATCCTTGCCGATGGCGGCACGGTGGCTGCGACCCAGGGGGGCGCCTACGAGTTTGGTCACATCAAATGCGGGGGGTTTGGCACAGGGGCCAGAAGAAAAACGCGGATTACCCGGCCGCGTTGCCGGTTGTTCAATAGCCATTACTGCTATCCTTCCAGATAAGCGCCTCTCGTTGGGGAGAGGTGTCCCACAGATAGGGCTACTGGCTGAAATCCGCCCCGGCAACAGGGAAAACGACAAATTGCGGCTATTCTGCAATCATTCGCGACCAGTCGTGACGCCTTTCGGAAACAGATGTTTCATAGGGCGGCAGGCGATGGGGATGTGCGACATTCGCGGCACCGTTCTGGCATCCCGGTGGATTCGAGGGCTTGGCGATGGTGGGCGTGGGGGCGTATGACGGGCACGACCTTGCCGAATGGAGCCTGCCGATGTTTGTTGCCACCCTACTTTGCAATCCGCAAAACCCGTGCCTTGCGCCCGCGCTTGTCGACTCCCTGCGCAATGCCTGGGGTGGCGGAGACGCGTTATGGCTGGCGCCGGACGTTGCCGCAGAGTTCTCTCTGGAGCAGTTGCCTGACAACCAATGGGAGGTCTGGGCCGATCTACAGGATCTTGGCGTGGATCTGGTGATCCAGCCAGAGAAAGGGCGCCGGAAGAAGATGCTGTTGGCCGATATGGACAGCACCATGATCCAGCAGGAATGTATTGACGAACTGGCCGAGGAGGCGGGCGTCGGTGCGCGCGTGAAGGAAATCACCGCACGCGCCATGAATGGTGAGCTGAATTTTGACGGTGCCCTGCGAGAGCGCGTGGCGCTGCTGAAAGGGCTGCCTGTCGAGGTGATTGCTCAGGTGTTGGATCGCCGCATCACGCTGATGCCCGGCGGTGCGGCTCTGCTGGCTACGATGAAGGCAGACGGAGCCTATGCGGCGCTGGTGTCTGGCGGGTTCACGGCCTTCACCTCACGAGTGGCAGAGCAACTGGGATTCGATGAGAACCGTGCCAATACGTTGTTGGTCGCTGATGGTTTGCTCACTGGTGAGGTCGGTATGCCGATTCTGGGGCGTGCGGCCAAGGTTGAGGCATTGGAACAGATCACTGCCCGCCTCGGGTTGAGTGAAGCAGATGTCATGGCGGTTGGCGATGGGGCCAATGATCTAGGCATGTTGGGTCGGGCGGGTGCAGGGGTTGCCCTGCACGCCAAACCATCCGTGGCCGCAGAATGTGATATCCGTATCAACCACGGCGATCTGACTGCACTGCTTTACCTTCAGGGCTATGCCCTCACTGATTTCAAAGGCTGATATCATGTTCGAAGTGGGGTTTGATCTGCTGCTGCTATTGATGGCAGCGGGGTTTGCGGCTGGGTTCATCGATGCGGTTGCGGGCGGCGGAGGGTTGATCACAGTGCCCGTATTGTTGCTGGCGGGTGCCAATCCCATCACCGCTTTGGCGACCAACAAGATTCAAGGGTTGTTTGGAGCGGCCACGGCGGCGATCAGCTATTCCCGCGGCGGTCATGTAGACTTGCGGGCGCAGGCCGGATCGGCGTTGATCGCCGGCCTCGCCTCAATCTGCGGAGCGCTGTTGATATCCGTTCTGCCGACAACGTGGATCCGATGGATCCTGCCGTTGCTGCTAATTGGGATTGCGGTATTCTTTGCCACCAAAAAGGGGTTGGATGACAGCGACCGGACACGGCGCCTGTCGCCCACGCTTTTTGCAGTCACAATTGTGCCACTCTGCGGGCTCTATGATGGTCTTCTGGGACCTGGGGCCGGTAGTTTCTACATGCTTGGTTTCGTGTCGCTGGCCGGTTTCGGCATTTTGCGGGCGACCGCACATACAAAGCTGCTGAATTTTGCATCTAACGCCGGGGCGCTGCTGGCCTTTGCTTTTGTTGCGACGCCTTGGTGGGGTGTGGGATTGGCCATGGGCGCTGCGCAGATCGTCGGCGCACGCGTAGGCGCCGGGATAGCGCAGAAACAGGGTGCGCGGATGATCAAGCCGTTGCTGGTGCTGACATCGGTTGTGCTGGCGTTGCGTCTCTTGTGGGACATGCTGTGATCCCCTGATGTTCTGAAGCCGCGTCAATGCCAGTCCGGTTGCCGTGTCGTCCATAATTTAACCTATATATTAATTAACGATTGTGTTAATGTAGGGATATGACACCTCTGCTCAAATCCTTTTCCGCGCTGTCTGACGGCACCCGCATGGCCATCGTCGAACAGTTGATGGAACACGGCGAATTGCCCGCCGGGGATCTTGTTCGGGGATCGGGCATCACGGCGCCAGCAGTCTCCCGGCACCTCAAGGTCCTGCGCGAGGCGGGGCTGGTTGCTCAGCGCGCCGATGGGACGCGCCGATTGTATTCTGCGCGACCGGAGGGGCTGAAGCTGATCGCGGATTGGACGATATCTCGACAATCGTTCTGGCAAAGCAGCCTTGACCGGCTGGAGGCGGCGCTAAAGGAGGAAATGGAATGACAGATTTGCGATTGGAACGCGAATTTCCAGTCACACCGGAGCGCCTGTTTGCCTGGATCAGCGACACCGAAAAACTGCTGCAATGGTGGGGGCCTGAGGGGATGACCGTGCCTGAACATACATTGAATTTCCATCAGGAGGGGCCGTGGTCCACGGTCATGACCAATGCGGATGGGGATCGCTACCATGTGTCCGGCGTGGTCACCCATGTGCGGCCGCCGCAATCGATCGGGTTTACCTGGGGATGGCACGATGAGACCGGCGCGCGGGGTCACGAAAGCCATGTGACCCTGACTGTTGAGGCTGTCGATGCGGGGGCCCGCCTGGTCATCGACCATCGCAATCTGGACAGTTCCGAACAGGCCGCAGGCCATCAGAAAGGCTGGGAATCAACCCTGCGCAAACTGGCGTCCAAGATCCAGTAATCTTGGCAGATACAGGCGGCTGCGAGTGTTTTTAACGAAGACCCAAACGGGAGAGGAGTACCCAATGCCACAATTCATCTTTGCGTATCACGGCGGCAAGACACCAGACACACCTGAGGAGGGGGCGAAGGTGATGGATGCTTGGAAAAGCTGGATGGGAGAAATGGGCGATGCGCTTGTCGTGCCCGGCAATCCCGTTGGCATGTCCAAGACGGTTCAGCATTCCGGGGTCGAGGACAATGGCGGGGCCAATCCGCTTTCCGGGTATTCTGTGGTCGAGGCGGTCGACATCGACGCCGCCTGCAAAATGGCAAATGGTTGCCCGATGGTCGCCAGCGGCGACGGTTCGGTTGAGGTGGCCGAAATCATCGAAATGTAATGACAGGCTGCTGTCTTAAACATCGCCCCGGTCGCCATATGGCTGCCGGGGCGATTTACGTTCAGAATGTCATTTCGGCGGATGGCCGGATTGAACCACAGTCAATACCGCGACGATTGATCAGGGGGGCGTTGCGGTATTTCAGTGTTGCTGGATGATCCGCATCCAGAACGCCCAGCCCCACCAGGATGCTTGCAATGGCGCATTCGCTGGCGCGGGTGGCGCCGTCGGTGATTTTCAGCGCCACACCCAGTTTCTGTTCGGGCAGGATGGCGATGAAGACGGCTTCGGCGCCGGTTTTGATGGCTACCTTGCCACCCATCGCGCGCATCAGGTTAGTGCAGGCGCGGGTTTCACCTGCAACCAGCTCGGGATGAGCCATCATCGCGCTGACCAACTGCTGTGCGGCGTCTGCGTCGCGGTCTGAGCGGTCCGACGCGGCGGCGAACCAGGCCATCGCGCGGGCTAGACCCTTTACGGAGGTTGCGAAATTCGGGGCCGAGCATCCGTCGATACCGTAGCCGGGGCTGACTTCTTCTGTCACCTGCTCAAAGGCGCTGCGGCAGGCCTGTTGTACCGGGTGGTCAATCTCGACATACTCGGGTCCGGCGCCCAGATGCTGTGACAGGGTCAAGAAACCCGCGTGTTTGCCGGAGCAATTATTGTGCACCTGACAGGGGCTGGTGTCTGTTTTGATCAGCGCGTTGCGCGCGGGAATATCGTCGGGCAGCTGCGGGCCGCAGCGGAAATCATGATCGGTCATGGAGAGCTGATCCAACCAGGCGTTAACGCGGCTTGTGTGGATTTCGGCTCCATTGTGGGAGGCGCAGGCCAGGGCCAGCTGTTCAGACGTCAGCCCGTATTTTGCGGCAGCACCCGAGGTAATCAGCGGCAAGGCCTGGATCATTTTGGCCGAGCTGCGAGGGTAAATCACCGCATCGGGATCGCCCCAGCTGCGCACGATCTCGCCCTTGGCGTTACAGACCACGGCATGCCCTAAGTGGAGGCTTTCCAGGAGTGGACCGCGCCATACTTCGGTCATTGGTACGGGGTTGGTCATCACAAAACGCCTTTCCTGTTGGCAATTTCCCGCCAAAACGGGCTTTCACACGTGGCGATAGTTACGATAGTGTGTATGAGTACACAAGCGAGGGGATCGGGACCAGACGGCGGAGGCAACGCCGCATGTCCTCTGGCTTATTTGAGGTAAAGACAGTCTTGGAGTTGGGACAAATGACATCAAAACTCGTCCGCTGCATCGCGGGCCTGTGTCTGGCCGCAATGGCCACCAGCGCATCCGCACAGCAGGCAGAATCTGACAATCGCGTTGCGAGCAATGTCGACTGGAGCGTGTTCCAAGGCGAAAGTCCCAAGGAATGCTGGGGAGTCTCAGCGCCCAAGGAAACCGTGAACACCCGCGACGGGCGGGTCAAAGCGGTGCGTCGCGGCAAGATTCAGTTGTTTGTCTTCTACCGACCCGAGACGGGCGACAAGGGTCAGGTGACCTTTACTGGCGGGTATCCTTTTGCTCCGGGTTCGACTGTGAACCTTGCTGTGGGTGACACCGAATTTGAGCTGTTCACCGAAGGCGAATGGGCCTGGCCTGCGACTGCTGCGGATGACGCGAAGATCATCACCGCAATGAAACGCGGCGCGCAGGCAGTTCTGACCGCCCGGTCCGCACGCGGCACGCAGACCAAGGATACGTTCTCGCTCCTGGGCTTTACCGCCGCGGTCGAAGACGCGGAAAAGCGCTGTAACTGAGGGCATCCGGAGATCTCTCTGGTGCTTCAACCGAACGCTTATAAACCCCGGCCTTTGTCCGGGGTTTTGTATTTGCGCAAACAAAACTTCATTTCGGTGAAGCGATGACAAAGAAAAAGGACATTCAGATCATGCGGCCGTACATGCTTTCAGCCCTTCTTGCGCTGCCGCTGCCCGCTCTTGCGGATCCCGCGATGGAATGCGGTGGTACCGGTTCCCAGATTGAGTTGCGCGACTGCCTGAATGGTGACCAGATTCGCGCGAACGCCGCACTGTCACGAGCGCTCGATTATGCCCGAGAGGCGGCCGCCGATCTGGACGGCATTACAGGGCGTCAAAGTGTCGGCCCGGCGTTGGAGACAGCGCAAAAGTCCTGGGAGGCGTTTCGGGATGCTCATTGCGATTTTGTCGGCGCGACCTTCGGCGGTGGTTCCGGTACCGGTATCGCCATTCTGTCCTGTCGCATCACCCTGACGCGGGATCGGGTCGAGGCGCTGATGGACCACGCAGGATAGCGGGCGCAAAAGATCAATCTGCAGGATTCCTTTTGATCTTCGGTGAGAATCCTATATAGAGCCGCATCCACCCAAACAGACCGAGTCTTTTTGCCATGACCGCCAATGCGCCGATCACCCAAGACGTCCTGACCCTGCCCCGCAAACTGCCAGAGGGCGGCAAGATCAATCTTGTGGGCCTGACCCGCGACCAGCTGCGCGAGACCCTGATCGCACATGGAACACCGGAAAAGCAGGCCAAAATGCGGGTGGGGCAGATCTGGCAGTGGATTTATCAATGGGGCAAGCGTGACTTTGCCGAGATGACGAACCTCGCCAAAGCTTATCGCGCTGACTTGGATGAGCATTTCGAGATTGCGACCCCGGAGGTCGTGAGCAAGCAGGTCTCGACCGATGGGACGCGCAAATATCTGGTGCGCATTGCTGGCGGTCACGAGGTTGAGGTCGTCTATATCCCGGAGGAAGGGCGCGGCACGCTCTGCATTTCCTCCCAGGTGGGGTGCACCCTGACCTGTTCCTTCTGTCACACCGGTACGCAGAAGCTGGTCCGCAACCTGACCGCCGCTGAAATCGTCGGCCAGATCATGATGGCGCGTGACGATCTGGACGAATGGCCTGTGCCCGGAGCCCCCAAGGACGAGACGCGTCTGCTGTCGAACATCGTGCTGATGGGCATGGGTGAGCCGCTCTACAACTTCGAAAACGTGCGCGATGCGATGAAGATTGCGATGGATCCTGAGGGGATCAGCCTGTCACGCCGTCGTATTACTCTCTCGACCTCGGGGGTGGTGCCGGAAATTGCCCGCACGGCCGAAGAAATCGGCTGCCTTCTGGCGGTGTCCTTCCATGCCACCACAGATGAGGTGCGCGACAAGCTGGTGCCAATCAACAAACGCTGGAATATCGAAGCACTTCTGGAGGCTCTGCGAGCGTATCCCCGTCTGACCAATTCGGAGCGGATCACCTTCGAATATGTGATGCTGAATGGTGTGAACGATAGCGATGAAGACGCCCATCGCCTGGTCGAATTGATCAAGGGGATCCCGGCGAAAGTGAACCTCATCCCATTCAATGAATGGCCTGGCTCGCCTTATACGCGGTCGTCGAACAACCGGATCCATGCGTTCGCGAACATCATCTATCAGGCCGGCTATGCCTCGCCTATCCGTACCCCGCGTGGTGAAGACATTCTGGCGGCCTGTGGCCAGTTGAAATCCGCAACCGAGCGTGCGCGCAAGAGCCGTAAACAGATTGAGGCCGAGGCGGGGCTCAACCCCTGACCTCGACCTCCAGGCAGGTCCCCGGCTGCCTCAACTGAATATGAAATCCGATCCCGTTAGGGGGTCGGTGTAATTGGTCAGCTCCAGCTCAAACCAATTGGAATAAGAGATGGTGGTGGTGCCGCTGTCTTTTGCGATGTCCAGCTGGTCCAGACTGGTAAGCCAAAGACCCGACAGGTCGATCACATCTGCGCCCCGACCAAAATCGGTAATCCGGTTGGTGTCGAAGGCATCAGCCTGATCAAAAACAAAGGTATCCGCACCAGTACCACCGGTCAGGGTATCGCTGCCGTCGCCGCCCACCAGCGTGTCGCGGCCAATACCACCCAACAGGTGGTCGTTGCCGGATCCGCCGTGTAGCATGTCATGCCCGCGATTGCCGTAGAGGACGTCATCATCGCTACCACCGGAATAGGCGTCGCCCCCGGTGCCGCCAATCAGGAGGTCGGCGCCATTACCGCCAAATAGGCGGTCCTCTCCCAAGCCACCGACCATCGTATCGCGCCCATCCGCGCCGCGCAGTGTGTCATCTGCTTCACGGCCCTGAACGTGGTCATGGCCGCCCTTGGCATTGATGGTGGTATTTTGATCGGTTCCGATCACCGTTTCAGAAGCATTCGTACTGCGGATGATGATCGGGTCGCTTCCGCCGCCCAGTATTTCCCATCCGGTGAAGCTATCGGAATTGCCGTAGAGATGTTGCATTGCCTGGATATCAAAAGTGCCCAATTCGGTCACATAGGCAGGGCTATGATTGTAGGTCATCACTGTGTTTTCGGGTGTGTCTGCGTGGTGATCTAGTGTCAGGCCGCCGTCATGAGAGTGTTGCAGTCCGAGAGTGTGACCTATCTCATGCAACACCGTGACATAGCCATAGGTGCCTTTTGTCATGACGTCCGTATCAACGGTCAGGTCGCCTCGGCCAGTGAAGCCATTTCCGGACATCGCGATATTGGCCCAGCCACCAGCACTGCTGCCGGTTGTACCAAACGCATTGATCATGCCCCGGCCTTCGACTTCGATAAACCGGACCCCCGAAATGTCTTCGTAGAGGGAAAGTCCTTCGCGAAAGATGTCGCGCTGATCCTCGTCAAATGACCAGTATTCCGTCGCGCCATAGGGGTCGCTTGCTGCAGGGTCTGCAAGGCTACCGGTCTCTGTGAAGCTATACGTGATGATTGCCTGGGTCCCAATTTCGGCAGGGGCGTTCCAGCGAAAATGGTCACCATCAAGATAGTATAGCAGCGCTGAATAATCCGAGACTCTTGGCATGTGACCACTCCACATTGGGTAGCCATCAACCTCGTCAATGAATGTGGCGCTGATACGCCCAAGATTGGGACTTTTTGCGCAGTCTTGGGACACGCGACCTATCTGAGTGATGCAATCGGCACTGATCTGTTCCTATCGCTGTTTTTGCGATCCCTTTTGAAAATTCAGTTTATTCAAAGCGATACCTGGATGTTGGAGGGGCTGGGCAGATGCTTTTCCATCAGATTTCAGAAAATGGCATTTCTGCGCCGGAAGATCATATTCAAAGCAATCCTCTTAATGACGGAAGACTAGGATGCTGATTTGATGGCTTTCGATCTCCGGTTGCCAGGCGGCGGTTCTGAACTCCGTGACTTGCGGTTTTGGCTGCTGCCCAGAAATTTCCTCAATCACGGTACATTTCTGCCATTTCGGCAGGACAGTTTCCAAATCGTAGACAGTCAATGGAAGGGAAAGAGATCATGGCACGTCATACACCGGCCGCCACGCCGATTGAGCCCACCGTTTTGGATCTGGTGCGCGAAGAACGCGGCAAGGCGCTGAGCCCACGTGAATGGAAATTCCGTCTGCGTGGCTACGGCTATGCGATCAAGGATATCGAAGGGGCACAGATTTTGACCCGCCTGCCGCATGGCAAACCGTTGGGTGCCCTGCCAGCCGAATTTGCCTGATCCATTTGCGCATCTAGCGGTCCCCGCCACGCACTTTTTCTGCGCGACGGGGAAGGTTACATGATTACTCGTCGCGACCGGGCAGGCTGTCGCGTGGTGGCGCTGGTTCCCAGTTGTCGATAATGTGGATCGCCTCCTCGGCGGTTTCCACAAAACGGAACAGATCAAGATCTTCCTCGGAAATGGTACCGGCATCCGCCAGCGCCTCCCAATTGATGATCTTTTCCCAGAAGGCACGGCCAAAAAGCAGGAATGGAACACGCTCCATCCGGCCGGTCTGAATGAGTGTCAGGGTTTCAAACATCTCATCCAGGGTGCCAAAGCCGCCTGGGAACACGGTGATGGCGCGCGCGCGCATCAAGAAGTGCATCTTCCGGATCGCAAAATAGTGGAAGTTGAAACATAGGTCGGGCGTCACATATTCATTCGGCGCCTGCTCATGCGGCAGCACGATATTGAGGCCAACCGACGCCCCCCCAGCATCAATCGCTCCACGGTTGCCCGCCTCCATCACACCCGGGCCACCGCCGGTGACGATGACATCATTCTTGCCACCGGTGGTCATGGATTTTTCGGTCATCAGCTTTGCAAATTTGCGAGCCTCATCGTAGAAATGCGACAGGTCACGCAACGTCTTGGTGCGCGCTTTATCCTTGTCCTTGGGCGCCGGGATCCGCGCACCGCCAAACATGACGATTGTGCTTTCAATACCATGTTCATCCAGCATTAGCTGGGGCTTCAGCAGCTCCAGCTGCAACCGCACCGGGCGCAGCTCGTCGCGACAGAGAAAATCTTTATCTGCAAACGCCAGACGATACGCGGGAGATTCGGTCTGCGGTGTCGATGGCACGTGCTCGGCGCGATCCCTGTCAGAATGTGCATCCCGGAATCGGCTGTGGCGATCATCATTCATTGCAAACCTACTGTGTTATTTTTGAAAAAAGCGGAGTTCCAGTTCTACCGCTTTGGCTGTCATGGCGCTAGCCCGGAATGGCGCGCCGACACGAAGGTGATCCATGGTGAAGCCCGGTCAGGTGTAACGAGGGCTTGCACCCGCCGGTACAGGGATTACGGTCAGCGCGCCGAGGGCAAAAGGGGACAGCATATGCATTGGACACAGGATATCAGGGCCGCTGACACGCGGATCCGCCCGTATATTCAACGCACACCGATACTCGAAACCACCGGCTTTGGATTAGATTACCCAATATCGCTGAAGCTGGAGCATATGCAGCACACCGGCAGCTTCAAGGCGCGGGGTGCCTTCAACACCCTGTTGGGCGGATCTGTGCCGGATGCGGGGCTGGTGGCGGCTTCGGGTGGAAATCATGGCGCAGCGGTTGCCTATGCGGCAAAGCGGCTTGGAGTGCGCGCGCGCGTCTATGTGCCTGAGATGGCAGGCCCCGCGAAAATTGCGCTGATCCGGGCCTGCGGCGCCGACCTGGAGGTCGTGCCGGGCGCCTATGCCAATGCGCTAGAGCAGGCGCAGGCCTATGAGCAGCAGACTGGCGCCATGCAGGTCCATGCCTACGACGCAGCTGCAACGGTGATTGGTCAGGGAACCTGTTTTGCCGAATGGGATGCCCAGGGTCTGGAGGCCGATACCCTTTTGATCGCGGTGGGCGGCGGCGGCCTCATCGCAGGCGCGATGGCCTGGTATGGTGGATCGAAGAAGATTGTGGCAGTGGAGCCCGAAACCAGCTCGGCGCTGAACGCCGCGCTTGCCGTCGGCAGGCCTGTTGATGTCGAAGTGTCGGGTGTTGCTGCAAATGCGCTTGGTGCTCGGCGAATCGGAACCCTCTGCTATGAGCTGGCACAGGGCCAATCTGATACCGTGACCTCGCTCACCGTGTCGGATGAGGCAATTAGCGCAGCGCAGAACAAACTGTGGAAGGAGCGTCGGCTTCTGGTGGAGCCGGCAGGTGCAACTGCCTTGGCAGCGCTGACCAGCGGTGCCTACCAACCCGCCCCGGATGAGCGGGTCGCTGTGCTTCTCTGTGGTGGCAATATTGCCACTGATCCGCTGGAGGCACTGAATGTACCTTCGTGAGTGCTGCGTTGGAAATTGGTTCTCTCATCGATGTTGCGGGGCCGTATCATGAGCGTCAGCGCCACAATCTCTGACCGTATTTATCATGCGTTGAGCGAACGGATCGTCACCGGCGCGCTGCCAGCAGGTGAGAAACTGCGCCAGGATCATATCGCGCGTGAGTTCAATGCCAGCCATGTGCCGGTCCGCGAAGCACTCCTGCGACTGGAGGCACATGGACTGGCCCAGTCCATTCCGCGTCGGGGAATGCGGGTGACCGCTCTGGACCCATCGGAAATACGCGAGGTCATTGAAATGCGTGTCTCGTTGGAATTGCTGGCGTTGCAGAATGCCTTTGCCCATTTGGGGTCGGCAGAGCTGGAGGCGGCGGATGCCGCCCGGCTGGCCTGTGATGCTGCAACCGATATGGCTGATTGGGAGCAAAAAAATCGGGCCTTTCATCGGGTGATCCTGTCGCCCTGTGGTATGCCGCGCCTGCTGGCGACAATTGATGACCTGCATATTGCCTCCGCTCGGCATCTTTTTGCGAACTGGAAGCACCGCTGGAGTCAGCGCGTTGACACCGACCATGCCCTGATCGTGCAGGCCATGCGCCGTCGCGATGTGACCACTGCCTGCGATATTCTGCGTCGTCATTTGCGTCGCGTCCGCTAGGTGCCAGTAACTGGTACCGCGATTGGCCGCTGCGGAGGGGAATATTGACGCAATCCGCACATGACCTCGCGGCAAAATGCGGGTATGTAGCAGCGAAACCAACCACACGCCGGAGAGACCCCTGATGTCCAACGCTCAGCTGGAAACCGCAATTGAGGCCGCTTGGGAGGCCCGTGATACCATCACATCAGCCACCACAGGTGAGCAGCGCGATGCGATCGAAGAGACCCTGAACGCATTGGATTCCGGCAAGCTGCGTGTGGCTGAGCGTCAGGACAGTGGCAACTGGCATGTCAACCAATGGGCCAAGAAGGCAGTGCTGCTGGGCTTCCGCATCAAGGATATGGAAGAGCAATCCGGCGGCCCGCAGGGCTCCGGCTGGTGGGACAAGGTCGACAGCAAGTTCAAGGGCTGGGGTGAAGCCGAGTGGAAAGAGGCAGGTTTCCGTGCCGTGCCCAATTGCGTTGTTCGCAAATCTGCCTATATCGCGCCGGGCGTGGTTCTGATGCCGTCCTTCGTGAATCTCGGGGCCCATGTCGATGAGGGCACCATGGTTGATACCTGGGCGACCGTTGGCTCCTGTGCCCAGATTGGTAAGAACGTGCACCTTTCTGGCGGCGTCGGTATCGGCGGTGTCTTGGAGCCGATGCAGGCCGGCCCTACGATTATCGAAGACAACTGCTTCATTGGGGCGCGCTCGGAAGTGGTCGAAGGCTGTATCGTGCGTGAAGGCTCTGTCCTCGGCATGGGCGTCTTTATCGGCCAGTCCACCAAGATCGTTGATCGCGAAACCGGGGAAGTCATGTATGGCGAAGTGCCGCCCTATTCGGTTGTTGTTGCGGGCTCTATGCCGTCGAAAAACGGCATCAATCTCTATTGTGCGGTGATCGTGAAGCGCGTCGATGAAAGAACTCGCTCCAAGACCGGGATCAACGAGCTGCTGCGCGACTGATTGCGCGGCACAGTCTGCAAAAGAAACGCGCTCTCTAGAATATTAGGGGCGCGTTTTTTGTATTAGCCGGGGCTTTGCCCCGGACCCCAGAGTATTTTCGGGAAAGATGACAGACGCTTGGCCTTGTCACGTTTCTCTAAATACTCCGGGGTGAGGCCGGAAGGCCGAGGGGCAGCGCCCCTTTTGACCTCAGAGGATGCCGGGCAGGTTCAGCCCGTGCTCGCGCGCGCAGTCCTTGGCGATATCGTATCCCGCATCCGCATGGCGCATGACACCGGTTGCCGGATCGTTCCACAGAACGCGGCCAATGCGGCGCTCGGCGTCGTCACTGCCATCACAGCAGATCACCACGCCGGAATGCTGCGAAAAGCCCATGCCAACGCCGCCGCCATGATGCAGCGACACCCAGGTGGCACCCGATGCGGTGTTCAGCAGCGCATTCAGAAGCGGCCAGTCGGACACTGCGTCCGAGCCATCCAGCATCGATTCCGTTTCGCGGTTGGGCGACGCCACCGAGCCGCTATCCAGATGGTCACGGCCAATCACCACTGGCGCCGACAGCTCACCCGTGCGGACCATTTCGTTGAAGGCAAGGCCCGCCTTGTGACGGTCACCCAGGCCGATCCAGCAGATCCGCGCCGGCAGCCCCTGAAAGGCAATCCGCTCCTGCGCCATGTCCAGCCAGCGGTGCAGGCCTTCGTTCTCGGGGAACAGCTCCTTCATCTTGGCGTCGGTCTTGCGGATATCTTCCGGGTCGCCCGACAGGGCTGCCCAGCGGAACGGGCCGATGCCGCGGCAGAACAGCGGGCGGATATAGGCGGGCACGAAGCCGGGGAAGTCGAATGCGTTCTCCAGCCCCTCCTCCAGCGCCATCTGACGGATGTTGTTGCCGTAATCCACCGTGGGCACGCCCATCGCGTGGAAATCGCACATCGCCTTCACTTGCACCTTCATCGAGGCGCGGGCGGCTTTCTCAACCGCTTTCTTGTCGTTCTCGCGGCGCTCTTTCCATTCACCCATGGTCCAGCCCAGCGGCAAGTAGCCGTTCACCGGATCGTGCGCCGAGGTCTGGTCGGTGACGATATCGGGGCGGATGCCGCCTGCTTCCGCACGCTTCACCAGCTCCGGGAAAATCTCAGCCGCATTGCCCAGAAGGCCCACGGATTTCGCCTCGCCCGCTTTGGTCCAGCGCGCGATCATCTCCAGCGCCTCGTCCAGGGTTTCGGCTTTTTCGTCCAGGTATTTGGTGCGCAGGCGGAAGTCGATGCTGTCAGGGTTGCACTCCACCGCCAGGCAGCTGGCCCCGGCAAAGACAGCCGCCAAAGGCTGCGCGCCGCCCATGCCGCCAAGGCCGCCGGTCAGGATCCACTTGCCCTTGAGACTGCCGCCAAAATGCTGGCGGCCGGCCTCGGCAAAGGTTTCATAGGTTCCTTGCACGATCCCTTGCGTGCCGATGTAGATCCAGGACCCCGCGGTCATCTGGCCGTACATCATCAGGCCCTTCTTATCGAGCTCGTTGAAGTGGTCCCAGTTGGCCCAATGCGGCACCAGATTGGAGTTGGCGATCAGCACCCGCGGCGCGTCCTTGTGGGTCTGGAATACGCCGACCGGCTTGCCCGACTGCACCATCAGGGTCTGGTCTTCCTCCAGGTTCTTCAGGGTCTCGACGATCAGGTCGAAATCCTGCCAGGTGCGCGCGGCGCGGCCGATGCCGCCATAAACCACCAGCTCATGCGGGTTTTCGGCCACATCGGGATGCAGGTTGTTCATCATCATCCGCATCGGCGCCTCGGTCATCCAGGACTTGGCGGTGATTTCCGGGCCGGTGGGCGGGAAGATGTCGCGGGTGTTCTTGCGGGGATCGCTCATGCCGAGGGCCTCCAGTTTTTGAGATCAGTCAGAATTTTGGTGAGATGGGCGCGCAAAACGTCCGCGCGTTCGGGCAGATAGGTCCAAGGGGGGCTTTCCTGGCAGTAGGTGGCCTGCGCCAGCTCCATCTGGATGGCGTGCAGACCATCTGCGGGCCGCCCGTAATGGCGGGTGGTCCAGCCACCCTTGAAGCGCCCGTTGAGGGTGGAGGTATAACCCTCCGCCGCCTCGCAATGGGCCACGGTCAGCGCCTCGATTTCGGGGTCGCAAGTCGTGCCCATGTTGGTGCCGGTGTTGAAATCCGGCAATCGGCCCTCGAACAGAAACGGGATATCGCCCCGGATCGAGTGGCAGTCATAGAGGATCGCAAAGCCATGGATTGCTTTCACCCGCCGCAGCTCCGCCGCCAAGGCCGCATGGTACGGTGCGTGATAGGCATCGCAGCGGCGGGCGGTTTCTGCATCGTCCGGCGCCATTCCATCGCTCCAGATCGGCAACCCGTCAAAATCCGTGAGCGGCACCAAAGTGGTGGTGTTTTGCCCCGGATAGAGACTGATACCACCCGGATCGCGATTCACGTCGATCACATAGCGGTGGATCGGAGTACGGACGGTAGTGATGTCTTCCACCAACCCGGCATAGAGATCATGGATATGCCAGTCTGTGTCGGCCAGCGCCCGGCCCGTCTCATTGAGGCAGTCCCAGATTTCCGGCGGCACATCGGTGCCGGTGTGGGGCAGCCCCAGCACCAGCGGCGAGGCGCCTTGGGTCACCTCGATCATGCTGTCACCTTCACACCTGCGGCATCCGCCACGCGGCCCGCGCGCACCATCGCGCTCGCATCTTCGATGTCCGGGGCCAGATAGCGGTCCTCGGCCAGCGCGGGGATATCCGCGCGCAGCATCGCCAGAACGTCCTGCAGGCGCGCTGAGGTCTTGAGCGGCGCCCGCGCCTCCACCCCTTGTGCGGCGCAGAGCATTTCGACGCCCAGGATCACCGACAGGTTGGCGTTCATCCGTCCCAGCCGCAGCGCGCCATGGGCGGCCATTGACACATGGTCCTCCTGGTTGGCGGACGTCGGCGTCGAGTCGGTCACGCAGGGGTTAGCCAAGTGCTTGTTTTCGCTCATCAAAGCGGCTGTGGTCACTTCGGCGATCATGAAGCCGGAGTTGAGGCCCGGGTCCGGAGTCAGGAACGGCGGCAAATCGTGGCTGAGGGTCGGGTCCACCATCAGCGCCACCCGGCGCTGCGCGATGGCGCCGATTTCGGCCACCGCCAGCGCGATCTGGTCAGCAGCAAAGCCCACGTATTCTGCGTGGAAGTTGCCGCCCGAGACGATGCGGCCCTCGTTCACCAGCACCAGCGGGTTGTCGGTGACGGCGTTGGCCTCGATCTCCAGCGTTTTCGCAGCCATGCGCAGCACATCCAGCGCTGCGCCCACCACCTGCGGCTGGCAGCGGATGCAATAGGGATCCTGCACCCGGGTATCATCCTCGCGGTGGCTTTCGCGGATTTCAGACCCGTCCATGATGCCGCGCATCTCGCGCGCCACGTCAATCTGGCCGGCATGGCCGCGCAAGGCATGGATATCGGCAATCAACGGCGCGGTGGAGCCCATGATGGCATCCGTGGAAAGCGAAGCAATGGTCATCGAGGCCTCGGCCATGCGCCAGGCGTCAAACAGCCCGGCCAAGGCGCAGGCGGTGGAGAATTGCGTGCCGTTGATCAGCCCCAGGCCTTCCTTGGGACCCAGAACAATAGGCTCTAACCCGGCCTTTTTCAGCGCTTCTGCACTGGACATGCGGGTGCCGTCATACGTGGCCTCCCCTGCCCCGATCATCGCCGCCGCCATATGCGCCAGCGGTGCTAGGTCGCCCGAAGCGCCCACGGACCCCTGCGACGGGATCACCGGTACCACGCCATGCGCCAGCATCTGTTCGATCTGATCAATCACCAGCCAGCGCACACCCGACGCACCACGCCCCATCGACAGGAGCTTCAGCGTCATCATCAGCCGGGTCTTATCCTCCGGCAGCGCCTCCCCTACTCCGCAGCAATGGCTGAGGATCAGGTTGCGCTGCAGGGTGGCGGTGTCTTCCGGTGCGATCTTGGTCGAGGCCAGCTTGCCGAAGCCGGTGTTGATGCCATAGACCGCCTCTTGTCCGGCTGCCGCCTCTGCCACCATCTGCGCCGCAGCTTCCACCGGTTCACGGGCCGAAGACGCCAGCTTGGCCGGGGTCAGGTTGCGGTAGATATCTTCCAGCGTGGACAGGGTCACTGTGCCGGGGATCATCTCAATCATCGTTTGCCCTCATAGATACGGGAGTGAAGGGGGTTGAAGCCGATGCGGTAGGCCAGTTCGCCGGGCGTTTCCACGTCCCAAACCGCCAGATCGGCACGCATGCCGACGGCAATCTGGCCGCGGTCACTCAGCCCCAGCGCGCGGGCTGCGTGCCGTGTGACGCCTGCCAGCGCTTCCTCCGGCGTCATGCGGAACAGGGTGCAGCCCATGTTCATGGTCAGCAGCAAAGACGTCAGCGGCGAGGAGCCGGGGTTGCAGTCGGTCGCCAGCGCCATCGGCACGCCGTGGGCGCGGAAGTGTTCAATCGGCGGCGCCTGGGTTTCGCGGATAGTGTAAAACGCACCGGGCAGGATCACCGCGACAGAACCGGATGCGGCCATCGCCTTGGCGTCGTCTTCGGTGGCGTATTCCACGTGATCGACTGACAATGCGCCATACTGCGCCGCCAGCGCCGTGCCGCCCTGATGGCTCAGCTGTTCGGCGTGCAGTTTCACTGGCAGGGCCAGCTCCCGTGCCGCCTTGAACACCCGTTCGATCTGCGCGGGCGCAAAGGCGATGTTCTCGCAGAAGCCATCAACCGCATCGACCAGCCCTTCGGCATGGGCCGCACGTAAGGCAGGGATGCAGACCTGATCGATGTAGTCATCGTCACGGCCTTTGTATTCGCCGGGCGTGGCATGCGCACCAAGGAAGGTGGTTTTCGCCGTCACCGGACGCAGCTCTGACAGTCGCCGGGCGGCGCGCAGCATGTTCAGCTCGGTTTCGCGGTCCAGCCCATAGCCGGATTTCACCTCAACCACTGTCGCGCCCTCGGCGATCAGCGCATCGAGCCGCGGCAGCGCGCCCTGCACCAGATCCTCCAGCGATGCGGTGCGGGTTGCGGATACGGTCGAGACGATGCCGCCCCCTGCACGTGCGACGTCTTCGTATGATGCACCATTCAGGCGCATCTCGAACTCCATCGCCCGGTTGCCGCCAAAGACGATATGGGTGTGGCAGTCGATCAGGCCGGGTGTGACCAGACGCCCCGCCATCGAGATGCGCGGCCAATCGGAATAGTCCTTGGGCAGCTGCGCCTCAGACCCGCACCAACGGATCCAGCCGTCATGTACAACAATCAAACCGTCAGGAACCAACCCGTAGGCAGGATCACTTCCGGTCATCGTTGCCAGTGTCGCATCACAGATCAGATAGGAATCGGTGTCGCCCATGGCATCCTCGCAAAAACGCTTGATAGAGGGAATGTATGGATCTAATGTTGTTATGTCTATACATATGGGGATCTGATGCAGACAATTTTTGCCCAACACGCGCGGATGCCTCAGGGCTGGGTTACCGATATGCGGCTCACGATTGAGGCAGGGAAGATCGCAACGCTTGAGCCTGGTGCGGCTGTGCAGCCACAGGATCATCGGGTCGGGGCGTTGGTGCCGGCACTGGCCAACCTGCATTCTCATAGCTTTCAGCGGGCGATGGCAGGAATGACCGAAACCCGCGTGTCCGGGCGGGACAGCTTCTGGTCCTGGCGCAAGCTGATGTATCAATTCGTCGATCACCTGACGCCTGAGCAGTATGAGGCGATTGCCGCGCTTGTTTTCATGGAAATGCTGGAAGCAGGGTATGCGTCGGTGGGGGAATTCCACTATGTGCATCATCAGCCGGGCGGTCAGCCCTATGAGGTGCTGGGTGAGTTGAGCCATCGCGTGTTTGCCGCTGCGGATTTGACCGGAATCGGACTGACTCATCTGCCGGTGCTGTATACTTACGGCGGCGCGGGGCAGGCACCTTTGGGCGGTGGGCAGCAACGGTTCGGCAATGATGTGACGCGCTATGCAAACCTTCTGTCCGACTGTCGCACCACTGCGCGTGAGCTTTTGCCGATGGATGCGCGGGTTGGCATAGCGCCCCATTCACTGCGTGCGACCGCGCCGGATGAACTGGCCGAGGTGCTCACCTTGCGTGCAGAAAGCCCGGTTCACATCCATATCGCTGAACAGCCGCAGGAGGTCGCAGATATCGGCGGATGGCTGGGAGAGCGACCGGTGCAGTGGTTGCTGAACAACTGCGCGGTCGACAAGGATTGGTGCCTCATCCACGCGACTCATATGACGGAGCAGGAAACCCATGACCTGGCGCGCAGCGGGGCGGTGGCTGGGCTCTGTCCGATAACCGAGGCAAATCTGGGTGACGGGCCGTTTAATGGCGCATTGTTCCAGAACAACGGCGGTCGCTTTGGTGTGGGGTCGGATTCAAATATCAGAATTTCCCTCAGCGAAGAACTGCGGCTGCTGGAATACTCGCAACGGCTGCGTGATCTCGCCCGCAATGTAATGGTGCCGGAGGAAGGATCTGTCGGCGCGGCCCTCTATCTTGGTGCGGCTTGCGGGGGCGCTCAGGCTCTGGGGCGTGACGCCGGCCGACTTGAAGTTGGGGCACTGGCGGATCTGATGGCCTTTGACACCACCGATGTCACACTCTGCGCATTGCGCCCGGATCAGTTTCTGGATGGGCTGTGTTTTGCTGCCGACGATTCTGTGATCCGCGATGTCTGGTCGGCGGGGCGCCACGTAGTGACGGGCGGACGCCATGCGAACCGCGAACAGATTATCGCCCGCTATACCTCTGCAGTGGCTGCGCTTCTTAGCGCGCTTTGATGGCGCATGGGGTTGCGGCACAGGATGGCCTGTGGCAGCGGTTAAGCAGGATACCAGCGGGGGCAGACGCATGACAGAACGGACAAAGACCGGCTTTCAGGATGTCCGTGATGAGGTGCTGAAACGCATTCAGGACCGGGTCTGGGGGCAGGGTGATCTTCTGCCAACCGAACAGGATCTTGCAGAAGAATTTGGTTGCGCCCGCGCCACAGTAAATCGCGCGCTGCGGGAGTTGGCTGACCGCGGTATCATCGACCGCAAACGCAAAAGCGGCACACGGGTGGCAGTGTTACCCGTGAAACAAGCCAAGCTCGAGATCACCCTGACCCGCCAGCTGGTTGAGGATCGCAACGCCATCTACCGCTATGCGCTGGTGCATCGGGAGGAGATACCGGCTCCGGGATGGTTGGCCTCGCAGCTTCAGCTGGCTGCGGACACTCCTGTGCTACATATCCGTGCGATGCACTATGGAGACAATCAACCATTTCAGTTCGAAGATCGCTGGATCAACATTGCAGCAGTACCCAGCGTTGCAGAGGCCGATTTCAGTGTGGTCGGGCCCAATGAATGGCTATTGGCCGAGGTGCCGTTTTCGACGGCGGAACTCAGCTTCGGGGCGATCGCTGCTGATGCGGCGCTTGCCGAATACCTTGCTTGCCCGATTGCTGCGCCGTTGTTTCAGATGGAACGCACGACGTGGTTTCAGGCGCAGCCGGTGACCTTTGTCAGGATGAGTTTTCATCCGGGCTATCAGATGCGCAGCCGCTACTGAACGGGCGCGTTGCTGCGCTTAGCCGGTTGGCTTGTATTGACCAAGCCCCCGTCACGGGGATATGGCGAGCGCATGGAAAAAAAGAAAATCTCCCGTCAGCAGGTCTACACGCTTGTGGTGCAGATCGGGCGCAAGGAAGGCGATGGCCTTCCCGAAGGGGCAACTGGTGCGGCCCTTATGATCTACGCTTCTGGCGTTGATGAGGCTGAGGCCGTGCGTGAAACCGTTGCAATCCTGAAGCAGGCCGACACCGCGCCACTGGATGTCACCGGCTATGGGACTTTGGCTGAGCGTGAGGCCGAGGACCAAGACATCTCGGACGAGGAGCGCGAGCTTATGCAGCGGGCGCTGGACGAGAATTCGGTGATCGTCGCGCAGATGACGCCGTTTTTCGAGGATGGACCTGCAACCCTGCACTGACGGCGGGCGTGTCTCTGGCGTCAGTGGCTATAGTGGGATCGTGGACCAGACCACCTTGGTCAGATTTGGTCAGGGCGCCTTGCCGAACCACTTGCGATAAATGTCGCCATATTCCCCGTTTTCGCGCAGGGCCAGCAGGGCGCGGTTGATCTCTTCCAGATGCGGTGAGCTGTCCGGCAACAACAGGCCATAGTCCTCGCGCAGAAACACCTGGCCGACCGCACGTCCATGCAGGCGACCGTTGTCTTCCATATAGTGATCCAGCACGGGTGCATCGAACACCACGACCCGTGTGTTGCCGGTTTCGAAATCGTGCAGCAGTGAGGCCAGATCCGAGAACCCGCGATAGCTGATGTCGCGCCGCTCAAGGAAGCGCGCGGCTGTGGACTCCGCGAGGGTGCCGACGTCCTTGTCGTAGAGATCGTTGACAGAATTGATAGACCCGCTGATCGCCTCAACCGTCATGACGGCGGTGATCTTAGCCACGAAGAGGGACACCACGAATAGTGAGGAAACAACGAGAATCACGCCAAAGATCCGCCCAATCGGCGTGCGTGGTACCCGCTCCTCAAACCCGCCGTTGACGACCAGGTTCAGGGCCCACCAGAATGACGGGAACCAGGCCTCTTTTAGGGGCCGGTCGAAATAGGGCTGTGCGCGCCGCTCCAGCCCCCACATCAGCATGCCACCGCCCATCAGCAAGACGACCGCAATGGCGATGGCAATCATCAGATCGGCGGAGAACAGCACCCGGATCAGTGACGGGGCACGTACGTCAGCCGCCGCCACCATGATCCGCAGACCGCTTTCGAAAATTGGGTGACTGAAATCCATATCGGTTTCGCGCGCTGCGGTGATGGAGATATTGGCTGCCGCCATATCCACCTCGCCAGTGCGCACCATTTCCAGCATTTCGCCAAAGGTATCGGTGCGGACGAGCTGATAATCCCAACCCAACCGGTCGGTCAGGCTACGCACCAGATCAATAGAGAACCCGGTTTCACGGTCCCCTTCCATCATCGAAAATGGAGGTCGCGTTACGGTGCTGACGGTCAGGGTTTCGGCAGTCGCCGCGAGCCCCCACAACAGGTAGATCAGAACAAAAGGAGCAAAAAAACGGCGCAACGGAACGATAGAACCCCATGAGACATCATTCGTTTTGTCCTTAGAATGTCCCAAAGCCTCAGGCAAGTGTCGCGGTCAGGCGATGCGCCGTTCTGCCAGAACTGCGGCATCAAAGCTGCGCAGCAGGGGGGCCGGGTCCACAGCATGTTCGGGGATCATATTGCGATCCAGATGGGCCAGCGCGCTGGCCTCATAGGCGCCGCGCTTGCGGCGCAGGCGACCCAGATACAGGCTTTCGACGGCCGTGCCCGCCGCAATGAAGCGCTGATGACGTGGCAATATTAGCTGAGTCAGTTCAATCAGCGGACAAGGTCCGCTAGGTCTGCTGTACAGCTCACCCTTCGCTGGTGCGGCTACCGCAGTCCCCTGAAGCATCTCTGCCGTCAGGCGAACATCCGGGCGACCAAAGAGGTAATCCACATCCGTGCCGGAGATTACCAGCCGCTGTTGTGGCGCCAGCAGGAGATCCCCTGTCAGCCCAAAAAATGGCGCCCGCAGACGCATGGGAGCATCGTGACCAATGGCTGGGGCACGGCGGTCGAGACGATACAGAACAGGCACGGCATCGCCCTCTGGCGTCAGCACCAGATCTCCGCGCCGCAGCAGTCCCAGCGATTTCTCTCCATCTGGTGTGGCAATCTTTGTCTGCGGTATCAGCCCGGCAAGCGGCGTTAACGGTACAATGTCGGAGTTCAGCGAAACTGCCCGCAGCCCGCAGGCCTCCGCTGTGGTTGGCAGCACCGACAGAAGTGTTTTTGCATCCTGCGCCCGCAATGGTGGGGGCGATGAAATATCCACGGTCGCGATGTTTCCGCCCGAGCCGGTCATCAGGGCCAACCGCCCCCACCGCAACAGGCTGTCCCAGGAATAGATCAGCCGCGCCGCATCGCTTTCGGTGCTTTGGGTGGTATCGGCAACAATACGGTGCTCCAGTTCACAGCCCGACTGGCAAAGCGTCAGCGTGATGCCGCGGCCCAGATGTCGCCGAAGGCGCAGTAAAAGCGGCCAGCCCTCCGAATCCTCTATTGTCCGCTCCAGCAGGAGCAAATCACCGCTTGGGCGGGCCTCATCCAGGGACAAATCCAGACATAGGCTGCCCCTTGTCATCAGGGCGTTGTCTGGGCGGGCGGGGCCGCAGATGTTCTGGGGCACCGCCAGTGCGGTATCATTCCGATCGATGCTACGTGCCGCCATCCAGCCCATCAGATCAGCGTGTCAAGCGTGGCTGAGAGTAGGCGGGCTTCATAGCTGCGCAGGCTGGGGCGGACTGCCGGGCCGTAACCCTCGCCGGTGCAGGGGTCGAGGTCCGGGAACAGCGCTTGCAGTTCGTTCAGGACGTCATGGTCGAACTGCCGACTGGTTTGCGGACCGGGCAGGAAGCTCTCGGTCACCAATCCCTCGCTGGTGACAAGCTGGTGATCATCGAACAGCACATGGACATAGGTGACCTCACCGCCAGGCTTGCGTGTGATCGAATGATCATTGATCAGATCTTTGGCCGCGACCAGCACCTCATGCGCGCCAAACAGCATTTCCGCCATCCCGTTGCTCAGCAATACGCGGTGCTGTGGCGACACCCAGAGGTCGTTATGATTGCCAAGCGCGCCAGCCCTGATTCGAATCGGCGCAAAACGGCCCTGCGCCTGGACACGCCGCGAGCCGATCCAGCGCAGGGGTTGCAAGCCATCGTCACGGGTCATGACAAGATCACCGGGTTGCAGAGTTTCGACAGAGACCAGCCCCCTGTCGGTCAGCAGGCGGCTGCCGGCCACGAAACAGGGGATGCTTGTTGCCTCCACATAGCCGACATCGCTGTTGGTGCCATTGCTGGCCGTATAGGTGAAGGCGAAGTCTTCCACATCGCCGTCACCGATCAGGGTCAAGGTGCCATTTGCGTTGAGCTGGACCTGCTGGCCGGTGCCCAGTGTAATCACATCCCCTGCAACAACGGCGGTGCCGTTGATATGCGTGATGGTCAGTGCTGTTGCCGAGTTGTTGGTATCATTGGCCAGTACATTGACCACCCGCGATCCGTTGGCGTCAACGCGGACGGTATCGGTTTCTGCGATCACATCGGTCTGCGCGGAGTCTGCGGCGATCAGCAAGTTGCTGTCATAGCTGCCGTCCGACACATCGGCGATGCCGATCCGGATGGTGTTTTCCACACCGGGATCGACCTGCATGGTCAACGTCATGGTGACGGTCAGACCGTCCATCTCAGTATTGTAGTCGTCGTTGGCGTTGTCGAGGTAGATGTTGGAATTATTGCCGGAGTTCACATTGCCCGGATCCGCGTCGCCATTGCCGATCTCCAGGTTCACCATCTGGCCATTTACCCAAACGCCGACGAAATCCTGAAATACTGAGTCCTGGTATTCAGGGTACTCCTCAGAGGCAAAGACGAACTGCATCGTCATGACCGATCCATCGGGCACAAACGTGACATCCAGATAAGAGGCGTCGAACGTCCGTGTGCCCGCGGCCGCGTTGAAGGCGGGATCATCGTTGGGACCGTCGCTGGCGGTGGTCTGATTGTTGGACTGATTGGCCTCACCGGTCGAGTTGGTATAGGCGCTGGCCTGGCCTGTGGAGAGGATGATGCCGGTATCGGAGGGCGTCGCGCCGGGTGCGATTGTATCGCCGTCGGAATAAATCGCCGAGGCACGGGTATCGCCGGTGTAGCTGGCGTCTACCACCTGCACACTATCGCCAAAGATGGTCTCGGCCATCTGCTCCGCAGTCGCGTTGATGTTGTATGTCAGCTCGGATGCTGCAACCATGGCTCTGTCTCACCTTTGCACGATGAGGCACCGCATGGTTCCGGTACGTGGCTCCGCTGCGGCGGTTGCCGATTGCGTCCCGCTCCCCTCCAATAAAGATGAGATAACGCGCTGTCCGGTCTGCTCTGTGGCCCCGTTGTTACGGTGGTTTCACAGCATCTGATGCTCTGCCTCGAGTCGTAATTAAGGTTTCATTAACATTTTCACCGGCGGTTTGTCCGGCCCGCTCGGACGGTACGGCGGAATAACGCAGGTCTGCGCGGCATTTACGCCACAAACCGGTTGCCGGGGCTGAGGTAGTCGCGCGGTGGGCTTGTGGCATCGGCTTTCGTAGGGCGTGGAGGTTTGCACCATGGCCTGAACCGGGGTAGCCAGAGGTCGCAGACCAGGGCCAGAGACTCGCGGCCCATATCCGGAGGATCCAAATGACGCATTCGCCACTCGACCCGCAACAGTTGACCGCCGATCTGATCCGCTGTGCCTCTGTCACACCGGAGGAGGGCGGTGCGCTGGTCCTTCTGGACAAGGTGCTGAGTGCGGCTGGCTTTACCTGTACCCGTGTGGATCGTGGCGAGGTCAGCAATCTGATTGCCCGCTGGGGTGACAAGGGGCACCCGCGCACCATGGGCTTCAATGGTCATACCGATGTGGTGCCGGTAGGTGACACGAATGCCTGGACCGTTGACCCTTTTGGTGCCGAGGAGAAAGACGGTTTTCTCTATGGACGTGGGGCGACTGACATGAAATCGGGCGTCGCCGCCTTTGTGGCTGCGGCTATTGATCTGGTGCAGACCACACCGCCCGATGGGGCCATTCTCCTGACCATCACCGGAGACGAAGAAGGTGATGCCATCGATGGCACGACCGCGTTGCTGGACCACATGGACCGCGAGGGCGAACAAATGGCTGTCTGTCTGGTGGGAGAGCCGACCTGCCCCGATGAGATGGGTGAGATGATCAAGATCGGGCGTCGCGGGTCGCTGTCCGCCTGGTTCACGGTCACCGGCGTGCAAGGTCATTCGGCCTATCCTCACCGCGCCAAGAACCCGCTGAATGCTATGGTGCGCCTGATGGACCGCCTTGCCAGCCACGAGTTGGATCAGGGCACGGAGCATTTTGATGCCTCCACCCTTGCGGTGGTGACTATCGATACCGGCAACCCGGCTACCAATGTCATTCCCGCGCAGACGCGCTCCACGGTCAATATCCGTTTTAACGATGCCCATACCGGCGCGGAGCTCAGCGATTGGCTGCGCGCAGAAGCGGCGCGTGCGGCAAAGGATTTTGGTGTTGATATCGCGGTGGAAATCAAAGTCTCCGGCGAGAGTTTCATCACGCCGCCAGGGCCGCTGTCGGATCTTGTCAGCGCCGCAGTCGAGACCGAGACCGGTCGCAAACCTCAGCTGTCCACCACTGGCGGGACCTCGGATGCGCGGTTTGTCAAAAACCACTGCCCGGTGGTTGAAGTAGGTTTGGTCGGAAAAACGATGCATCAGGTCGATGAACGGGTGGAAATTGCCCAGATCCACCAGCTCAAATCGATTTATGGCCGCATCCTGCGCGATTATTTCGACCAAAACTGACCGAATATCAAAAGTGGTACCTGAACAGCGCGCGCCCGGGCAATGACGTCTGCGGCGCGCTTTTCACGATGACCTTGGGGGCTGGGCGTGGTAGCTCAGAAATATGACCCGTATTCCTTCCAAGGCCGAGATCCTCGACTGGATCGCAGCCCATCCGACCCATACCTCAAAACGTGACATTGCCAAAGCATTCGGCATCAAAGGCTCAGACAGAATCGATCTGAAACGGATCCTCAAAGAGCTTGAGGCCGAAGGCCATCTGGAAAAGCGTAAGAAAACCTATCGCGACCCTGAACGCTTGCCCCCGGTCAGCGTGCTGCAGATCAAAGCACCGGATGGAGATGGTGATCTCTTTGCGCGGCCACTGGAATGGCACGGGGAAGGCGTCGAGCCAATTGTACTGGTGATGCCGCGCGCATCAGACCCCGCGCTGGGTGAGGGGGACCGCATACTGGCCCGCCTGACCGTGGTTCAGGATGCCGATTATCACTACGAGGCGCGGTTGATCCGCCGCATCGGCACCAATCCGCGCCGGGTGATCGGCATCTTCCGCAAAGGTGATGAGGGCGGGCGTATCGTGCCCATCGACAAATCAGCCTCCACGGAGTGGGCCGTTGCGGAAAACGCCACGCATGGCGCGCGCGACGGCGAACTGGTGGAGGCGGAACAGGCCGGACCGAAATCGCGTCTCGGACTGCCGCGCGCCCGCGTTGTCGACCGTCTTGGTGATCCGTCAGCGCCCAAGGCCGTGTCGCTGATTGCGATTCATCAGCATGGTATCCCCGATCACTTCCCGGACGATGTCATCGCCGAGGCGGATGCCGCTAAACCCATGGGCCTGAAGGGACGCGAGGATCTGCGGGATCTGCCGTTGATCACCATCGACCCTGCGGATGCGCGGGATCATGACGACGCCTGCTATGCCCATGCCGATGATGATCCCAAGAACCCCGGCGGCCATGTCATCTGGGTCGCGATTGCCGATGTTGCTGCCTATGTGCAGCCGGGCTCGGTGCTGGACCGCGAGGCGCGCAAACGTGGCAATTCCAGTTATTTCCCGGATCGGGTTGTGCCCATGCTGCCGGACAGGTTGTCAGGCGATCTTTGCAGCCTGCACGAAGGGGTGCCGCGGGCCTGCGTTGCAGTGCGGATGCAGATTGATGCAGACGGCAACAAAATCGCCCATCGCTTTGTGCGGGGCTTGATGCGGTCGGCGGCATCCCTGCATTACGCTGAAGTGCAAGAGGCGATGGATGGCGCGCCAACTGATCGCACAGGTCCTTTCCTGGAGCCTGTTATCAAGCCGCTTTACGCCGCCTACGCTGCGCTGGTCAAAGCCCGGGCAGAGCGCCAGCCTCTGGATCTGGACCTGCCGGAACGCAAAATCGTTTTGGATGAGAAAGGTACTGTCGCATCGGTGAATTTCCGCGACCGTCTGGACGCTCATAAGCTGATTGAAGAATTCATGGTGCTGGCCAATGTGGCAGCGGCGGAAACCCTGATCAAGAAACGCACGCCGCTGTTGTTCCGCGTGCATGAGGAACCATCCCCAGAGAAGCTGGAAGCGCTGCGTGAGACCGCCCGTGCGGCGGGGCTTGCGTTGGCCAAGGGGCAGGTCTTGCAGACTCGCCACCTGAATGCGCTGCTGCACGGGGCAGCCGGGACCGATGATGCGGAACTGATCAATATCTCGACTCTGCGATCCATGCAGCAGGCTTATTATGGTCCGGAGAACTTCGGCCATTTCGGTCTGGCCTTGCGCAATTATGCACATTTCACGTCGCCCATCCGCCGTTATGCCGATCTGATCGTCCACCGCGCCCTGATCACCGCTCATGGTTGGGGCGATGACGGGCTGGACACCGCCGAGATCGAACGGCTGGAACAGACCGCGACCCATATCTCGGAGACCGAGCGCCGGTCTATGATGGCAGAACGGGACACCACAGATCGCTATCTTGCCGCCTATCTGGCGGAACGGGTCGGCAATGAATTCGAGGGTCGTATCAGCGGCATTGCCCGCTTTGGCGCCTTTGTGAAACTGGATGAAACCGGGGCCGATGGTCTGGTGCCTGTGCGTTCTATCGGGCGGGAGTTTTTCCATTTTGACGCCGAGGCTGGGACCCTGATGGGCGCCGATACCGGTCTGATCATCGCCATCGGTCAGCGGGTGAAGGTGCGGTTGGCACAGGCCACTCCGGTGACCGGAGGACTGGAGCTGGAGCTTCTGTCGATCGATGACAAACCGATGCCAGCGGGCGGCGGTGGCGGGCGACGCAGCCCGGCGGGTCGATCCGTGAAACGCAAATCCGCCAAGGCGAAGGCGAAGCGCAGCAAGATCAAGCGCAAGGTGGAACGCAAGCGCCGCAGCTGACCTGGCTGCGCTTCGCGGTCCTAGTTGAATCGGTCCGGGTCCCTGCGGGCCCGGTCCGTGGCAGCCTTGGATTTGTGATAGGTCAATGCGTGACGGATCAGCCAGCCGTGGCGAAGGGGCTCCACCTCCTCGACACGGTTGAACAGGACGCCACGGGTCCCGTCGAATCTGTCCCAGGCTGGAAAACGATTGGCAAAATTGTCGATCACTCGGCTCTGGCAGTGAACCAGCAACGCAAATCGCGCCTGATTGGACCGGCCCAGACGCAGCGGGGTGCCCAGCCCGGCGCGCGCGGCCACATAAGACGGCTGTCCCCATTTCAGGGTCTCCGTGACCGGCCCGACATCAGGATCGCTTTCAGCCACATCAAAGATCAGCTCGCGCAATCGCAACAGGCCTTCCTGTGTGCCCGGCGGCGCCTGATCAAAAACGGCGGATATTTCAGCACTGGCAAAGGGGCGGGTCATGTCAGTCTGGCTCCTTGGAAGATGAGTTACCCTGTTCTAGTGGTTACTAATGACAGAAACTGTCATCAGAGGTAGAGATGATGAACCATGTCCCGATCTCATCGTCTTTTTCAGGTTATGCAGCTGCTGCGTCAGGGGGCCGGTCCCGACACCGCCGCTAGATTGGCGCAGGATCTTGGTATTTCTGCCCGAAGTGTTCACCGTGATATCGCTACCCTGCGCGAGATGGGCGCGATTATCGACGGCGAGGCAGGCTATGGTTTCACCTTGATCGAAGACAATGCGCTGCCACCCATGGGCTTTCGCGACACTGAGCTGGAGGCGCTGGTTCTTGGCCTGCGCGAGGTGCAGCAGATTGGCGATCCCGAACTGGCCGATGCTGCCGCCGAGGCCTTGCGCAAGCTGCAGGCGCGCCTGCCGAATCGTCAGGCTCATCGGTTGCGACATGCGGTGTTGTCTGCCTATCGGCTTCAGCGTCCACAGCCGCCGGGGATTGCCTTGGCAGACCTGCGTCGCGCGACATGGGATGAGGTCGAGGTACGGCTGGATTATTGCGATGCAAAAGGCGCCGTCACCCAACGCCAGGTCAAGCCGCTCGGCCTGGTCTATTTTGATCGCTCCACAGTGCTGATTGCCTGGTGCGGGCTGCGAGACGACGTGCGGGTATTTCGCGTTGACCGGATTGCAGGGTTTGAGGCCACAGATGTCAGCTTTCGTCCCCACCGGGTGCGGATGCTGCGGGATGCCCTGGCACAGATGCGCGCCGACCTTGCAGGTTGTGCGCCGCAGGCCGACGCGGGGTCAGACGCTCCAGAGAGGTAGCGCCGCCTTCTGATAAGTCGGCAAGCCTCCGCACACCGGCACGCCGCTGCTTTGAGTGAGGCAGGGATGCGGATAGACTGAGACAGAGCAGAAAAAAATGAGGTGTAAGATGCAGTACGATCTTGGCGCCCGGAGGCACATAGCCCTGACAGCAGCGATGCTTGCGGCCCTGGCTATGACCGATGCCCGCGTTGCGGCCAGCCCCATGCCCACAGCCGATGGACCGCTTGTGGAGATTGCGGCATCCCAACCGCCGCAGGTGTCCTTGCGCCCAACGGCCCGCCCGGTGGCGCCATCGGGCGTGGCAGCTACCCCGTTGCGGCCGCGGATACGCCCGGAGCAACAGGCTCCTGCACCTGCGGAGCCCAGCGTCTCCCCAGCCAAGCAACGCGCCTTTGAGGGCTGGATCGCAGCGTTCCGCCCGCGCGCACGGGCCGAAGGTCTGTCGCAGGCCACTCTGGACCGGGCGCTCTCTGGTGTGGAATTCGATCCGAAGATCGTGCAGCGTGATGGCAATCAATCGGAGTTCGTAACCCCGATCTGGACTTATCTTGAGCGTGCGGTGTCCGACGCGCGCATTCAGAACGGGAAGGCTGCCCTGCGCGACCACGCGCAAACATTGGCCCGCATCGAAGCCAAATATGGCGTCGACAGAGAGGTTGTTGCTGCCGTCTGGGGCATGGAGAGCAACTACGGTACCTTCCGGGGGGAGCGCGATATCATTCGATCGCTGGCGACACTGGCCTTTGACGGGCGGCGCGGTGCGTTTTTCGAAAGCCAGCTGATTGCCGCCTTGCAGATCCTTCAGGCGGGTGATGTGACGCCGGAGGCCATGACCGGCAGCTGGGCCGGGGCAATGGGGCACACGCAATTCATGCCGACTTCCTACTTGGCCTATGCGGTGGACTTCACCGGGGATGGCAAACGCGATATCTGGTCCGATGATCCTGCTGATGCGCTCGCGTCAACCGCCGCCTATCTGAAACGTTTCGGCTGGGTGAAAGACCAACCCTGGGGGCTGGAGGTGCGCCTGCCAACAGGGTTCGACTATGCGCTGGCGGATCGCAAAATCATCAAATCTGCACAGGCCTGGCGGCAGCTGGGGGTGACCAGCGCCGATGGCGGATCCCTGCCAGATCACGGAAAGGGCGCACTGCTGCTGCCTGCCGGTGCGCAGGGGGTTGCCTTCATCGTCTATAGAAACTTCGCCGTGATTGAGCGGTATAATGCGGCGGATGCCTATGTGATTGGTGTGGGGCATCTGAGCGACCGGTTGCGTGGCACGGGACCGATCCGCGCCAGCTGGCCGCGGGACAGCCGTCCCCTGACGTATAAGGAACGGCGCGAGCTGCAGCAGCGGCTGACCGGAGCGGGCTATGGTACCGGCGGAGCGGACGGGCGGATTGGACCGAAGACCCGTGCCGCCCTGCGCGCTTATCAGCTGGCCATGGGGCTGACCCCGGACGGCTACCCGTCACTCTCGGTGCTCAACCGCCTGCGCTGATGGGGCTAGCTAAAGGCGGCTGCGGCAAAAGCAATGGCCAGACCCAACCCCAAACCGCAGAGAGCGGGCAGCACCCAGCCCGTCTTGCCGGACCGGCGGCTGCGGTCACCGGTTTCATGAGTCTGGGCGATCAACGCCTGTTCCACAAGCGCGGGCAGGCGGGGACCAAATCGGGCCATCACCTTGGCCGTGCTCATCAAATCATTGACGACCGCCCGAGGACCGATGGATTTCTTGATGTAATCTTCCACCACTGGGTGAGCTGAGTTCCAGATGTTGATATGCGGATCCAGTGACCGGGCCACGCCTTCGACAACAACCATGGTGCGTTGCAGCAGGATCAGTTCGGTCCGGGTTTCCATGCCAAAACGCTCGGTCACTTCAAACAGGTAGTTCAGCAGTCGCCCCATAGAGATATGGGTGGCATCCATGCCAAAGATCGGTTCCCCAACAGCGCGCAATGCACGGGCAAATTCATCGACATCGCGGTCGGCAGGCACATAGCCTGCCTCGAAATGCACCTCGGCGACGCGCTTGTAATCTCGTTTGATAAAGCCAAAGAGAATCTCGGCGTAGACCCGGCGAGTGTATTCGTCGATATGCCCCATGATGCCGAAATCATAGGCGATGATATCACCGTTGGCCGCGACCTTCAGGTTGCCCTGATGCATATCGGCATGGAAATAGCCATCACGCAGGGCATGGCGCAAAAACAGCGACAGTACCCGTTCAGCCAAAACGGTGCGGTCATGGCCGGCCGCATCCAATGCAGCATTGTCGCCGAGTGGCAGCCCGTCGGCCCAGCCGAGTGTCATCACGCGACGGGCGGAGTGATTCCACAGGATTTGGGGCAGCTGAAAACCCTCGTCATCCTTGGTATTGGCGGCAAATTCGGATGCAGCGGCGCTTTCCAATCGCAGGTCCAGTTCGCCCTGCACAACGCCGTCGAAATGCTTGATCACATCCATCGGCTTAAGCCGCCGCGCGCCAGGGGCAAAGAGATCGGCAATCCGTGCTGCGAAATAGAAGGCATCCACATCCTTGCGGAAGGCGCGTTCAATGCCGGGGCGCAGCACTTTTACGGCAACCTCTTGGTCGGTGTCCCTCAGCCGTGCGCGATGCACCTGCGCAATAGACGCGGCGGCAATGGGTTCGCTGAACTCAGAATAGATCTGATCAACCGACTGTCCGAGTTCCTGTTCGACCTGTGCCATCGCCTCGGCGCGGGAAAATGGGGGCAGTTTGTCCTGTAGCACCCGCAACTGCACCGCGAGATCATCGCCAACCACATCGGGCCGGGTGGACAGAACCTGCCCAAATTTGATGTAGGCAGGCCCCAGCGCGGTCAGCGCGCGGGTGGCCGGTGGCATTGTCGGATCGCCCTTGTACCCCAGCCATTTGAATGGCCAGCCAAGAGTGCGGGCCAGAATGCGCAGGGGTTTGGGCGCCTCAAAGGCATCCAGCACCACGTTCATGGCGCCCGTGCGCTCGAATGTGGCGCCTGTGCGGATCAGGCGGATAATATTGTGGGGGCCACGCATGGTTCAGATCTTCCAGCCAGAGTGCAGCGCGGCAATGCCCAGCGACAGGTTGCGGTATTTGGCATTGGCAAAACCGGCCTCTCGCACCATTGACAGGAATGTGTCCTGATCCGGAAAATTACGTATTGATTCAACTAGATACTGATAGCTGTCATAATCATTCGCAATCATCTGCCCCATGCGGGGAATCACGTTGAAGGAATAGAGGTCATATGCTTTCTGCATGGCCGCGTTAGGCAGCTGGCTGAATTCCAAAACCATCAGGCGCCCTCCGGGTTTCAGAACACGGTAGGCCTCGTTCAGGGCTTCCTGAGGGCGGGTAACATTCCGAATGCCAAAGGAGATGGTGTAGACATCAAAGGTGTTGTCTTTGAACGGCAGCGCCATCGCGTCACCAGTGACCCAGTCCAGACTGTCGGCCATCTGTGCGGCCTCAGCCCGCTTGCGGCCCTCTTCCAGCATCGGGGCTGTCAAATCCAATACGGTGGAATGGCCATAGCCAGCACGCTTCAGGAACCGGAACGAGATATCGCCGGTACCACCGGCCACATCCAGAAGGCATTGACCGGGCCGCGGCGACAGCCAGTCCATCATCGCGTCTTTCCAGATCCGGTGGATGCCCATGCTCATGACGTCATTCATCACGTCGTATTTTGACGCAACTGAGTTGAATACGCCCTGCACGCGCCCTGCCTTTTCCGACTCGGGCACGGTTTCAAACCCGAAATGGGTGGTATCTTGAGATCTCTGGGTCATGCGGCTTGCCGTTTGTTATGAGTCGCCCCAGTTATAGGGCGCTGAGAGGGCGGTACAATGCGGCCCTTCGGCCCCATGTAGATGCAACGTGTCAGGAGGGATGTAATGCCAGAATTGCCCGAGGTCGAGACGGTGCGCCGCGGATTATCCCCCGCGATGGAGGGAGCGGTAATCAAAAAGGCTGCCGTTAACCGGCCCGATCTGCGCTGGCCCTTTCCCGAACGTATGGCCGAACGGCTGACCGGGCGTTGTGTCACCGCGCTCCGGCGGCGCTCCAAGTACATCTTGGCCGATCTGGACAGCGGCGAAACGCTGCTGGTGCATCTTGGCATGTCGGGGCGCATGACCGTCTCTGGTGACCCTCTGGGCCGGTTCGTTCATGACCATCCGAAGGCGCAGAAACACGATCATGTGGTGTTCGATATGGACAATGGCGCGCGCATCACCTTCAACGATCCGCGCCGGTTTGGCGCTATGGACCTGCTGGAGACGGCGACTGCTGATCAACATAAGCTTCTGGCGGTTCTCGGGCCGGAACCGCTGGGCAACAGCTTCCACGAAGAGCACCTGATCGCCGCCTTCAGCGGGCGCAACACTCCAGTGAAATCGGCGTTGCTGGATCAGGGAATCATCGCGGGCCTTGGCAATATCTATGTCTGCGAGGCGTTGTTTCGTGCGGGAATATCGCCCAAGCGCAAGGCCGGACAGATCGCCGCGTCACGGGTTGGCGCCTTGGTTCCGATCATCAAGGACGTGCTGACGGACGCCATCAAGGCGGGTGGCTCATCACTGAAGGATTTCCGCCAAGCCGATGGAGAACTTGGATATTTCCAGCACAGCTTCGATGTCTATGGCCGTGAGGGAGAGCCCTGCCGACGGGCGGGCTGTGGTGGCACCGTGGGTCGGATCACCCAATCGGGGCGCTCTTCCTTCTACTGTGGCAAATGCCAAAGATAGCTTGAATGCGATGTGTCGCGTGATAATGACTCTTCCCTGAACGGAACAACCGAAAGCGACTATCATGGCCTATGAGACGATCAACGTCGAAGTGCAGGACCACGTTTGCCAAATTAAACTGAACCGGCCCGAAGCGTTGAACGCGCTCAATTCCGAGCTTTTGAGTGAGCTTTGCACCGCCTTGGAAGAGGCGGATGCCAGCGACAAGGTGCGCTGCATCATCCTGACCGGGTCGGAAAAGGCCTTCGCTGCAGGGGCCGATATCAAGGAGATGTCGGAAAAGAGCTTTACAGAAGTGTTTTCGACCAATCTGTTTGCGGGTGTGAATGACCGCGTCAGCGCGATCCGTAAGCCGATCATTGCAGCCGTGGCAGGCTACGCGCTGGGCGGCGGATGTGAGCTGGCGATGCTTTGTGATTTCATCATTGCCGCAGATACTGCCAAATTTGGCCAGCCTGAGATCAATCTTGGCGTGATTGCCGGCATCGGCGGTACCCAGCGCCTGACCCGCTTTGTCGGGAAGTCCAAATCCATGGACATGAACCTGACCGGGCGCTTTATGACGGCCGAAGAGGCCGAGCGCGCTGGTTTGGTGTCTCGCGTGGTGCCCGCCAAGAAATTGTTGGATGAAGCCACCGCAGCGGCGCATAAAATTGCCGAGAAGTCCTTGCTGACAGCGATGGCGGTGAAGGAAACCGTGAATCGCAGCTATGAGTTGCCGCTGAGCGAAGGCCTGCTGTTCGAACGCCGCGTATTCCACTCGATGTTTGCCACCGAAGATCAGAAAGAGGGCATGGCCGCTTTCCTGGAAAAACGCGAAGCTCAATTCCGCGACAAGTGAGTCTATTCACAGGCTGCGGTGACGCAATCTGTGGCACCTCTTTTCGAGATATGAAACGGGCAGGCGCTGGCGTCTGCCCGTTTCCAGTTGGGGCTGTGGCAGCGCGCTGGGACCGGAAAGGGCGGGCAATCCCGACATGGCTTGCATTCCTCGGGGTTTGACGTTACTACCCGCCGCCATACATGCGCGTGCAGCCCGCTTGGCTAGAATCACACCGGTGGATAGGATCCGGGTTCGGCTGGCATTGCGCCTATAGAAAACACGAAACCAAAGTTAGGTCCTACACCATGGCAAATTCGCCTCAGGCAAAAAAGCGCGCCCGTCAGAACGAGAAACGCTTTGCTGTCAACAAAGCCCGTCGTTCGCGCATCCGTACCTTCCTGCGTAAAGCTGAAGAAGCTATCGCTTCCGGCGACAAAGAAGCAGCAGCAGAAGCTGTGCGCGCTGCTCAGCCCGAACTGATGCGTGGCGTGACCAAAGGCGTCTACCACAAGAACACCGCATCGCGGAAAATCTCCCGTCTGACCGCCCGCGTCAAAGCGCTGGGCTAAAACGGGACGTTCCAGGGGGCCTGCTGATTCCATTGCACCCGCGCTGAGCGCTCCCCCGACAAGCCGTAAAAAACAGAAAGGCGTCGCGTTCAGCGGCGCCTTTTGCATTTTGGTCACAGCGAGTGGGGCCTCGGTGGGCGCAGGGGATTCTTTGTGACCAATCCCTGAGTCAACATCATAGTTTCGTTGCTGCGACCCCCTCCGAATTGCTACCACTGTTACAGCGATTCACTCGCTGGGGGGACAGGCTGCTCAAGGCATCCTTGATGGGACTCAAGGACGCTGATTGCGCTGGTACACAGGCATTTCAATGCTCCGTGCACCACGCTCCTGCTGTGTTTCTGGATCAATCCAGACGGCAGGCCTGTTCCAATTGTGTATGTATTTGGTTCGTCTATTCGACCGTCGCAAATTTGCTCGCCGGTTGATGTAAAAGCGATCCCAATTTTTGCCTTCTGCGAGGCAGTGCTGCTCCGGTTGCGGGTCAGTACACACATCCGCTGTGCGTGAACGTCGTCTGGGCTTTGGGCCAGGCTGGGGATGAAACAAGAGGCCAAATAAGGGCCGATGCTATTGGGACGCGTGAGGCGCAGAATGACGGAAGATAACTGGGGCCGGTTGAGACAGCGTTTGTTGAAAACCGTGGGGCAAAATAACTTTACAACTTGGATCGAACCTCTGGAGTTTACCTGCGTGGAGAATGGCGTTGCCATTTTCAACGTGCCGACAAACTTCATGGGGAATTATGTCAGCCAGAACTTCGCTGACCTGATCCTGCACGAATTGAACATGTCGGGTGAACCGGTACAGCGGCTGGCCTTTAGGGTCGCAGCCAATACAGCTGCACGTCCGACCGCTGTTGACGCCGCAGGTGCTGCTGATGACCTGCCGCTTGATCTGGATGATGAGGCGCTGACCGATCTGCCACGCGCCCGCACTGCCACAGGTCACGCTGCCGCGCCGAAGGATCAGGGCGAGACATTGCAGGCGGCACCGCTGGATCCGCGTTTCACCTTCGATAGCTTTGTTGTGGGCAAGCCCAACGAGCTTGCGCATGCTGCCGCGCGCCGTGTAGCTGAGGGTGGTCCGGTGACCTTTAACCCGCTGGTGCTATATGGGGGCGTGGGTCTGGGTAAAACCCACCTGATGCACGCGATTGCCTGGGAACTGACCGCCCGTAATCCGGAGTTGAATGTGCTCTACCTGTCGGCAGAGCAGTTCATGTATCGCTTCGTGCAGGCGCTGCGCGAACGTAAGATGATGGACTTCAAACACCTGTTCCGTTCGGTCGATGTGCTGATGGTGGACGATGTGCAGTTCATCGCCGGCAAGGACAGCACACAGGAAGAGTTCTTCCACACCTTCAATGCGCTGGTGGACCAGAACAAGCAGATCATCATTTCCGCCGACCGCGCTCCGGGGGAGATCAAGGATCTGGAAGACCGTGTTCGTTCACGTCTGCAATGTGGTCTGGTGGTCGATCTGCACCCGACGGATTATGAACTGCGTCTGGGCATCCTGCAGTCCAAAGTGGCACAGCAGATGCAGACCTACCCGGATCTGCGGATTGCTGATGGCGTGCTGGAATTCCTGGCGCACCGCATTTCAACCAACGTTCGCGTTCTCGAAGGTGCGCTGACACGCCTGTTTGCTTTCGCATCGCTTGTGGGTCGTGAGATCGACATGGAACTGACCCAGGATTGTCTGGCGGATGTTCTGCGCGCGTCTGAGCGTAAGATCACCGTTGAAGAGATCCAGCGCAAGGTGTCCGAGTATTACAACATTCGTATGTCAGATATCATTGGCCCCAAGCGGCTGCGGTCTTATGCGCGTCCGCGTCAGGTGGCTATGTATCTGTGCAAGCAACTGACCAGCCGGAGCCTGCCGGAAATCGGCCGCCGCTTTGGCGGGCGTGACCACACCACCGTGATGCACGGTGTGCGTCGCATCGAAGAGCTGAAGACAATCGACGGCCAGATCGCCGAAGATGTCGAAATGCTGCGCCGCTCTCTGGAGGCCTGACATCTTTCGGCGTTTGCCGCAGATTTTGCGCTGACGCCCCGTCGGCTTGCGTCCCCAAAAGTCCCGCATGACCCCGGCCAGTCCGGGGTCTTTTGCCCTCTGGGCGCAGGAGATCGCGGGATGACGCAAATCGGGTGGCTGCGGGCAAACCATGCCGGAGAGCCACGTTTACCGGGGATAAATCGGGCAAGGGGGCATCCGCCCTTGACGCTGCGGACAATCCCTTGGACAAATCCATAAAAAGCCTTGTGCCGAAGGGGTAAAGCGTTACGTTGCTTCTCCCGGCCAGACGTTAGAGGACTTAGGGACATGAAGATCAGCATCGAACGCGGCACCCTGTTGAAAGCTGTGGCTCAGGCCCAGTCAGTGGTTGAACGCCGCAACACCATTCCGATCCTGGCAAATGTGCTGATTGAGGCCGAAGGGGACATCGTTCAGTTCCGCGCCACCGATCTGGATATCGAGGTGGTCGACAAGGCCCCGGCTCAGGTCGAACGCGCTGGCGCCACCACCGTCGCCGCCACCACGTTGCATGAGATTGTGCGTAAACTGCCGGATGGTGCCCTGGTTACCCTGACTGCAGATGCCGCCAGCGGCCGTCTGACGGTTGAGGCAGGTCGCTCTAACTTCTCGCTGGCCACCCTGCCGCGTGAAGATTTCCCGGTGATGGCCTCATCCGAATATCACTCCAACTTCACCGCCAATGCAGCCGTCCTGCAGCGGTTGTTCGACAAGTCGAAGTTCGCCATTTCCACCGAGGAGACACGCTACTATTTGAACGGTGTCTATATGCACGTCGCTGATGGTGTCGAAGGCGGCAAGGCGCTGCGCTGTGTGGCCACCGATGGCCACCGGCTGGCGCGAATTGATGCCAACCTGCCGATGGGCGCCGAGGATATGCCCGGTGTGATCGTGCCGCGCAAAACCGTCGGCGAGTTGCGTAAGCTGTTGGATGACGATGAGATGGACATTGCTGTTTCGGTTTCGGAGACCAAAGTGCGCTTTGCGACACCGAATATCACGCTGACCTCCAAGGTCATTGATGGCACCTTCCCTGATTACACGCGGGTCATCCCGGCGGGTAATACCCGCCGTCTGGAAGTGGACGCCTCTGAATTTGCCCGCGCTGTGGACCGGGTCGCAACCGTGTCCTCAGAACGCTCTCGTGCGGTGAAACTGCAATTGGATGAGGACCGGCTGATCCTTTCTGTCAACGCGCCTGACAGCGGTGCGGCTGAGGAGGAACTGGCGGTGGCTTATCGTGACGAGCGGCTGGAGATCGGTTTCAACGCAAAATATCTGCTCGAGATCGCCAATCAGGTTGATCGTGAAAACGCGGTGTTCATGTTCAATTCATCCGGTGATCCAACCCTGATGCGGGAAGGCAGTGACGAAAGCGCGGTTTATGTCGTCATGCCCATGCGGGTGTGATCTGCTGGGCGGCGCGGTTGCCCCTCTTGGCGGTTGAGCTGTCCGCCGGGCGGGGGAATTTGAGTATTTTTGGAAAGATGACACTGGATCCCGCCTCATGCTGGCGTTGACCACGCTGACATTGTCGCATTTCCGCTCGCATTTGCGGGCGGATTTGCATTTGGATGGGCGTCCTGTCGCCATCCATGGCGCCAATGGTGCGGGTAAGACCAATATTCTTGAGGCGGTCTCGCTGTTTTCACCAGGGCGCGGTCTGCGTCGTGCCAGCGCTGCTGATATGGCGCGCCGCCCCGAGGCTCTTGGTTGGAAGCTGAAGGGACAGCTGACCGTCGCGCGGCAAAGCTATGAAGTGGAAACCTGGTCGGAAGCGGGCAAGGCACGGCAGGTCAAGATCGACAACAAAGCCGCCAGCCAGATTGATCTGGGGCAGATTTGCCGCGTGGTCTGGTTGATCCCTGCGATGGATCGACTGTGGATTGAAGCGGCCGAGGGGCGGCGGCGGTTTCTCGACCGCATCGTGTTGAGTTTTGATCCCGGTCATGCCGAAGCGACATTGCTCTATGAGAAGGCCATGCGGGAGCGCAATCGCCTGCTGAAGGAACAGATTCGCGATGCTGGTTGGTACCGGGTGCTGGAAACGCAGATGGCTGAAAGCGGCCATCGCATCCACGCGGCGCGCACTGCTGCGGTGGATCGCCTGCGCATGGCGCAGGAGGCTGCCGAAACGGCCTTTCCCGCTGCTGAGCTGGAACTGATCCAATCCGACGGCGGGCTTCCGGACACTGCAGCAGATCTACAGGAAGCCTTTGAGGAGGGCCGGTTTCGTGATTTGGCGGCTGGGCGTACCCTGCTGGGTCCGCATCGTACAGATCTGCTGGGCACCTATGCGGCCAAAGGTGTGTCCGCGCGCGATTGTTCCACCGGTGAACAGAAGGCGCTATTGGTTTCGCTGATCCTGGCCAATGCGCGAGCGTTGATCGCAGAAGGCGGCGCGCCGCCGATTCTGCTGCTGGACGAAGTTTCGGCGCATCTGGATGTGATCCGCAGAGCTGCGCTCTACCAGGAGATTGTGACGCTGGGGGCGCAGGCCTGGATGACGGGCACCGGCCCCGAACTGTTCGATGAATTTGAAGGCAGGGCGCAGATGTTCACCGTTGAGGACGGGGCCACAGGTTCCGAGGTGGTGGCGGGATGAGCGTGTCTGTCTGGGATCTGACCCTTTATGCAGGTGGGCTGTTTGTGTTGTTCCTGACGCCGGGGCCAGTCTGGCTTGCGGTGATGGCGCGGGCGATGTCGGGTGGCTTTCCTGCGGCATGGCCGCTGGCCTTGGGCGTGGCTTGTGGCGATATCCTCTGGCCGCTGGTTGCAGTGGGGGGCGTGTCCTGGATCGTATCGGAGATCGCCGGCCTGATGGAGGTGCTGCGCTGGGTCGCCAGCGCGATGTTCCTGTTCATGGGTGGCATGTTGCTGCGTCACGCCGATGCCCGGATTGAGGCCAATAGCGCGCTGACCCGTCCGGGACTATGGGCCGGGTTTGTCGCCGGTATCGCGGTCATTCTGGGCAATCCGAAGGCGATTCTGTTCTACATGGGGGTACTACCGGGTTTTTTTGATCTGACGGCTGTCACCCATCTCGATATCTTCGCTATTGTGGTGTTGTCCTTCTTGGTGCCTCTGGTGGGGAATCTGTGCATGGCCGGTCTGGTCCACCGGGTGCGCTGGCACATCACGTCCCCGGCCACATTGCGCCGGATCAATATCGTGTCGGGGTGTTTGCTGATCGGGGTTGGGTGTCTGATCCCCTTCGTTTGAGGTCTGCACTGGTCCTATGCCCCAGACGATAGTACCAGCCACGGGCTGAGATACGTCAGAAGATCCTCGCGGAAGCTGCCGGAGGTATCATGTGCAGCGCAGAATGACAGGGCCAATATATGGTTCAGGAATGCCTGAATGCCCTCGGCCAGCACGTCCGCCGGCTGATCCTGACGCAGCGTGCCGGTGTTCTGCAGCTGTGTGACCCAACCGGACCAGAGAGAGATCTGGCGGAAAAAGCTCTGTGTGATGACCACATCAGTTTCGGTACCTGTGGTGCCTGAATAGCGCAGCAACAGATCGAAAATCACCCGATCCTGCGCCACGAACTGCACTACGGGCAGCAGTCGATCAATCAGCTCATCCAGTGTCTGAGGTGCGGGCAAGGCCTCGGTATCATCCAAAATCGCCATGATGCGGGGACCGATCACCGCAGCAAGAAGGCCGTTTTTATCGCCAAAATGCGAAAACAACGTGCCCTTTGCCACGCCGGCTTCTGCAACCACATCTTCCACTCTCAAACCGCTGTAGCCGGATGCGGCGATCTGCGCGGCAGCCACTTCCAGAAGGCGGGCACGGGTTTCCAGTCGACGTTGCTGAGGAGCGCGGGACATGATGACCTCTCACATATGTGACCGTGGTCAATTTAATTATTGACCACGGTCATTTTCTAAATAAATTGACCTCAGTCAGTTTTAAGATTCGGAGGTCCCCATGTCCACGCGAAAAATCATCATCCTCAATGGTCACCCAGCACCCAGCTCGCTGTCCCAGTCGCTTTGCCAAACGTATCAAACAGCAGCCGAGGCGGGGGGGCATCAGGTGCGCTACCATGATCTGTCGACCATGCAATTTGATATCGACTACGGGCAGGCAGGGTATCAGAACGTAAAACCGCTGGAGCCGGATCTTGCGGATTTTCTAACCGATCTGGAGTGGGCTGATCACGTTGTGATGGCAACGCCCATGTGGTGGGGCGCGATACCGGCCAAGCTGAAAGGTGTCTTTGATCGCGCGCTCTTGCCGGGCCGCGCATTTGACACGCGGACCACCAATGTCATGGGGTTGCCCGCGCCGATGCTCACCGGAAAGACGGCACGAGTACTGCTGACTTCTGACACGCCCGCGCTCTGGCTGCGGCTGATCTACGGCAATGCGATCAAGCGGATTATCAGCAGCCAGATCCTGGGATTTGTCGGGATAAAACCGACGCGATTCTCGTCTTTTGCACCGGCGACAGATGCTGCGGAGAAGACTGTCCTTTCCTGGCAGCGCAAGGTTGCTGACCTGGGGGCGAGAGCGGCCTGATTCCACCAAGAAAAAAAGGGGCTTGCGCGTGACATTCCCGGCCAGACTTCGTATAAAATCCTGAAGCAAAGACAGGAAGATGTGAATGTCCGGAAACGAGCAGGCCCCCGCAGAATATGGCGCGGATTCCATCAAAGTTCTCAAAGGCTTGGAGGCGGTTCGCAAACGCCCTGGCATGTATATCGGGGACACCGACGATGGGTCGGGGCTGCACCATATGGTGTATGAGGTTGTCGACAATGGCATCGACGAGGCCCTGGCCGGTCACGCGGACCGGGTGGTCGTGAAAATTCACGCTGATTCCAGCGTCTCGGTGAACGACAACGGACGCGGGATTCCGGTTGGAATTCATGAAGAAGAAGGTGTCTCAGCAGCTGAGGTCATCATGACCCAGCTGCATGCGGGCGGTAAGTTTGATAGCAACTCTTACAAGGTTTCCGGTGGTCTGCACGGCGTGGGTGTGTCCGTTGTGAATGCGCTGTCAGATTGGCTGGAACTGCGCATCTGGCGTGATGGCAAGGAGCATGTCGCGCGATTTGAACGTGGCGATACGGCCGAACACCTGAAGGTTGTTGGCGACTGTGGCGATCAGACCGGCACCGAAGTGCGCTTTCTCGCGTCAACCGATACGTTCTCCAACCTCGAATATTTATTCGAGACGCTGGAAAAGCGCCTGCGTGAGCTGGCGTTCCTGAACTCAGGCGTGCGGATTATCCTGATTGACGAGCGCCCGGCCGAACGGCTGGAGGTGGAGCTGTTCTACGAAGGCGGCGTCAAGGAATTCGTCAAATATCTTGATCGGTCGAAGTCGCCCGTGATGGAGGCGCCGATCTATATCACCGGTGACAGGGATGAGATCGGGGTTGAGGTGGCGATGTGGTGGAACGACAGCTATCATGAAACCGTGCTGCCCTTTACCAATAATATCCCGCAGCGGGATGGTGGCACCCATGTTGCTGGCTTTCGTGGTGCGCTGACCCGTACCATCAACAATTATGCGCAATCTTCCGGCATCGCCAAGAAGGAGAAGGTTTCCTTTACCGGGGATGACGCCCGTGAGGGGCTGACCTGCGTATTGTCGGTCAAGGTGCCTGATCCGAAATTCTCCAGCCAAACCAAGGACAAACTGGTCTCCTCCGAGGTGCGACCGGTGGTCGAAAGCCTGGTCAACGAAAAGCTGGCAGAATGGTTTGAGGAAAACCCAAACCAGGCCAAGCAGATCGTCGGCAAGATTATCGAAGCCGCTCTCGCGCGGGAGGCTGCCCGCAAGGCGCGCGAGCTGACCCGCCGCAAGACGGCGATGGATGTGAACTATCTGGCAGGCAAACTGAAAGACTGCTCGGAGAAAGATCCATCCAAGACCGAAGTCTTCCTGGTGGAGGGGGACTCCGCCGGCGGATCCGCCCAGACGGGCCGCGACCGGATGACCCAAGCGATCCTGCCTCTGCGTGGTAAGATTCTGAACGTGGAGCGTGCGCGGTTTGACCGGATGCTCGGCAGTCAGGAAATCGGCAACCTAGTGATGGCACTTGGCACCGGCATTGGTCGGGATGAGTTCAACATCGATAAGCTGCGCTACCACAAGATTGTCATCATGACTGATGCTGACGTCGACGGCGCGCATATCCGAACCCTCTTGCTCACGTTCTTCTATCGCCAGATGCCGGAGCTGATCGAAGGCGGGTATCTCTATATCGCACAGCCGCCCCTGTATAAGGTGTCGCGCGGCAAATCGGAGGTTTACCTCAAGGATCAGGCCGCTCTTGATGAATATCTGATCAACCAGGGCGTTGACGGAGCGGTGCTGAAACTGGGCAGCGGCGAGGAGCTGGTCGGCCAGGATCTTGCCCGTGTTGTTGATGAGGCGCGTCAGCTCAAGCGTGTTCTGGACGCCTTCCCCACCCATTACCCGCGCCATATTCTGGAGCAGGCCGCAGTAGCGGGTGCCTTTGTGCCCGGCGCCGTCGATGCCGATCTGCAGGGCGTTGCTGATAAGGTGGCGCAGCGTCTGGATCTGATTGCGTTGGAATATGAACGCGGTTGGCGTGGGCGCATCACTCAGGATCACGGCATTCGCCTGTCGCGGATCCTGCGTGGGGTGGAGGAGCTGCGCACCTTGGACGGTCCGATGCTGCGCTCCGGAGAGGCCCGGAAAACTGGCAGCTTTACCAACAGCTTACAGGAAACCTATGGGGCTACCGCAACCTTGGTGCGGCGCGACCGCAGCCAGGCGATTCACGGCCCTCTTGGCCTGTTGAAAGCCATCCTCGAAGAGGGTGAAAAAGGTCTGGCGCTCCAGCGTTACAAAGGTCTGGGCGAGATGAACCCCGACCAGCTGTGGGAGACCACGCTGGACCCTGATGCGCGTACCCTTTTGCAGGTCCGTGTTGAAGACATGGTCGAGGCGGATGATTTGTTCACCAAACTGATGGGCGATGTTGTCGAGCCTCGCCGTGAGTTCATCCAGAAAAACGCACTGAGCGTCGAGAACCTGGATTTCTGATAGCATGTGGGCGTCCCCAGAGCACTGCGGATGCTCCATAGTTTTGCGGGTTGGGTGGTTGGTTTTGAACGGGCGGCTCGGCGTTGGCGTGTCTTCATCGCATCGGCCATACTGCCTCGCAGGCGGGCCCGTTCAAATCGAAAAGTGGCTACAGGGAAGCCAGCCGACATCTACCTGCTGGCATATCGCCCGCCGTTCTTCATGGGAAGCAAGCTCGGCGTGAAGCTGGAACGGCGCTTGAGGAAAACAAAGAACTCGCCCACTGGCGTCTAAGAGAGCTCAATCGGCCAGCATTCGCTCGCTGCTTGCGACAAGGGGCGCTATGACAAGATCGTCGTGGACTCGAAATGATTGCTCTCCGATTTCGATCCGATCAGCCCTAGGCACATCAAACCAGGTATCTGCATCAAGGTCTGACATAGTTGCATCGTCCCGAAAGCCGTTGAAGAGAATACTGTAAGCGTTGCTCTGCGGGTCAAGGACACGGTGTGGCCACCATTGATGGCCTATGCTCTTAGACGAAATATGCCAAACACACCCAGACTTTCTGTAGGCGGCGAGAATGCAGGGTCCCTTCACCATCTCAACGAGCCGATAGGCCATGGCGGTCTTGCTGGTATTGAAGGTTCTGGCGAGCTGTCGAACAGCATGCATGTTGAACTTTCTGTAGTCCCGGAGGATCAGCTTGAGCATGACTTCAGTCATCAAGAGCTCCGCAGCGAATTGGGTGGCGGCCCTTTCTCGTGAAACCCCGTTCCTTCGGCCGCCAGAACCGCCGATGTCCTCCTTGCTGCAAACCAGCAGCTGACCTCTGTGTTGCTCCCAGTGACCGATTTCGTGCGCCAGGGAGAACCGTTGCCGAAGACGGTTTGCGCGTTTATCGATTGAGATGATCGCGCGGCCGAGCGTTGCGTCGGCCAAGAGGTAGCCCGCAAGCCCGGTCTCGAGGTGTCGTCAATCTGCGAAGCAGCGCTCGAGCAAGCAATTGCAGCAGCGTAAGAATGAACTGAAGATCACTTCGAAGCCATAGTAGAAGGGCGCAGATGGTTTCAGGAACATGGGGCACCTCTTGCAGGTTTCTCAGTACTGCGAACTCACTGATCCCTCTATTCCTGATTTTCGTTTGCAGTGATCTTCCGCTTGGCGGAGAACTTCGCCTGGTGGCGTCTCAGTAATTGTTCTCAGCCGATCTACTGAAGTTCTGTCGGCCAACCCCACGTCGGGCAGGTTTGGCGCACCTTAAACGTTTAGAGCAGGTTTTTGTGCTCCAATGACTTGCGGCAAGCCGCGTTTACATTGGAAGGAGGGCGGGGTTTGGCTCAACACCTGATACGAGCCAGACCGAGATGCAGACTGAGGCTGCTACAAAGGCACAGAATGCCCAGAAAAGCAGTTTGGCAACCGTGGGGTTGAGGGGAGACAGTCTTAACTTCAGCGGTGGTCTTTGTTCCATACCTGCTTCACCTCGCGCGTGCCTTCGGCTTGTCGGAAGAGGAGGCCGTCGATCCGGTGTGAACCACGATCCCGCCTACAGTGATGAAAGCAATCGCGACGAAGACTTCCCAGCCTGGCTGGCCCAACCCGAGCGTGAGCATGAGCATGGTGGAGAATACCGGAGCTGAGTATCCCAGGACACCAAGCAGAGCAGCGTGACCTTGGCGCATTCCCAGATCCCAGAGAAAGAACGCACCTCCGGCAGGGCCCAAACCCAGCGCGGCGATGACCCAAACATTCGAGGCGGTCAGCGCCGGCAGGTTCGCACCCTTTGTCATCCACCAAAGCCCGCAAATCAGAGACGACGCAAAGCAGATTGTCGTCATGGCAGAGATAGCGTCTGACGGATCATGACGGCGCAGGTTTGAGAACAGCGCCCAGAGAATTGCTCCAACAAAGGCAAGACCGTAGCCGAATATCTCAGATAGCTTGAGTGCAAATCCATCGTTGCCGATCAGGATTAACACCCCGGCAAAACCAAGCGCGGCTCCAAGGTAACCCGGGAACCCGCTGCGCAGCTGGAAGAACAAATTGCCAAGAATGATCAGGCAAGCAGGCCAGAGGTAATTGATCAGCGACACCGGGATCGGCGCCGCATGATGGAAGGCTTCCAGATATGACAAGTGGTAAGCTGTCAAAAGCCCGGCAAACAGGATGGTGCGCCGGTCCAGCAGACGCACTGGCTTCCGGCCTGTTGCGGCACAAATTGCAAGCCCCATGCCCGCAGCGATCGCAAAGCAGAACGTCAGGACCAGATAGGGCGGCAGGGAGGCTGAAAAGGCTCCAAGAACCCCCAATGTGCCCCAGGACAGAATGGCCAAAGCGCCCAATCCTGTGTGCCGGGCTGACATCAGAAGACTTCGCTTCCCAGAACCGCATCATGCGAGGATTGCAGCAGGATAGTCTCGCCAGCCTCGTTCGGGACTCCCATGACCAGGACTTCAGATTTGAAACCGGCAATGTTGCGTGGCGGCATGTTCACCACGCAAACGACGTGCCGCCCAAGCAGCTCTTCCTCGGAGTAGTTCTTGATCTGAGCGCTGGACCAGCGCTGACCTAGCGCACCAAAATCAACGCAGACCTTATAGGAGGGGTTGCGCGCGCGGGTGAAATCCTTGACCTCGACGATCTTGCCCAGGCGCATTTCCACCTTGGCGAAGTCATCATAGACGATCTCTGCTTTGTTCATGTCATTGTTCCTTACGACAGTGCGGCCAGAATGGCGGCTTCCGACCCTGCAGTATCGGCGGTACCGCCGAGGTCGCGGGTTTTAGTGTCGGCGCGCTCCAGCGAGGTTTCGATTGCGCGTTCGATTTCTGCGGCAGCCCCGGGCTCGCCCAGATGCTCCAGCATCATGGCAGCGGTCCAGACAGCAGCAACCGGGTTGGCGACGCCTTTGCCTGCGATATCAGGCGCCGAGCCATGGACCGGTTCAAACATTGAGGGGTACTTGCCCTCCGGGTTGATGTTGGCCGAGGGCGCGATACCGATTGAGCCAGCGACAGCCGGACCCAGGTCGGACAGGATGTCGCCAAAGAGGTTCGAGGCCACAACCACGTCGAACCAATCCGGATGCAGGACAAAATTCGCGGTCATGATGTCGATATGGAACTGGGCCGTACCGATCCCCGGATGACGCTCGGCGGCGGCGGCAAAACGCTCGTCCCAGAACGGCATTGTATGAATGATGCCGTTGGATTTGGTGGCCGAAGACACATGTTTGCGCTTGCGGGTTTTGGCCACGTTGAACGCATAATCCATGATCCGGTCCGTGCCGCGCCGCGTCAGGATGCTTTCCTGAATGGCGGCCTCGTGTTCCGTGCCTTGATAGACGCGCCCGCCGATCTCGGAGTATTCCCCTTCGACGTTTTCGCGTACGATTATCATGTCGATGTCATCCGCACCACGTCCTGCCAGGGGCGAGTTAATGCCCTTCAACAGGCGCACGGGGCGGACATTGGCATATTGATCCAATTCGCGGCGCAGCGGGATCAGCAGACCCCAAAGCGACACGTGATCCGGAACACCGGGGAAGCCGACAGCCCCCAGATAGATGCTGTCAAACGCCTTCATCTGCTCGATGCCATCTTCGGGCATCATACGGCCCGTGTCGTGATAGCGTTCGCAGGACCAGTCAAATTCGGTCCAGTCCACAGTGAAGTTGTGCTTTTGCGCCACAAGGTCAATGACGCGCTGACCGACCGGCAGAACCTCTTTGCCGATCCCGTCTCCGGGGATGGCTGCGATACGATATGTTTTTGTCATAGCCGGGATTCCTTACGCGATGCCGCCGATATGCAGGGTTTTGACTTCCAGGTATTCATCGATACCCTGACGCGCACCTTCACGGCCCAGACCGCTTTCCTTGATGCCGCCGAAGGGCGCGACCTCAGTGGCGAAGCCGCCCACATTGATACCGATCATGCCGGTTTCCAGCTCTTCGCTGACACGGAATGTACGGGTCAGATCGTTGGTGTAGAAATAGGCTGCCAGCCCGTAAGGCGTGGCATTGGCTGCGGCCAGCGCTTCTTCCTCGGTGTCGAACTTGAAGAGCGGCGCGACGGGGCCAAAGGTCTCTTCGTCCGCCACGATCATATCGGTGGTCACACCTGTGACAACCGCCGGGCTGATGAAGCGCTTGCTGCTGTCATCCTGGGTGCCGCCAACAATGACGGTTCCACCCTTGGCAGTGGCATCGTCCAGATGTGATTTGATCTTGGCAATGGCAGCGTCGTTGATCATGGGACCAATTTCCACACCGTCCTCAAACCCGTCGCCCAACTTCATGTTTCCAACAACGGCTGCCAGCTTCTCAGCGAAGGCGTCGTAAACACCGGCCTGAACAAAGATGCGGTTGGCGCAGACGCAAGTTTGCCCCGCATTGCGGAATTTCGAGGCCATGACACCTTCGACAGCTAGATCCAGATCGGCATCGTCGAAGATAATGAAAGGAGCGTTGCCGCCCAGCTCCAGGCTGAGGCGTTTCATGGTGCCCGCGCATTGCTCCATGAGCAGTTTGCCTACACGGGTGGAGCCGGTGAAAGACAGCTTGCGCACCGCAGGGCTGCCGGTCAGTGCTCCACCGACACCTGCAGGGTCCCCTGTGACGATGTTGACCGCCCCGGACGGAAAGCCCGCGCGTTCCGCCAGCACGCCGAGTGCGAGGGCAGTGAATGGCGTGAACTCCGAAGGTTTGATGACCACCGGGCAGCCTGCAGCCAGCGCCGGAGCGATTTTCCGGGTGATCATCGCCGCCGGGAAATTCCAGGGTGTGATGATGGCGCAGACGCCGACGGGCTGTTTCTGCACAATGATGCGGCGGTCCTGAACCGGGCTGGGGATGGTTTCGCCATAGACGCGCTTGCCCTCTTCGGCGAACCATTTCACGAAAGACGCGGCATAGGCGATTTCGCCTTTGGCTTCCGCGAAAGGTTTGCCCTGCTCCAGGGTCATGAGCGTAGCCAGGTCATCCTGAGATTCCATGATCAGGTCGAACCACTTCTCCAGCAGCGCGCCACGATGTGCTGCAGTGGTTTTGCGGAAGGTCGCAAAGCAAGCCTCGGCGGCGGCAATTGCGCGACCCGTTTCGTCGGAACCGCAGTTCGGCACAGTGCCGACAACAGAAAGTGTTGAGGGGTTGTCAACTTCGATCGTCGCGCGGTTGTCGGCGTTGATCCATTCGCCCGCGACCAGGTTTTGCTGACGAAACAGAGAGATATCTTGAAGGTTCATAATTTCCAACTCCAGCAGTTAGGAAAATCCTATCGGGTTTGCGCGAGGGGAAATCTTGAATTTTCCGGTCCGGTAGCATCCTGTGCCGCAATTGGCCCGGTTTTAACATTTTGTGCCGCAGCTTAGTTGCGGTCGACCAGATCCTGGATCGGTACACTGTGCTTTTCTACAACCGGCTTAATCACGATGTATGAGAAGTACTTATCGATGCCGAGGTTCCGCTCCAGAAGATCCTCCATGATCTCCTGATACTGTGACACACCGCGCGCGACAAACTTCAACAGGTAGTCATATCCGCCACTCAGCAAGTAGCAATCCACTACGTTGTCATGCTTGCGGATTTCGTTCTCGAACCGCACGAAGTCCTTGCGGCGGTGGTCTGCAAGTGTGACTTCGGTGAAAACCGTTACGTGCTCAGCCAGTTTCTTGAGGTTGATAACGGCCCGGTAATTCTGGATGTAGCCCGCTTTCTCAAGCCGCTTTACCCTTTGCAGGCAGGGGCTGGGAGACAAGCCCACAGCCTCTGCCAAATTCACATTGGTAATGTTGCCCTGCGTCTGCAGAGTGGAAAGAATATTGATGTCGATCCGGTCGAGTTTCGGCGTCCCCACCATATTCTTTCCTCCCGTTGCTTAGCTCGCCAACTCTGCCTGATGGGCCTTTGCCATGTCCATCATGCTGTTGAATTGGAAGTCATATTTCGGCATTTCGCCAGGGTTCATGGTGGCGCCAAAGCCCGACTTGTCGTGGCGGCGGTAGATCCAGCAATTTGACAGCCCGTATTTGTTGGCCGGTGCGTGGTCGTGGAACATGCTTTCAGCGGTGTGCAGAATTTCATGCTTCTGAATGCCCTGACGCGCGAGCATTTCAAGCATGTAGTCGAAATTGCGGTCGAACGGCTTATAGCTGCCAACGTCCTCGGCGGTGTAGACGCCGTCGAAATGCACACCAAGGCGGGTATTGGCCCCCGAGAAGGTAAGGTTATCGGTGTTGGTCAGAACCACCAGTTTGAAGTGTTTCTTCAGGTAGGTCAGAGCCTCGATTGTGTCGTCGAACGCGGGCCAGTGACGTGCGGAACGGCCATAGGCTTCGCATTCCTCCCAGGTGACCTCAACGTTCCATTCCTCAGCCAGGCGGCGGTACACTACGGGCAGCAGCTCGTAGTATTTCTTCGACGGCGTATAGCGCTGCGTTGTGCTTTCGTAAAAGGCATGCGCCTCAAGAATGTCGTCGCGCGACAGGCTGCGGCTCACCCGGTCTGTCAGGGGTTTCAAGCCGGTGACCATTCCGGTTTCCCAGTCGAGCAAGGTGCCATAGACGTCAAAGGTCAGTGCTTTGAAATCGCTCAGTTTCATGTCTTATCCTTTCAGATCCAGAAGGGTGTTCAGGGTCACACGGAGACGGGTTATCAGCAGATCCACCTCAGTCTCAGTGATGCAGATGGGCGGGGCAAGGCCGATCACGTCATCCGCAAAAGCGCGGAAAATAACGCCGTTCTCGTAACCTGCTTTGGCAAGGCGGGCGGCAACGTTCATTTCCTTGGCTGGTTTCGCCTTGGTGGATTTGTCAGTGACGATTTCCACAGCTGCCAGCAGTCCCTTGGCCCGGACATCACCGACCAGCGGATGATCCAGCAGGGTTTTCAGCTGTGCCTCGAAGTAGGCGCCAACCGTCTTCGAATTTTCGATCATACCGCCCTCGTAGAGCTTGATGACCTCGAGAGCGACAGCTGCGCTGACAGGATGCCCCGAATAGGTGAAACCATGCCCAAACGGCACGCCTTCCGGCGCGGCATCGGCAATGGTCTGATAGACGCCATCCGAAACAAACACCGCACCCATAGGCGCATAGCCCGAGGTCAGGCCTTTGGCGGTTGTCAGGAAGTCAGGCGTCAGCCCTTCGTGCTCGCAGCCAAACATCGGCCCGGTCCGGCCAAAGCCCGTGATGACTTCATCCACAATGAACAGGATGCCCAGTTCGCGGCAGGTGTCCTGCATAGCCTTGGCATAACCCTCCGGCGGTACGATCACACCACCTGAGCCCTGGACCAGTTCCATGATGAACGCAGCAGTGTTTTCAGCACCAAGCTCCGCAACTTTGGCCTTCAGGTTGGCGACGCCCTGCGCGATGATTTCTTCATCTGAGATTGCTTCGTTGCGATACGGATAGGGCGATGCAATGTGGTGCTGCCATTGCATCGGCAGGTCGAACTTGTCGTGAAACACCGGCAGCGCGGTCAGCCCGGCACCGTTTGAACTGGAGCCGTGGTAGCCCTTTTCCAGCGCGATGAAGTGCTTCTTGGAGCTTTCGCCACGGGCATTGAAGTAGTAGCGCACCATACGGATCACAGTGTCCACCGCATCCGAACCGCCCAGAGTGAAGAACACGTGGTCCAGATCGCCAGGAGACAACTCGGCGAGCTTGGCCGCCAATTCAATTGCCGGCTCGCTGCCAAAGTGGAAATACCCGGTTGCATAGGGCAAGCGCTGCATTTGCTCAGTGGCAGCGGCAACAACATTCTCGTGGCCGTATCCTGCGTTGACGCACCACAGACCTGCAAAGCCGTCGAGCAGTTCATTGCCCTCGGAGTCAGTCAGGAAGACACCCTGCCCCGATTGCATAACAGTTACACCCCGTTTTTCGTGGGCGCGGATTGGAACCACAGGATGGAAATAGTGGGCCCGGTCTTTTTCGATAAGAGAGTTGGATCGCATCGGTTTCTTTCCCGTATGAGCTTTCAATCGAGGGTAAGGGAAACTGCCGGAAGGAAAGTGCGTTTTGCAGCCGGGAACGGCATTTTCGGCCGTCGTTTTTCCTTTGACAGCATTTTATGCTGCACCTACCTGACTGACTTTGCCGGAATTAAAGTGGATCGTGCTCTGAGAAGCCAGTTTTGCAGCATATTCTGAAAGTATGGCGGGTCATCGCGCCATTGGCTTTGGAATGCCATGCCGCGAACGAGGCACATGAATTCATTCATCATGGCTTGCCGTATGTCTGCGCTACAGCCGAACGCCGCGAGCTCGACGTGCCAGACGTCATTGAGCGCCTCGTTGAATTTTTGGGATTCTGCAGCGACATAGGCCAGTTCTGTCTCATTCACGCGGGCTTCGGACAGGTAATCCATGGACACCTGAAAGATTCCGCTTTGGTATCTTTCCCAGATGTATTCGGTCAGGGCTTTCAGGCGGTTCTGGCCAGGTTGCAGTGTCCGGGTGAAACTGCGCAGCAGATCCGCCTCGCGGCAAAGCATCTCAGCATAGGCCGCCTGAATGAGGTCCTTGCGTGATGGGAAATGGTGCAGCATCGCTCCCCGCGACACGTTGGCCTGGCGGGCGATGTCTTGTGTTGACGTATGCGCCAGTCCCCGATCAACGATCAGGAACTGTGCTGCTTCCAATATCCGGGCCTGGGTCGCCGCGGATCTTTCGGCCTGTGTGCGCCGTGGCTTGCTGGATGCCGTCATGTCTTAGCCTGCCAGATAGGCTGGAAGCCAAAGCGCAATTTGCGGAAAGACGACCATCAGCAGCACGGCGAAACACATCAAAAGGAAGAAAGGTATCGCATAGACCGCCACCTTGTGGATCGGCACACCGGAGAAGCCCTGAATGACAAACAGATTAAATCCAACAGGCGGTGTCATCTGGCCCAGCTCGATCATTATCACCAGAAAAATACCGTACCAGATCGGGTCGAACCCAGCGGCGACGACGACAGGCAAAGTGATCGGCAGGCTCATCACGATGATCGAAATGCCATCCAGGAAAAACCCGAGCAGAATGTAGAAGATCGCCAGAGAAGCAATCAGCACATAAGGGGACAGGTCGAGAGCATCGATCGCTACGGCGATATTGCGCGGGATGTGCATGTAGCCGATGGCGGACGACAGAAAGGCTGCGCACATCAGGATTGAACAAACCATGCAGGAGGTTTTGAGCGCATTGATCAGCGACTCCGCCAGCATGGCGCGCGACAATTGCCGGCTGAATGCCGCGAAACAGAGCGCGGCAAAGACACCGATGGCTGCTGCTTCGGACGGCGTGGCCCATCCGGTGTAGATTGACCCAATAACCACAAGGATAAGGCTAAAAACCGGAGCAAGGTTGCCCAGAATAGCACTTGGCCGGGCGTCTTCCTTGCTGATTGCGTCCTTGGGTGCAAGTGCTGGTGTAATTGCGCATCTTGCGGCCAGATAGGCCGCATAAAATGCTGCGATCATGAGGCCGGGAACCACACCTGCGATGAACAGCTTTGCAATCGAGACCTCGGCCAGAACTCCGTAGATGATCAGGACAATAGAGGGGGGAATGAGAAGTCCAAGGCTGCCGGCACCAGCGAGGGAGCCAAGCGCAAGGCTTTGGGAATACCCGCGTTGGTTCAGTTCATTTGTGGTGATCCTGCCGACAGTGGCAGTTGTCGCGGCGCTGGACCCGGAAACGGCGGCAAAGAGAGCGGATCCCAAAACATTGGTATGCAGCAACCCTCCAGGAATTTTTGATACGAGCGGAGAGAGACCTTTGTAGAGCCGTTCGGAAATATCCGTCCGGAACATGATTTCTCCCATCCAGATGAACATTGGAACAGCGGCAAGTTCCCAGGAGGAGGCGCTTCGCACAATGATCCGGCTGGCAATCGCTCCGATCTTGTCAGGCGGGAAACCCATGAAGGCGAACAGCGAAACTGCCGCAGCGGTGGCGAGAGCAAGAAATACCCACATACCAGTCGCCAAAACAGCGAGCATCAGAATGAAAACGGCGAGTGCTGTTGTAACGGGGTCCATGATTAGCCCTCCTGTGTCTTTGGAATGAATGGGCGGATGGCAAGGGCCGATAACTGCAGCACCAGCAGGCAAGCGCCCGCAAAGACAATGGCATCCGGTATCCACAATGGGACTTCGGCTACGCTTTCGCTGACTGCGCCGCGCTTCCAGTTCTTGATCAAGTTGCGCCACAGGAATGTGCAGAAGTAGGCCCCCAGACCAGTTGCGCAGGCAGCCACGATGAATTCGGTCGCTTGCTTAATTCTGCGCGGGAGCCTGAGAGTAAGCAAGTTTACCTGGATCATGCCTCCGTCCCGCAGTGTCCAGGACAGCGATAAGAAGGTGATCGACAGAACCGCAAAGCCAATGAACTCATCCAGGACGTGGGTCGAGGTATCGAACAAAGTCCTCATGACGGTTTCCAGCAGGATGTGGGAAACGGCGTATATGAGAATGGCAGCCGCGCAAATCAGGGCACAATAGGACACAGCATCAATCGCACGCAGAAGAAGTCGCATGGTATTCTCCGGGATCGTCGGTGGCTTCAGGAGACGCCACCGACTTGTGGGGTGTTATTGAGCTTTCGCTGCATTGAAGGCGTCAATCAGGGCTTGCCCCCGGGCGCCAGTGGTCTCCAGCCAGTCCTTCAGAGCAGCTTCGCCGGCGGATTGCAGGGCGGTCCGGTAGGTGTCGTCGTCCGATGTGACCACCGTTACCTTGTTCTCGGCCAGCTGACCGTAGGTAGCGGCAAGACGATCCGGGATCGCAGCCCAGTTCTGGTCGCGGGTTTCGGCGGCTGCCTCGAGGACAGCAGCCTGCTGCTCTGCGCTGAGACTGTCGAAGGTGCTTTTCGAAATGTGGACGAAATTCAGAGGGATCGCATAGTTGTAGATCTCGGTGAACGTGGTGAAGTGTTCCCAGAAGCTGCCTGAAACCCCGCCCTCGGCAGATGTCAGGACCGCATCAATTGCGCCGGTCGAAATCGAAGGGACAACGTCGGCCCAGGACAAGCGAACCGCGGCTGCGCCGAGTTCGTTCAGAGCAGTGGTGCCGTTTTTGTCATAGGTGCGGATTTTCAGTCCCGCCAATGCATCGGTCGAGTTCTTCGCATCAGTGGCCCAGATGCCTGACGGTGGCCAGGGAGAGGCGTAGAGCAGGATCTGGTCGTTTTCTTCAAAGACCTTTTTGAACTCGGGTTCAGCCACCTTGTAGAGCAATTCGGCCTCTTCCACTGTGGTCACGAAGAAAGGCAGCGAAGAGATCAGGAACAGCGGATCAATGCCGCCAAGCGCGCCGCCGTAGGTGTCGGCGATTTCCAGGGCTCCCTCGCCGACGGCGTCAAAGTGATCAGCCGACTTGTAGCCCAAGGCACCGCCGTAATGGACCACGACCTCGACGGACCCGCCGGTCTTTTCGGCGACCAATGAGGCAAAGCGCGCATCGCCAACCCCATGGATGGACGTGGCCGAATACTCGTTGGAAAGGTTCAGGGTGACATCAGCCGCATTTACTGCGGCGCCGGTGACAGCGAACGAAAGTGCCGCCACGCTTGCGAGAAGCATGTGTTTCATTTTGGATTCTCCTTGTTGGTTTGGTTTTGATTTGGACGTCAGCTGCCCAGTGTCATTGACGCAATGTCATGAGGCATGTCGGTCAGCATCTCGTAACCGTCATTGGTGATCAGAACGGTGTCCGAGTGGCGGAACCCGCCCTGGCCGCGCCAGTAGATGCCTGGCTCGATGCTGATCACCATGTTCTCCTGCAGGACGTCGTCACTGCCTTCGGCAACCCAGGGGCCTTCGTGACCTCCCATGCCGATCCCATGGCCAGTGCGATGCAGGAGATTGTTCCCAAAGCCCTCGGCGCGAAGGAACTCCATCACCTTGTGGTCGACTTCGTGGCAGCTGACGCCTGGGCGCAAAGCTGCGAAGCCAATCTTTCCGGCTTCGACCATGGTGTTGAAAACTTCGGCATCTTCTTTGCGGGGAGAGGTCACAAAGAAGGTGCGTTCAGTTTCCGCGGAATAGCCATTCACACGCAGGAAAGAGAGACCGACATTCGGCCCTTCTATCAGGGTGTCCGAGGGCTCTGGAAAGCGGTGCGGCTGGGCACTGTAGGGTGCGGCCCAAATGCCCTGCCAGATGTTTGAAATATAGGGGTCTAGATAGCCTTCCTGTTGCGCGATCTCTTCGCGCAACAGGCTGTTTGCCTTGTCCGTGTCCGCGATGCGGCTACCGTGGCGGGCCAAATCCATTGCTAGCTTCAGGCCACGGTCGGAATATTTCGCGGCCTTGCGGATCGCCGCAATTTCATGCGGGCTTTTGACCATGCGGAGCTGTTCGACATAAGGCAGGACCCGGGGCGACCAGCTGGACAGCGCCACCATCAACTCACCGGTGATCGACATTTCGACGCCAATGTTTGCATCAGCGGACAGCACCGTTTGCAGCGCTTCGATATAGCTGCCCCCGGCCGGTGCGGGGTAGTCGATGTATTCGACGATCAGATGCGGCACGGCGATGGTCGCCATGTTCTCGGCTTCGATCCGGGGCGTCAGAAAGACCGGTTTTTGCCCGGGGCGGACAACAATGAAGAACGGGCGTTCAAAGGGTTCGTAGCGGAAACCAGTGAAGTAAAAGATGCTGTCTTTCGTCGAAATCAGAAAGGCGTCCAGGCCAGCATTTTTGACTTTTTCTTCGAGCGCAGAGAGGCGGTTTTGATGTTCGGGCATGGTCTTCCTCAACTAACAATCAGGATTGACTGTTTCTTAATTGAGGCCTTTTCCGCCCGGCGTTTTCTGCTTTTTTCGGCGGGTTTTCGGCAGGGAATGCCTTGGAGATGGGGGTTTGCGGCACGATCTGTTTTTGGCGTGGCAGGCAGGTAGAATCTGGCAATCACGCTGTGAAGTCAGTTCCCGAAAAACGATGAAAGCCGGCGGTTAAGCCGGCTCTCAAATAGTCTGTTCTGATGGTTCAGTGCCCGTACACTGTGCGGAAGAACTCATGCCAGCGATGCGACAACCATTGCTCCGATGACGGCGAGGCCAGCTGCAACAAACCCGAAAAGTTCCACCGTGTTCTTGAGGTCTTTGGTCATTTTCGTCTCCAGTGAATGATGTTGGCAAGCTCTGTTGTTGAGCTTGAGATAACTTTTAAGACACTGCTTTTGCTCAATAAACCACCAAGTCATCATCCCCGGTATGCCAGCTGCGCATGCCTTGAGAGAGTGAATTTCGCACCACTCTCCTTTGGCGGAATTTTGTGCTGCTGCGGCGTTGGCAGGAAGCAAATTCTGCTGCAGCTCTCCGTCAGGGGCGAATTCAAGTACTCCTGAACTCAAAAAAGCGTTTCCGGGAATCGCTGCCGTCAATGGCAGAGGTTTAAGGCGGAGAAGACAAACAGGCCGCACCTGCGAAGGTGCGGCCTGTTCTTTCTTCAAAACTCAGTTCGAGCTGCGGAAGAACCGGATTTTGGGATCACCCCAAAAGCAGCTCGGGCAACCAAAGAGCGATCTCCGGAACAAATGTCGTCAATGCCAGTGTCGGAAGCCAGGCAAAGATGATGAAGATCAGCGTCGGCAGCAGCATGCTGGAAACTGGTGTCTTGGTGATTTTCGCGCCGAGGTACAGCAAGGGGGCAGTAGGCGGTGTAATGTTCGCCATTCCAAGGTTGACCCCCAGCACAGCGGCAAAATGGATCGGGTCCATTCCGACACCCTGCACAATCGGCAGCAGGATCGGTGTCGACAGCAGCAGGCCGGAAATGTCGTCCATCAGCATACCGATCAGGATCATGACCAGGTTGACCATCAGCAGGATCACAATCGGGTTGTCTGACACAGAGTAGACCAGATCCTTTGCGATGTTCGGGATATCTTCAAAGATCAGGAACTTGCTGACAATCAGCACCATGAAGATCATCACCATGACGACGCCGATGATCACGCCTGAATCCGTCAGAGCCTCGACCAGCGTGCGCCAAGTCAGGCCGCGATAGACATAGATCGCCACCGGAACAGCATAGACCACGGCGACGCCAGCCGCTTCGGTTGGCGTCATGATCCCACCGTAGATCCCGCCAAGGATGATGAGCGGCATCAGCAAGGCCGGAAAGGCCAGGGTCGCCTTTTGCCGGAACGCCAGGCCAAAATCCTGCGGGCGCTCCAGCAGTTCAATGTCATCATATTTGCGCAGCATGAACTGGTTCACGACAATCAGCAGCGTGATCAGGATGAGCGCCGGAACAACGGTCGACAGAAAGCACTTGAGCACCGATTGCTGCGCCACCCAGCCATAGAGAATATGGTTTCCGCTGGGCGGGATCAGAAGGCCCAAGGGGCTTGCGCATACGATCAGCGCGGCCGATTGCCCTTCGGGGTAATTCGCGCGGCGAAGATGCGGCATCATGATGCTGCCGATACAGGTCAGCGTCGCATTGGCGGCACCGGAAATGGATCCGAAAATCCCGCAAGCCAGAACGGTTGCTGCGCTCAACCCGCCTTTCAGGTGGCCGATGAACAGTTCGGCAAGGCTGACAAGCGGAGCCGCGATTTTGCCGCGCTCCATGATTGTCCCGGCAATCATAAAGAGAGGGATCGCCAGCAGAACCAGGGAGCGCAGTTTCGTCGAACCCGACGGCAGGTAGCCCGAAACTTCGTGCCCTCCCATGGCCGCAAGGAAAAGAAGAACCGCACCAAATGCCACATAAACGCTAACACCCAGCAGCAGCATGCCGCAGATAATGACCAGACTGCCTGCAATGATCATTGATCAGCCTCCTCTTTCTTGTTCATGTCTTCGGCGTCCGTGTCGTCCCCGTAGTCAATTTCGATGCCTCTGATGTGCGCGTAGAGATACACTGCGGCAAAAATCGTCATGAAGAAGAAGCCAAGGAAGATTGAGACCCGCCAAGCGAAGTATGGGATCTTCAGGGCTGGGGTGGTTTTCCAGATCGGGTATTTGGCCAGTTCCTCGGCCAGCATCAGATACCCCCAGTAGAGAATGGCTGCGGTCACCACCAATTCAATTGTCAGCACGATCAGTCGGCGCCACCATCGCAGTCTGGGGTTTGTGATAATGATCCCTAGGATGTCTGCATTGATGTGGTGTCCGCGTTCGGAGGCCAAAGCTGATCCAGCAAAGAACCCCCAGAAACAGGCTGTCAGCAGCCATTCCTCATAGGCGAACAGATCACCGTTGAAGCCATATCTGATGATCACGACCAGAAAAAACGTGACTGACATCAGAAATCCGCTGAGGATCACGATCCAGCGCATCATCCTCAGGGAGCCCTGAAGAGGCGTTGCGATACCCTTTGGTAATATCTCGGCTATATGCGCCATAGATTTCCCCCTGTATGCATACACTTGGGCCGACCTGTGACGGCCGGCCCTTCTTGTGTTTTCAGTGTGTTAGTTCAGGCTGGACAGAAGGCGATCGATGTTATCCTTACCGACACTGTCTTCAAGCATGGGCCAGATTTCAGCACGAACCTTGCTGGCCATGGCCTCCTGCTCTTCCGGGGACAACTTCAGAATGGTGTAGCCGCTTTCGACCAGCTTCTGCTCGAAGACCGCATCGTTTTCACGGTTGTAAGCGAAGAAGTCATCCGAAGCCTTGGTGAAGGCCGCTTGCACGACTTCACGCTGCGCTTCGTTCAGCTCTTCCCAGGTCTTTTCCGAAACGTAGTAGGAAGTGTTCTCGGGGATCGAATTGTACTGGACGAAATGCGAACCCACGTCGCTCTTTGCAAAGATCGAGTAAGTTGCTGTCTTCGTGCAGCAGATTGCGCCATCAACAATGCCAGACTGGATTGCAGGGAAGATATCGCCCCAGGACATGGTGGTTGCCTGATAACCCAGCGTTTCGACCATCGACTTCACCACATTTGAGGACCAGACACGAATGTTCATGTTCTTGGCGTCGAAGTTGTTCCAGTTGGCCGGCTCTTCAGTGGCCACGATGCCGACAAAACCTTCGGGGTTCTGACCGAGCAGGCGGATGCCATGGTCAGAAAGGGTTTCCTGAATGATGGTGTTGAATTCGGAATCCAGGTCGCGCATGACAGAATTCATCTCGTCCCAGTCGCTCACGAGAAACGGCATGGATAGGATTTCAAGACGCGGGTCGGTGTCTGCATAAAGAAATGCAGCGGCAAAATCGATGTTCCCGCGGGCAACATCTTCCAGCAGTGCTTCGCCGGACCCAAGCTGGTTGGCCGGGAACACCGAAATCTTCAGGCCTACATCTGCGGCCTCAATGTCTGCTTTGACCTGTTCCATCATTTTGGAACCCTGGTGATCTACCGGGAAAACCCCGGCGAACTTCAGCCGCATATCGGCGGCAAATGCGGGCGCGGCAAGCTGCAATGCAACAGATCCAGCTGCCAGATATTTTAGGAATGTTCTCATCTTCAGTATCTCTCCTCATGACCGAAGGATGTCGTGGTCGAGGGTGCTCCCGCACGCGGCTTTCTTGTGCTCCGCTGTGAGAGCGTCAGCAGAGCGAACAAGGTCTGCAGCGGTTTGCGGGCGAGCTTGCCGAGACCACCGCCAACCAATCGCCTGTGTCAGCAGGGTCATAAAACTGTGCTGTTTCCGGCATCACCAAAGGTTCCCCTCCTCCTCTTTGGTTCAATCAGAGTAGGAGCACGGCAAATCCTGATTATGCTGAAGGCTGCAGTGAAACGGCAGAATCTGTGGGCTTAATCAGGTCCTTCAGTGCCATCTTTTGCGCTGCACCGCTTGCCGTCAGTTTGTCGATTCTAACGCTCATTTTTTACTTACGGCCTGCCTTTGGCGGGTTGCGGCTTGGTGCCTGCATCTCGTGATCTTGGCGGGACGTTCGTTCAGAGATCTATGAGACGGCAAACAGTTTGATGGCCCAAACTTCTGCCAAGGCGGCACAGAATGCCTTTTCCGGACAGGAAAACAAAATTTCATGAAGCGAGCGCCCATTACCATGCCGATCAAACACAAGAGGGTGCGTGATGACTCCATATGAACAAGTGCTGGCGGAGCTGCCGGCAGAGATCGTGGTGAACGACAAAGACATAATCAACGGTTACACAACTGACTTCCGGAAGAAGTATACCGGCGAAAGCCCCGCACTGCTGCGACCCCGTTCGACAGAGGAAGTGGCCTCAATTGTCAAACTTTGCAATCTGCACAGCGTCGCCCTTGTCCCGGTCGGCGGCAACACAGGATATTGCGGCGGCGCGACCCCGGACGAAAGCGGCCAGCAACTGCTGATCAGCTTGCAGCGCATGAACAAGATCCGGGAGATGGATGCCGACAACCTCTCGATCACTGTTGATGCGGGATGCATTCTCTCTGAGATCCATGAAGCGGCGGAACAGGAGAATTTGATGTTCCCCTTGTCGCTTGGCTCTCAGCAATCGTGCCAAATTGGCGGGAACATTTCGACAAATGCCGGAGGGGTTTCGGCAGTTCGCTACGGGATTACCCGGGACCTGGTTCTGGGCCTCGAGGTCGTGCTGCCGGATGGCCAAGTGCTCAGCAACCTGTCCCCGCTGCGGAAGGACAATCGAGGGTATGCGTTGCACCAGCTACTGATTGGCGCTGAAGGCTCGCTCGGTATCGTTACAGGAGCCTCTTTGCGTCTGTTTTTGCCCGCGGCGAGTCGCGTCACTGCCTTTCTGGCGATCAATGAGATCAGTGATTTGATGCCGCTCTTGGCAAAAGCTCAGCGGTATACAGGTGAGGCAGTCACGTCGTTTGAATACATCTCTGGTGCATCTCTCGACCTTCTCTTTGCCGGCAAACCTGAACTGCGCCGCCCCATTCAAACTTCTTCCGAACATTTTGTGCTGATCGAGGCCGCATCGTCCTCCCCGGTTCTGGGCCTCGACCAGGCCATTGAAGCGTTTTTTGAGGATGGAATGTCCGGCGAAACAATCGTGGACGGTGTCATTGCAACAAGCGAACAGCAAAGACAGGACTTTTGGAACCTGCGTGAACACATCCCCGAAGGTGAAGTGCTCAACGGCGGCTCAGTGAAGCATGATGTTTCTGTTCGTATCTCTGATATGGCCAGGTTCATTGAACTTGGCTCCGATCTCGTCCATCGGTACGGGCAAGGAGCCCGTCTTTCTGTTTACGGCCATGTTGGGGATGGCAATGTACACTTCAACGTGCTTGCCCCGGAAGGTGCCGAGTCTCCAGCCTACCTCGATGAAGTGAGTGCAGAGGTTTCTCCCTGCATTTATGACCTCGTCGCAAAACTCGACGGCTCATTCAGCGCTGAATACGGACTTGGGCAGGACAAGCTGTCGCTCGATCAAAGTTATGGAGATCCGCTCAAACGCCATCTCATGGATAAAATTAAGGACGTTCTTGATCCCAACAAGGTTATGAATCCCGGGAAAGTGGTGGGCAGCCAGATTTGCGACCTAAGTTGAAACCGCAGGGATGGTGCGAAGTATGCGCACCTTGGGTGCAGCTGGATTCGCAGATGGCACACGTGTTTGCATCAAGGCGATATTGCTGGATTGGGACCAGTTGTGAGTTGAGCCGAATGCGGTTCGATCAAGAGGTACCCAACTGAAAAGGAAATGCGTCCGCTATCCTTTCCCACCCTGCATCTCACCGTCTTCGTCAGAGTTCTGCCGACAAATCTGGAAGTCGGTATTCTTGACTGATGGTTGGCTGTAGAGAAGAAAAACTCTAGAAGGTTGGCCAAATCGCTATTTTCCAATGGAAAAACCGTGGCTTGACTCAGATGTAGGGGCTGAACAGCTAACGACCAGGAATTATTTCAAAATAATGTGTGGGACAAAGCGTGAAAGATCTTGAGTGATTTCGCTGGTATCTTCACGGATACACAGTCCGCAAGCAGTATCGCCAATGACCCAGGACCCGAGCATTGCATTGTCATCTCCAAAGCGGGCGGGCGGGCAGTAGGTCTGGAGAATGCTGCCTTCGCAGCCGTACCCACCTGGCGTGCTTAGGACATCTTGCCCTGGTCGGCGTAGCGTGACATTGGCACCTTCCCGGCTGAACAGTGGTTTGACCACATGGGGAGCATCTATCGCGTCCCGCGGCGCCTCGTCCTGAAACCAAGCAGGCAGCAGGTTCGGGTGGTCCGGGAACATTTCCCAAAGCAATGGCAAGATCGCCTTGTTCGACAGCAGCGCCTTCCAAGGCGGCTCTATCCAGCGGGTTGCCGCTGCGGGCAGGGCCGAGCCGTAGTCCTCGCGGAACATGTCCTCCCAAGGGTATAGCTTGAAGATCGCCTCGATGACTGTGTCCTTGCTGTCGGCAAACCGCCCCTGGCTATCCAGGCCGATATCCTGAATCGCCACGAATTCAGGAATCAGCCCAGCCTGGCGCGCGCAGTCCTCCAGATAGCTTACGGTTGCCCTGTCTTCTTCACTGCCGCGCACGCTGGCAAAATGCAGGTGATAGCCGGGCGCAAACATACAGCTCAGGCGGTCAATCAACTGGTCCTGAACAGAGTTGAACTGGTCAGAGTCTGCCGGCAGCGCTCCGGTCTCGATCTGCTGTTCCAGCCAGACCCATTGGAAAAAGCCCGTTTCATAAAGCGCGGTGGGCGTATCGGCGTTGAATTCCAGCATTTTTGCTGGACCTCTGCCATCATAGTGAAAATCGAACCTGCCGTAGAGTGACGGGTCGCCGCGTTGCCAGCTTTCGGAGATCCAACCGTGATAGGCTTCGGGGATCGCCATGCGGCGCATCAGGGCGGGGTCGGCCACAACTTCGGCAACCAGCGTCAAGCACATCCGCCATAGCCCTTCCGTCGGCTCCTCGATGTCCTCTTCGATCTGGCGGAGCGTGAAGACATAAGCCCGGCTTTCGTCCCAGTAGGGGACGCCATACATGGAATGAAAACCAAAGCCTAGAGATTCAGCCAGAGCACGCCAGCCTGGGCGCTCTGGCAACAGACGTCTTTCCATTCGAACTACAGCTTGGCCAGAATGGCCTGAACGTCATTCTTGGCCGGGTTCTCCAGCGCCTTGATCCGATCCTCAAGAGCTTCTCCGGAGATCTGCTGCGCGTCTTCCTCGGCTGCACTAAGTACTGCCTGCTGATGCGCCTGGCGTTGCTCCAGCCGTTCAAGACTGGCCATGGCATTGGACAGCCGCGCATTGGAGGAGCTGGCATTGACCGACGTTGCCTTCTGCGCCTCAAGCAGTGCCTCATTTGCCCTGGCGGCTTCGATCTTGCGCTGCAGCGTTTCGACACGGGACTGCGACTGCTTCAAGGCGTTGTCCATGCCTTCTTCGGTCTTTTGGTACTGGTCGGCCAGTGCCTGATCTGCCTCGACCTTGTCGCGCAGTTTCAGGACGCTTTCGATGATTTCCACCGCCAGCGCCTCGTCGCCCTGTTGTTTTGCGGTGCGGGCGGCTTCGGTACGCCGTTCGATCTCCGTCATCATCTCAGCGACGGATTTTTCTTTCATAATCTTGCTGGCCGTCATTCGGGCCTTCTCGTCGCGGGCCTTGCCAATGGCGTCTTTTGCCTCGCGCATTTCCTGGTCGAGGATCTTCAGAAGATTGGCGTCGACCACGGCTTCTGCCGCTTCGTTTGCTGAGCCCTTGATAGCGGTGACCAGTTTTCTCCAGACGCTCATGCCACATCCTCCTGGTTGATTGCGCGCGGGCCGATATCGCGGGCCAGCTCAAGTGCGCTGTCAGCGATGGCGTGGAATTCGGCAAGAATTTCCTTCAGCGGCGCTTGGCGGGAGATAGCGCCGAAAATCTCATAATATTCGCGTCCGCCGATTGAATCGATTGAAAGAGCACATAGCGGCAACAGCGACTTGTGGCTGCGCAGCATCATGGCTTCGAAACCGGCTGGGTCTTCCTGGGCGTCGCGCGGCCACAAGATGGCCGATGACAGGATCTGCTCTTCTCCGACGGAAACGTGCAGCAGGAAATCACCTGAATCCTCCAGCACCACCTCCAAGACATCCGCTCCATCGGCTGCGGCGCAGCGGATGCCGCTGCCTTGCCCGTTTTCCTCCAGCGCCGCCTTCAGCGATGCGACAGTCCAGTTTCTGCCCGTATCCGGCATAATATTCTCCACAAGGATAAAAAGCTGCAACTATTCGTAGTCCTTGGTCATGGCTGTTTCAAGCAGATGGAGTGCAAGATTTTGAATCCTTTATGGGAATTGACAACCTGATGGAGAGTCACCATGCTTTTCGCCACGATAATTGACGGCAAAGGCAATTTCAGGTGCCCATTCTTTACCGGCTTCTGGTCAAATTTTACCGGGAATTCCTTGAACTTAAGTGGTGGCTGCTTTGCCTGGCTGGGCTGGCTTTCTTTGCTATCTCGTGGTTGTTGTTCCACGTTGCAGGCGAGGAGGAATTAACCAGCAATTTCTCTGTATATGTATACTTTGCTGCCACAACGGCCTCGACAGTCGGCTACGGGGATTACTCGCCGCAAACAGAGGCTGGGCGGTTGGTTGCGGCCCTGTGGTTTTTCCCGGGCTCGCTGCTCATTTTCTCGGCTGCCTTAGGTTGGCTGGCGGGATCGATGGTGGAAAGGATCAGGCGGATGGCCGACGGCTATGGCAACTACGAAAACATGAAGGGCGCGACGGTGATTGTCGGCTACAACCGTGATCACACGCATCTCATGATTGAAAACCTGATTGCCGGGCAGGATGGCGATGACAAAATTGTTCTGCTGACCAAAAGTAGCGAAGCAGAGCTGGCGGAGGGAGTTTACCTAGTCAAGGCAGAGCGACTGGATGCGCTGGCGTCACTCAAACGTGCTGCCATTCGCCAGGCCAACAAAGTTCTGGTCTACGCAGGCTCTGACGCCGAAACTTTCAATACCTGTCTGGCGATCAGGGAGTTGAATGAAACCCTGCATATAGCCGCATTTTTTGATGATCGCGACACGGCCCGGCGGGCAGCTCAGATCGCCGGTCTGGAAGCCATCGTCTCCAATGCCTCCGAGGCATTGGTGCGCGCCGCCCAGGATCCCGGAGCGGGTAACATCCTTATGGCGTTGTCAGCTGCAAATGTCGGTGCCACAATCTATTCGGCAGCTGTGGGTGGCACCGTTTCCATCACAGCGCTGACCGCAGCTTTGGCAAACAATGACGCAAGTCTGATTGCCTTGTCGGGGCCAGGCGATTCCGATTACAGGTTCCTGCCGTTTCCGGAGCATTTGCATGTCGGTGGATCCTTTTATTATCTCTGTTCAGCGCGTTTGACAGCAAAGCAAATTTCCAAAGGGCTTGGTGATGTTCCGGTCATTGTTTAACCGCAAGAAAGCCAACAGCGTGCCGGAGGTGGCTGGGCTGACCATCGGCCGCAGCGTGACCATTGATCCGATCGAGCTGAAGCTGTTGGGCGTCGATACGCTGCTGGAGCCGCCTCAGACCGGATTTATGATTTGTGCGCAGGGGCACTGCGACCTCGGCGAGCAGTCGCATCTGCATCGTTTCTACACCGATGACGACCGATACCTGCTGCAGATCCAAGGCGGCGACGGGTATGAGGACGATCGGGTGGACGAGATCATGCTTTGGTATGCCTACGATGTGCAGTATCCGTCCCGCGACGCAGATTGGAATGATCTCACAACCCGACAGCGGCAGAGCCGGTTTGACTTGCAGGCCGAGACCAGCAGCGTGGCTTTCAAACGCGCCTGGTTCAGTCACTCCGACATGGTTGAAGACCCGATGACGTATTGGGAAGACGTGCGCGAAACCCGAGACAGTGCAGCGCCTTCCCGAATTTTCCAGACTGCGATGCTGTTCGGGCGCGGACTGAGCGACGGGCGCGACGAAATGCTTCTCGTCAATCTGGAGGAGCCGGAAGACGGCGAACGTTCGGCTTCGTTTCTCATTGGCCGGGTTCTGCCCCGGCATGCATTGATCACGTGATCCACAAAAGGACCTCACTATGACACTTCTGACAGCCACACTGGCTGGGCTCATTCCCTTCCTAATGTATTTTGCAACAGCCTTGATCTTGCTGATGCTCTTCATGGCGCTGTACATGCGTATGACCCCCAATGATGAGGTCGCACTGATCAAAGAAAATAACGCCGCTGCATCGGTAGTGTTGAGCGCGGCATTCATCGGTTTTTCGCTACCGTTGGCCAGCGCTGCTGCGAATTCGATCAACCTGATTGATTTCTTGATCTGGGGTGTCATCGCCGGGATTGCGCAGCTTGCCGTCTATCAGGTTTTCAAGCGTTTCTACCCCCTGATTTCCGAGCGCATTTCCCGCGGTGAGATTGCCGTCAGCATCAAGCTTGCAGGCATTTCGGTCACCGTTGGGCTGCTTAATGCAGCTTGCATCACCTACTGAAACGACAGGACAACGGGAGATCCCGCATGAAACGTTCAAGATCTGTGAAGCTCTTGACTATGGCGTCAGCTTCGCTCGCATTGACTGCCTGTCAGGAAGATTTCGATACTGAAGGGGAGCTGTACCGGACGGTGTCGGAGTGTTTTTCTTCAGAACATGTTCCTGATGGGGATTGCGCACCTTTGATCGACGAGGGAAAGCGGATTCATGAAACCACAGCACCCCGGTACAACAGTCGGCCCCTTTGTGAGGAACAAGGCACAGATTGTTCTTATGAGAAATCCGGAAACCAGGCATATTATTCGCCTGTTCCGATGGGATATTTGGTGACCGGAGCAATCGCCGGGGGCGTTGTTTCCGACTTTGTCCGTCCTGTTTACCGCGACAGGACCCGCAGGGGTTACTACTATTCCACAGGTGGTGGTTACGTTGGTTACTTGGGTGGCGGCCGGTATGGCACCACAAAAAAGAACATCCGGGCTTATAATCCCAAGGTGCAGCGGGCCGCCCCCAAGATCCAGACACGCACGACAGTGGCTTCCAGAGGCGGTTTCGGCTCCCGCAGCGGCTTTTCCTTTGGAAGCTGATTTGCTTGGATCGACGAGTTCGGTTGTTGTTATGTAAATCGCGTTTACGTTCGGCGGCACCCGTAGTTTGTAGCAGTTACTACACCGTTAGGCGTGTTTCGCAGCCAACCAATTGACATCAGAGGCATTGTCAGATGATGCCTGAAGCAATTGAGTGATTTTGTGAATTCAATTAGAAGCACGAGATGACGAAAATGTCTGGATGTAGATAACCCAGAACTAAAGCGGATGAATTCGTCCATGCGCTAAATCGTGATATGCTGGTCTGGCTTGCTGCCGACGCTTGGAAGCTGCAAGTGACAGATTTTCCCTTGTGAATGAATAAGGGCGCCGCAGCGCTTCGGGCTGCCCTACATTTCAATCGCGGGCAGCAAGTTCCGGCTGCCCGCGATGGTTCACTCGGGCTGGTGATGGCGCTGAGGCACAGGACGACGCTATCCTTTGTCGGCTTATGCCGCTCTGCGATTTGATCTGCATGAAACTCGCCTCATGATTGCACTTCGTGCAAATGGTGACCCGCGCGGCGGGCCTGTGTACAGCCGAGATGATCGACATGCGTACGCCGAATTCCTTGGTTCTGTATATTGAGGGAATCCCCGGTTGGCCTCTCAACATGGGCTTTCCCACAGCAAATCCTGTAGCGATTTACCATTCTGCCGCAGAATGTTGACGCAGAATCGCTCAAACGTTAAGAATCGGTTAATAAAACGCGGCTCGACCGCGATTTTCGGAGCAGCCGGGGGGTAATGTGGGCCGATGTTGAGCGTTAAAAAAGACAGTGAAACCCGAACAGAGGTCGCTGGTACCGGTGACCGTCCGGTGCGCTCGGTCCAGATTGATGGTGTTATTTCCTCGAGCAACAGTACGCTGCGCTCGCCTCAGGCGGGAAAATCCCGCGCCAAGGCAAATATTGCGGCGGTGGCCTCCGTTGCGCAGGATCGGACTGACATCAATCCGGATATCGATAAGGGGGCTGCCGGGTCCTTCAAAGCCGCAGACGGGAAGACTGGCGGGCGTAAGCCTGCTCTCGGCCGTCCCTTGGCCCGGGTGTCGCCGATCATGAAACTGGGGGCTGCGGCTGCGGTCCTGGGGTTCTTTGCCGTGGGTCTTGCAGTGCTACAGTTCGGACCTGATGAGACCGCCGATACAGCTGGTGATCAGCCGCGTGTAGCACGGTTGCTGACGCCTCAGGCGCTGGCAGGGTTGGATCCAAGTGCCACCCCCAGCGAGCGGGCCGCGGCTGAGGAACTGCTAACGGCTGCGGTCGAAACCGCCGCCCCGCTCAGCGCCGAAGATGCCATGGTCGCGCAGATGACCGCAGGAACGCTGGCGGCGCTGCGGCGTGGCAGCGCTGCGACACCATCTGCGGAAGCAGTCCAGCCCGCCACCCCGGCGTCGCAGGCCCATACCGCGCTGTATAGTCTGGTGTTGCGGGCCGTGGGGCAGGGACAATCGCCTGCCTATATCGATCAAATGGTAAATGATGCCTATCGCAGCGAGACCATCACCGTACCTGGGGCGCTGATCGGAGCGGATGGGCGCGTCGATACCGCAACCATTCTGGCGCTGTTCGTCGGTCAGTAACACCAGCTCCGGGCCGTTTCTGCTGCGCGCGCCCATGCTCTCGGTCGATGCGTGGTAGGCCGCCAAGAGACAAGTCTTCCAACCTTCCTAAGACAGAAGAGGCGGCGCCGATGATCGGCGCGAGGCGCCCGAGTTAAACCCAAGAGGGACATTATGAGAAAACACCTGATCGCGGCGCTTTGTTGCGTTACCGGCCTATTGGCCACACCCTTGGCCGCAGAGACCTGCGGCGGCACATATAAGGTGCGCCCCGGGGACAGCCTGTCGCTGATTGCTGACCGGCTCTACAAGGATGTGGGCATGTGGAGTGCCATCCACAGCCGCAACATCGACGCGATTGGCCCGCGCCCGGATGCGATCCGCGTCGGCATGGAACTGACCATGGCCTGCCTGAATGGCCTGCCGACAGGGCTGCCCGGCGGTAAGGCCGTTGCGGATGCGCAACCTGTGGTCGCGGCACCGGTCAAGGTGCAGCCGGGTACCGCCGCCGTACGCAGCAAGATCAACCTGCTGACCGGTGATGACTATGCGCCCTTCACCTCCAAGACCGCCCATAATGGCGGGCTGATCACCGAGGTGGTGAATGCAGCGATGACCGATGCCGCCCCGGCGCAGGGCTTTGCCATCCACTGGGTGGACGACTGGGCCTCCCATTTCGATCCGCTGCTGTCGAACGCGCTGCTGGATCTTGGCTTCCCCTGGTATCGCCCGGATTGCGACACCATGCCTGAGAGCTATCGCTGCGTGAACTTTCTGTTCTCGGACCCGATGTTTGAGACGCTGATGCTGCTGTTCGTGGATAAGTCACGCCCCTTCACCTTTGAGAGTGACGCCGACATCGAGGGTAAGACCCTCTGCCGTCCGGCTGGCTATCTGACCTTCGATCTGGATGGTTACGGTCGCCGCTGGATGGAGGAGAAAAAGATCACCCTGAAGCAGCCGCATAAGGTTGCCGATTGTTTCGAGATGGTCGCCAAAGGCGAGGCGGATGCCGTCGCGATCAATGAATTCACCGGGCGCAGCGTGATGAAAGAAAACGATCTGCTTGATCAGTTTGAGGTGCTGCCGTTGCCGCTTTCGGTGCTGGGTATCCATGTCGTGGTGCATAAAACCCATCCACAGGCCGATGAAATGCTGGCCATGATCAATACGGGTCTGCGCAACATCCGTGAGAATGGTCGTTATCAGGCCATTATCGAGGATCACATGGCCAGGATCTGGGCCGGCTTCTGAGGGAGGGCGCCATGCTGAAACATCTCGCAACGGCAGCCATTGCGTTGCTGCTGGCCATCGGCGTCGCACCACGCGCGGCGCAAGCCATCTGCAATGTCGATTACCGGGTTCAACCCGGCGACACACTCTTCTCGATCGCCGAAACCCATTATGGTGACCGTAGCCGCTGGACACTGATCTACTATAGCAACCAGCATGTGCTGGAGGGGCCGAGCGTTATTCCCGGTAAAACGCTGCACATCCCCTGCGCACAGCAGGCCACTGCCCCCGATGCCACGCCGCTCCGCAAGGATGATGCGGAGATGAAGTTGCTGACCGGCGGTGGCTTTGCCCCATTTACCGATCAGGCGCTGCCCGGTCAGGGGATGGTGACCGAACTGGTCAATGCCGCGCTGGAGCTGACTCCCGCGCCTGTATCCTATTCGATCACCTGGGAGCAGGATTGGTCGAAACATCTGTTCCCGATGCTGGATGAGAAGCAGTTCGACATGGGGTTTCCCTGGATGAAGCCGGATTGTGCGGCAAACCCAACAGATGAACGCTGCGTGAACTTCCATTTCTCGGAGCCGCTGATGACCATCCCGATCATGGTCTTCGTGCGGGCAGATGCGGCCTTCGCCTTTAACAGCGACACCGATATGTTGGGCAAGACTCTGTGCCGCCCTGAAGGGTACTACACCCATGACCTTGATCGCGGAGATCGCCGCTGGTTGAGCGAGGGCAAGCTGACGCTGGTTCAGGCAGCCGACCCCGGCGCCTGCTTCCGCAAGCTGATGGCGCGGGAGGTGGATGCGGTCTCACTGAACCTCTTTCTCGGCGCGAATACACTTATCTCCGAAGGGTTGCGTGATCAGGTGCTTCCTCTTGAACGCCCGCTCTCCGAAGAGGGCCTTCACGTGGTGATTTCCAAACGCCACTGGCGCGGCACCTCGCATCTCTATCGCATCAACGCAGGCCTGAAGGCGCTCAAGGCCGATGGCCGGTTTCAGGAAATCGTGTCGCGTCATCTGGAATTGTTCTGGGCCCAGCTCCAGTAATACCGGAAGATCCGCGCCTTGACGGGCAGGGTCTCCCGCCAGAACCGAACCTTTGGTCCTATTCTGTTGGGCCAGACGCCGCGCCCCTTCCCGGGGCGCGGCGTTTGCAGTCCGACGGCACGGCGCATTCTAATACAGCGGGGGTGGCAGTCTTTGTTGCGCGCCTTTCGCCGCTCTCGCCCATCTTCTTATATGTAGAGAGAGTTGGCTAAGACATATCTGGGGGCCATGGCCATTGGCTTCACCACGCAGACTAACCGGTGTTTTGCACTTTTTTTGGATTGTGACTCGTTTTGGATTTGGGTTGGTCTGTGGATATGTGGGTCGAGTCTGTGGGTAAGTGTGATTTGGATGTCTTTGCGGGGGAGTTCTGGCGGTGATGGGGTTGATTTCGGGTCAGGGGTGCTGACTTTGTTGTGGTTTAAGTCATTGATTTAATTGGATCACATGTTTTTCTCTCGGGAAACTTC